>JBBQRA010000182.1:0-12248 GCA_038215275.1 Bryobacterales bacterium | reverse complement strand
AGAGCCTTGCCACGGGATTGGCGAGCGAGGGAACCTGCTAGGGTTCGGCGAAAGGAGGACGGCTTTCGCGGTTTTTGCGAAAAGAGGCCGAAAAGGTACTTTTTGCGGCAAAGCCGGATGCTGGTGAGAAATGGCGGCTAGTCCGCCCGTTTAACGGATTCGGTCGCATCTGTTCGATAATGAAGGTTCACCATGGATTGGAGTTCGCTCGACCTTAAGAAGACCGTAAACCTGCCGCAGACGGCGTTTTCGATGAAAGCCAATCTGCCCAACCTCGAGCCCAAACTGCTCGGCGAATGGTCAGAAACCAAGCTCTACGAGCGAATTCGAAACAGCCGCCAGGGCAAACCGCGGTTCATCCTTCACGACGGGCCGCCCTACGCCAACGGCAATATCCACCTCGGTCACGCCTTCAACAAACTGCTGAAGGACTTCATTGTCAAGTCGAAAACGATGTCGGGCTACGACGCGCCCTACGTCCCCGGTTGGGACTGCCACGGTCTCCCCATCGAAATTAAAGTCGATGGCGAACTCGGCGGGAAGAAGGCGCAGATGTCGACGGTCGAGATCCGCCGCGCCTGCCGCGCCTACGCCCAGAAGTACGTTAACCTCCAGTCCACCAGCTTCCAGCGCCTCGGCGTCTTCGGCCGCTGGGACGATCCCTACCTGACGATGGCGCCTGAGTATCAGGCCGCCATCGCCGGAGCATTCGTCGACTTCTACGCTAAGGACTACATTTATCGCGGACTCAAACCGGTGAACTGGTGCATCAACTGCCGCACCGCCCTCGCCGAGGCTGAAACCGAGTACGAAAACCACAAGAGCCCGTCCATCTGGGTGAAGTTCGAGCTCACCTCGGACGCCGCCGCGATTGACGCCGCCCTCGCGGGCCGCGAAGTCTTCGGCCTCATCTGGACGACGACGCCGTGGACGATTCCTGCCAACCTTGGCATTTGTTACCACCCGCGCCTCGAATACGTCGCTGTGGATTCCCCGCAAGGCGTCCTGATCGTCGCCGGCGGTCTCCTCGAACAGGTGGCCAAGGATCTGGGGTGGGAAAGCCACATGGAATTGGCCCGCTTCACCGGCTCCAAACTCGACGGAGCCATGTTCGCTCACCCGTTCGCCCAACGCGAAAGCAAGGGCATCCTGGGCGAGCACGTCACGCTCGAACAGGGCACCGGCGCCGTCCACACCGCGCCCGGCCACGGCATGGACGACTACATCGCCGGCCTTCAAAATGGCCTGCCGGTCTACTGTCCGGTCGACGCCGCCGGCCGTCTCTATCACACCGAAAACGAACCCGGCCATCTGCCGGAAGAACTCATCGGCCTGACCGTATGGCAAGCCAACGCCAAAGTCATGGAGATCCTGGCGGCCGCGGGCGCTCTGGCCGGACACAAGACGATCGAGCACTCCTACCCCCACTGCTGGCGCTGCCACAAGCCCACCATCTTCCGGGCCACCGAACAGTGGTTCATCGGCATGGAGAAGAACAACCTCCGCCATGAGGCGCTCGAAGCCATCAAGCGCGTAAAGTGGATGCCGGCCTGGGGCGAAGAGCGCATCTCGAATATGATCGCCGGCCGGCCCGATTGGTGCATCTCGCGGCAGCGGACCTGGGGCGTTCCCATCGTCGCCTTCACCTGTACGAGTTGCGAAAAGCTGGTCAAAGACCGCACGGTCCTCGACGCCGTCGTGGCCCAGTTCAAGATCCACTCGGCCGACCTTTGGTACGAAAAGACCGCCGCCGAACTCCTCCCGGAAGGCTATCGCTGCGCCGAATGCGGGGGCGCGGAGTTCTCGAAAGAGAAGGATATTCTGGACGTCTGGTTCGACAGCGGCTCCAGCCACTTGGCCGTCCTCTGCGAACGCTACGACCTGCCTTGGCCCGCAGACCTCTATCTCGAAGGCGGCGATCAGTATCGCGGCTGGTTCCATTCTTCGCTTCTCGTTGGCATCGGCACCAAGGGCGACGCTCCGTATCGCGGCTGCCTCACCAACGGATGGGCGCTCGATGACAAAGGCCGCGCCATGTCGAAATCGCTCGGCAATGTCATTGAACCCGAGAAGGTGATCAAACAGGCGGGCGCCGAAATCCTCCGCCTTTGGGTGAGCTCGGTCGAATTCTGGGAGGACGTCCGGTTGGGCGACGAGATCCTGCAGCGGCTCACCGACGCTTACCGGAAGATCCGCAACACCTTCCGCTATACGCTTGGCAACCTCCATGGTTTCAACCCGGAGACGGACTCCGTCCCCGCCGAGGCGCTTGAGCCTATCGATCAGTGGATCCTTGTCCGCGGCGAAGATCTCGTCGCCAAGTGCCGGGTATGGTACGAAGAGTACGCCTTTCATCGCATCTATCAAGCCTGCTATGCGTTCTGCACCACCGATCTCAGCGCCGTGTATTTCGATGTGCTCAAGGACCGGCTCTACACGACGGCGACCCGATCACAGGCCCGTCGCAGTGCGCAAACAGCCCTTTACCGTCTGACCGATGCCCTCGTCCGCCTGCTCGCACCCATCCTGAGCTTCACTTGTGAAGAGATCTGGCGCAGCCTCGGGCACACGGAAAGTATCCACTTGGCTTACTTCCCTCAAGCCGCCGAACTGTGTGCCGGCATTCCGGAATCCCAGCGGGCCAAGCTCGCCGATTGGGACCGTCTCATGGCCCTTCGTCCCGAAGTCACAAAGCCCTTAGAAGCAGCCCGGCAGGCGAATCTGATCGGGGCGCCGCTCGAAGCGAGATTGAAGATCACGGCCGACGACGCCACCTTCGCCCTGCTCGACGCTCATCGGAGCGAGTTGCCCGGTCTCTTCATCGTCTCCCAAGTCGAATTGTCCAACTCCGGTTCGGCGCCCATCACTGTAGAGGTGAACCGCGCCAGCGGCGGCAAGTGCGAACGCTGTTGGAAGTTTGTCTCCGACATCGGCGCTGACGCCGATCTTCCCGCGGTTTGCGGTCCGTGCGCCGGAGCCGTCAAGGAGATGTTCTCAGCATAGTTGTCTATGACGCGTATCCAAGCGGCCATTGTCAGTATCGTCCCGGCGGTTTTCGCGCTCGATTGGGCCACCAAACGCCTCATTGAGGCGCGAGTGAACTTTTGGGACGCCTATCCTGTGATTCCCGGCTTCTTCAGCATCGTCCACGCGCAGAACCGGGGAGCGGCTTTCAGCCTGCTGAACGATGCGCCGGACCATATCCGCGCCATCGTGCTCATCGGTTTTTCCGGAGTAGTCACTTTGGCTGTCGCCGGCATGCTGCTGATGTCGTTCCGCAAGCACGATAAGCAGTCCGACTGGGTCCGCCTGGCGTTGGCGCTGGTGTTGAGTGGAGCGCTCGGAAACATGTGGGATCGTGTGCTGCGGGGCTACGTCACCGACTTCCTGCTCGTCTATATCGGCGAGTACCAATGGCCAGTCTTTAACGTTGCCGATAGCGCCATCTGCGTCGGCGCGGGCTTGCTGCTGCTGGATATATGGCGCCAACGCGGGGAAGAGCATGCTACCTAAGCTATTTTCCTCCGGCGACTTCTTTCTGCCCACTTATGGCCTGCTGGTTGCGGCAGGCGTCCTGCTGGGACTCATGGTTACCACGCGACTCGCCCGCCGTAAAGGGATGGACCCGGAGAAGATCACCAATCTTGTCCTCTACGTTGTGTTCGCGGGCATGATCGGCGCCAAGTTGGCGATGTTTTTCTTCGACTGGGGCTACTACGTCCAGCGGCCAGAGGAAATCTTCTCCCTGGCGACGCTACAGGCCGCCGGGGTATTCCAGGGCGGTTTGGTCCTGTCTCTGATCGTGGCTTGGTGGTACGTCCGCCGGGAGAAACTTGCGTTCCTGCCGGTGGCCGATGTTTTTGCGCCGGGCTTGGCGCTCGGCCATGCTGTCGGCCGGCTCGGCTGCTTCGCCGCCGGCTGCTGCTATGGTGCTTATTGCGAACGGCCGTGGGCGGTGCGTTACTCCAATCCCGACGCGGCGGCCATCAGCGGCACACCACTCGGAGTACCACTGCACCCCACGCAGCTTTATGAATCGTTTGCCGAGTTGGTGCTGTTTGTCATTCTGTACCGGATGTCCGGCAAGCCGCAGCGACCCGGTACTCTGATCGGACTTTACTTGACGGTGTACTCGGCCGTCCGGTTTTTGGTTGAGTTCGTTCGTCACCATGAACAGAGTCTGCAAAGTGGCCTATCGTTGACTCAATGGATGAGCCTGGGGTTCGCCATTGCCGGGACAGTTTACTTATGGCACGCCTCTAAGGCGAAATCCGCTCTGACGGTAACCTAGCGCTAAGGTATTTTTAAACCGTTTCTAGGTACGGTGCTTCATTGGATCCGGCGAGTCCCTACTTTATTGTTGTGCTTAGGCACACTCTGCCGGATTCTATGTCAGTAACTTCCCAACCAGCGCGACGTCGAAAGCAGGGCGGCAACGCCATGCTGGAATTCGGTTTCGTCTTTGTTCCGCTGTTTGCAATCTTGTTTGCGATTACGGATTATTCGTTGGCGATCTTCATGCGGGCTACGTTTCAGCACGCGGTGCGCGAAGGCGTCCGCTATGCGGTGACGTACCAGACCATGTCCGGAATGTGCCAGGACGCTTCGATCCGTCAAGTAGTGAAGAACTCCTCGGCTGGATTCTTAAGAAACACGCACGATGAGCTGATCAAGGTTACCTACCATCCGCCGTCCAACCTTAGCCAGACCGTAACCGGCGTCGGCAGCAATGCGGCCGGCAACATCGTCGAAGTGTCGGTCGAGAACTACAGTCATAACTGGATCGCGCCTCTGATTCGCGACAGCACGCCGCTCAGCATTACTGTCACGGCGGCTGACCGCACGGAAAGTTTACCGGGAACCTCCACCCCACCCTGCCGCTAGGCCAACCTTATGCGCAAGACTCCATCGAAATCCCAGAATCGTTCCGAGCGAGGCAATTCACTCATCGAATTTTCGCTCGTCATCGTCTTTCTATTGCCGATCATGTTCGGCGTCTTCTCAGTCGGTATGAGTTTGACCAAGTCGGTCCAAGCGGCCGTCGTTGCGCGCGACTCCGGTTCGATGTTTATGCGCTACGTCGATTTTTCTGTTGCCCAGAACAAGGAACTGATCGTCCGCGTTTCGCGAGGCCTGGGAATGACAGTAAACAGCGGGAATGGCACCGTCATTCTGACTCAGATTATGAAGGCGGGCACCGCACAGTGCGTCCCCACCTATTCGAGTACGGCAGCCTGCCCGAACTTCAACCGCCACGTCATGATCAAACGGATCGTGATCGGCAACTCCACCCTCACGTCAAGCAGCTTCGGAACTCCGGCCTCTTCCATCATCACGTCCGACGGCAGTATTACCACCAACAACTACCTTGCTAACTCCACTGCTCGAGCGGATGCATTCGACGCCATCATGAACCTTGGCGATGGCGAATTCGCATTCGTCGCCGAAGCCTACTTTCGTACGCCCGAACTTGACTTGCCCGGCTACCGTACGAACACCTACGTCTACCAACGCAGCATCTTTTAGTAAGGAGACACCCGATGCCTAAAACGGTTCCCACCCCAAAAAACGCACGCGCCGCCCGCGAGAAAGGCATCGCCGTCATGTTGACGGCATTCATGCTGATCTTCACAATTCCGATCGTCGGTTTGGCCATCGACGCCGGAATGCTCTATCTGATCCGCACCAAACTGAGCGCCGCCTGTGACGCGACCGCCCTCGCCACCGCCCGCAACCTGAACCTCGGACTCACCCTGGCCGAACAGACCGCGAGCGCAACCCAGCGCGGCACCGCCTTCTTCAACGCAAACTTCCCCCCCGGATACATGGGCACCAACAGTGCGGTTCCCACCATCACGGTCACACAGGCGACGCTCAATACTTTGCACGTCACAGCTACGGCCACCGCCAACGCGCCGCTCTACTTCATGCGCTACATCGGAACTTCGGCCGCGCTCGCCAGTTCGGCTGGGCGAGCCTCCCGGCGCGATGTGAACCTCATTCTCGTCCTGGACCGTTCCGGGTCCATGAGCGGTCAGCCCTGCACCGACATGATCGCCGCCTCAAAGACGTTCGTGAACATGTTTGTCAATGGCCGCGACCGTCTCGGGATGATCAGCTTCGGGGCTAGCGTCTTTAACGCCTACGCTCCAACCAAAGAGTTTAAGGCCTCGGGATCGCTGCTCACTACGGCGATTGACCAAGTGACCTGCAGTGGTTGGACCAATACCTCTCAAGCCTATTGGAACGCCTACCGGCAACTTGTGACCATCAATCAGCCTTTGGCATTGAACATGATCGTATTCTTTACGGACGGGGTTCCCACTGCGTTCACCGCCCGCTTCCCGATCAAGACTCTGGCTGACCAACGACGCGATTATAGCGGCGGACCCTGCGGAGGCACCGGTGTTTTCTGCAACGTTCCCAAAAGCACCTGCCAGGACGACAATGGCCGCAGCTCGACGAATTCTCTGTGGGGCGTATTCGCTCCTAAGCTTGGCGTCATCACCGGTGGCGATATCAACAACTCCAGTGGCGACACCAACGGCCTGGTTGATCCCGTCGCCACTTCCTACACCGGCGAGCCGATGATTGCCTCATCGCAGCGGACAAACTGCCAAATGTCGACGGCCCAGAAGCGCGCGCGCTACGATCTGGCCTACGTCCCTTGGACCGACGCCAACGGCCTCAACACCACGGGCTACCAAACTGGGCTGCTCACCAACGCTTCCGGCCACCCCTACGCCGGTTTCCTCCGTCTCGACCGCCCTACTAACGTTGCCAAAATCGGTATGAATCTCGCCGACAACGCCGCGACCGCCGCCCGCAATGACGCTAACCTCGGTGTCGTCACCTACACCATCGGACTCGGCAGTAACGGCGGCGTCGACGACGAACTCCTCGAGCGTATGGCTAACGACCTCAACGCCTCCAGCTACGACAACACCAAGGTCAATGGTCTTTATATATTCGCCCCGACCTCAGCCGATCTCGGCGACGCCTTCGCTCGAATCGCCTCGGAAATTCTCCGCCTCGCACAGTAGTAACTGCGCGACGGCGAATCCCTGTCGGCCGGTCGATCCTTCGACCGGCCGTTTTCCGTTTTATCCCGCATAAAGCAAACAATTCCATTCCGAAATGTTTTGGGGTACAGTATCCCTGAAGGGGGTTCGTCCTTATGATCAGCCCCGGAAGGAGTTTGCTATGTCCATGAAGCCGCTGTTTTTTCTGGGATCGGCCCTCACCGTTTTCTCGGTCACCAGCTTTGCCCAAAGCATGACGTGCACCGCCACGCCGCCCGCGGCGGCAACGATTCGCCAAGGTGGTGTGGCCGAATTGACTGGTGACATTGTCATTAGTTGTACTGGGGGCACCCCAGTCACAGCTGGCGCGTTCCCAACCGTGAACATCAGTATGTTCTTCAACACGGCCGTGACGAGCCGGATCGTGGCGGCCGCTGCGCCGCCGATTACGGAGGCCATTCTGTTGATCGACAACCCCGCCCCCGCCGTCCAAGCGCCCTGCATCACCGCCGTTTGCAACAATACCGACAACATCTTTCAAGGACGCTACGAATCCTTCAACTCGCTGTCCTGGTCCAACATTCCTCTCAATCCCCCAGGCCCGAATGCGCAACGGATCCTTCGCTTCAAGAACATCCGCGTGAACACGAATAGCCTGCCGGCCACCGGTTCGGCCATCGTCTTCCTTTCCGTTACTGGCGCCACGGTGGGAACCTTCGTGAATCCCCAGCAGACGGTCGCGTCCGTCCGCCAGGGCGTGACCACAGGACTCCGCTCCGCCACCGGCGCCGAAGTCACCGGACCACAGGCCTTCGTCACCTGCACCGGAAACAACGTCGATCTCGCCGACGGTAACGCGGGCCAATACTCGGCTCCCGGTGGGCGCAGTATGCTCCTGACCTTCGCCGAAACTACCGGTTCTCCGAACGCGTTCAAAAAAAGAATCGCCAGCACAACCTCGGGTGATCCGGCCGCCTTGTTCTCTCAAAATGAACCGTTGCAAAACCAACCAAACGAGAGCGGCTTCACCAATCTCGCCTTCCCCACCACCAACGGTCTCAATCGGATTGGCATCGCCGACAACGGCACCATCCTTCGGGCGGTCTTCTCGAACATTCCTACGAATGTCCGGCTATTCGTCACCACCCGCGAAACTGCGGTGGGTTCCTCGTTGAACGGCAACGGCGTCCCTACCGTTACTGCCCGGCTCACGGCTAATGCCAATCTCCCCTTTGCTCCTGCCCCCAACGTTTCCACCGCCGATGGCGGTCTTGCGCTTGTCCCGGCCAATGGCGAAGTCAGTTGGGAGATCCTCGAAAACGATTTCCTCGCGGTTGAGTCGGTCGCCTTCGGCGTTGTCGTCGCTTTTAGCGGCACCCCCCAACCCACCGCCGGAACAATCAGTGTTCTCGGTGGCCTCGGCCCCCAGGGTGGCAACGCTTCCGCTACGGCAACCGATGTGGTCCCTCGTCATGTAAATACCTCAACGCCTGTTCCGGCATTCGTCTTCAACATTTGCCGCACCACGCTGCTCTTCCAATTCCTGACCAATCAGGCTGGCTTTGATACCGGGGTCTCCGTCGTGAATAGCTCCCGGGACACCCTCGGCACCCTGCCGCAAACTGGCCGATGCAGCGGCACATTTTTCCCGACGCCGTTCAATGCCACCACACAGGCTCAGTTCCCTCCCTTGGCCAGCCCGGTGCTTCAAGGCGGCGAACAATGGACCTTCACGGTCTCCGCCGCCCGTCCGAATTTCCAGGGCTACATGATGGTCAACTGTGAGTTCCAGTTCGCCCACGGATATGCCTTCGTCAGCGATTTCGGCAGTACCAAACTCGCGCAAGGCTATCAGGCTCTCGTCGTTCCAGATCGCGCCAGGGTCGCTGATCCCATGACCACAGCGGGCTCCGGCTCCGGCGAACAACTCGTTCACTAGTTCGATTCCCTCGTTGAACATCCTCCTCACTCCAGGAGAGCGCCTCCCCGGCGCTCTCCTTTTTTTGCGCCGTCAGACGTATTTGTTAACTCTACCCACGACAGGAGGCACAATGACGACTGGCCCTCGGCGGCCTTTTTAATGGTGTTATCGTAAAGGCTCGATCGGTTGTTGATGATTGCAGTGAGGGACGGTAAAACGATGCGGCTTCTCCTCTTGATGTCCGTTATAGGGTTTGTCGGAATCACGAACGCCCAGAACTTGGCCAGCCAGGTCCGCGCCTTCGAGGCCAAGGGAAACAGCAGGGCTGCGCGAGATCTCCTGGTCAATGCTGTCCGCAATGCTCCCAACGATCCAGTCTCGCTCTCCTTCTACGCCGAATTCCTCGACCGTCATGGCGATCCAGCCGCCCGCGATGCCTATGCTCAACTCTTAGGCACCCTTGAAAAGTCCGGCGGCGACCGAAAACAAACCGCCCGCCGCCTCGTCGTGCTTGATCTCCTCCACGGCGACCGCTCGGCCGCAGCGACCCATTTGGAAGCGTACCGGAAAGCCGGTGGCCAAGACCTCGGTGTAATCATCCCGCAACCCAAGCCTCGCACCACGGGCCAGGAATGGACCACCGTCGACATCCCCGGCCCGCTTCGCTCCTTCAATCGCATGGCCGCCCTTTCGCCGGATCTGCCCGAAGAAGAGATTCTCCCGGCGCTCGCAAGGAACGTGGTAACTAATGGCTACCAGGCCGCCAACTCTTCGGAAGGTCTCGAACAAACCGAATTTTTAAAGCTCGTCGTCCGCTACCTCACTCAAGCGCGCGAACTCGCCAAGCTCGCCGGCGACGCCCGCAAAATCCAGATCGACCAGTGCGAATCCGCCATCACGGGCGACCTCCTCAAAGTCCTCGGCTACCGTATGCGGGGCGCTTGCGGCGCTGAAGTCGTCCTCGAAACCGTCAATGCCTCGCGCGCCTTCCTCACTATCGACTCCGGCTTCCCCCTCGCCGAGCTTGAAACCGCCCTCCGGTCGAACCGCCCCTTCTCCTATCCCTACGCTCCCACCACCGTCCCAATTCTCTACACCGCAGAATACTGGCTCGGCGCCAAAGAGAAGGTCCAAGGCGAATTCATCGACGCCTTTCTCAGCGATCCCCAGCTCTGCCGTCTCTATCTCGGCGTTTCGAAACTCGACCGCGAAACCGCTGACAAGATGAAAGCCAGCATCCCCGTGATGCGCCTTAAGGCCTTCTCGCACGTCCTCGACTTCTTCGGCGGCATGTTCTATATTCGCGACGGTAAAGCGGTAGTTCCTGGTGGCCCTAAGGCCGAAGCGATCTGGGCCGAGCTCGCCGGCGCCTCGCCCTCCGATCCTGCGGCATTTTTTGAACGTCTCGTCGCCAAAGACGACGGCTGGCTTTGCAGCTACTTCGATTCCATCTCTCGCATTTCTGGCCCCGTCCAGGAGTTCCTCACCCAACCCGCCCGGCTCCGCCGTTACTATGGCGCTGTAAAGGGACGCTTGACCAGCCCCGGACCTGCCCGCCCGGTCTTCCGCGCCAACACGGACCTCCTTCTCCTCACCACCCGCCTCCGCCTCGATCCCGACGGCAGCGCCCACGTCCCCGGCAACGTCGAAATCTGGAAGAATCTCTTCGTCAAACATCCCCACGGAAAGTACGACGGCAAGCTCACCAAATCGGCCGTCGGCTGGAAGGAGTCCGACGACGTCATCGAAGCGCTCTTCGCCCTCAGTCGCAAAGCCGTCGAAAACGAGCCGCTCCGTATCTACATGGCTCTGAGCGATATGAACAGGCGCCGGGAAAAGCCCATGCTCCCGGCTACCGTGGACCGCCTTGCCCGCGAATACCGGACATTTGGCGCCCAATATCCCGTCCTGAACGAGACGCCCCGGCTTACCGACGAGACCATCATCGCTTATCTCGATCTCCTAGCAGCCGAAGCCTCCATTCGAGATCAAGGAGTTCGCGCCGACGCCGCCGGTACGTTGCAGGCCCTCGTCAGCTTCTGGCAGATCTTTCTGCGTCAGGGCAGCATCGCGGAAGCAGATGCCGACAAAGTCTTCAACCAAGTCATCAGTCCTTTTGCCAAGATTAAGACGGAACGGGACGTCTTCGCGGCGGGTGTCGAAGGCGTCAAGAGCCTTCTGACCGCGACCAAGTCCCGCCCTGAAGTCTCTCCGCAAGACCGCATGCTCGACCTTCTGGCCGGCTTCGACGACGAGATGGAGAGCGAATCCCACATCACGCTGGTTCAGGATCTGATGAAGGTCTTTGAAGCGCAGCGCCTCGTCTCGCTGAAGGCCATCTTCGATCTCTCCGAACACCTTGACGCCATCGGCAAGGGCGCCAAAGTCGATTCCGCCATCGTCGCTCGCGTCGCGCAGCGTCTCGCCGACGTCCAATTGCCCCGCGCCGGTCTCTCAGGTGTCGAGAAGAACTCGCTGCTCTTTGGTTACTACGCCGAACGTCATATCGAGAAGCAGCGCAAGCTGAATCTACGCGCTGCCATTGAAAAGGCGGCCGGCAATCCGGAACGGCTCGATGACATCAAGGCCAGCCTCGCTCCGCTGTTACGCGACACCCTCGTCGGCCTGAATTACGCCCATTACGCTCCGCCCGGAGCGCAAATACTCTATACCAATCCCATCTTCGTCCGCAGCCACGACTTTCTCGGGATGCAGGGCGCCAACCAGACTTGGCGCCAAACAGAAGTCGTTGGCACGGGCTGGCCCGCCAGCGCCGGTGGTCGCCTCGTCGGCTCGCTCGTTAGCTTGTCTTATGCCTTAGCCGAAGCCGAACAGAATTTCCTGATTCCCAGCAGGGAGCAGGCTCTTATCTGGGGCGACCTTGTCCCGCAAATGGTTCAAAGCGCCAAGGTGCCCCGGTATTGGGAAGTAACCCCCAACCAACTTCATTTCACCGCGCTCCACCTCCGCTACGCCGATGCCCTACTCGCCGAAGCATCCTTGAACGAAGCACTCCGAACCCGCGTTGTCGAAACGCTCCAGCAACAGGCCCCGCCCGCCCGCGCCCGGCTCGTGGGCCGTCTCCTCGCCGACGGTGACATCGCCAAAGCGCTCGAAAACGTCACCCCGGCGGAAGCGTTCGTCCTCTCTATGCGACTCGTCGGTACTGAGGGCCTCGGCGACCAGGACCTCGCCGGTGAGATCCGCCGCCTCGCTAAGGCCGACCCGGATGCCATCAACTATCCCGCGATCAGCAAACTGTTCGGCTCTCCCAAGCCCACTCTTACGAACAGCTACCAGCCAGA
>JBBQRA010000181.1:0-12264 GCA_038215275.1 Bryobacterales bacterium | reverse complement strand
GAACGAACGGGGCGCATACGCCACCTCCGCTTTTTTGAGTGTGATTCAGACCGCTCGCAAGGCTGTCGACTCATGTTTCTTCACTGTCCTTGGGGTCTTGAACGCCCACGGCTCCTTTGAAACCCGCTAACCAATTACGGTTGGGGACTTGGTCGGTGAGGCGGAGCGTGGCTTCGATGAGATCGAGGCGGGGGTTGGCGACCTCAAGAGTCAGACCGGTTTGGGCGTAGGCCTTCATGTTTTCGATGAAGAGGGGCTGATGGATGGCCGTGACGAGGTCCTGACCCTTCCAGACATTGCCGTATCGAATTCCGAGGAAGAGTTTGTTGCGGTTGTAGCGTTCGAGATACTCGCGGAACTGCGGGATGGTGGGGTCGAGGTTCCCAATCATGCCGGTGATGATGGGTTCCTTTTCGATCATCATCAGTACCCAAAGGTTGTCTTCGACCCACGGGCTGGCTTCGACTTTGATGCCGCCGACGATGCCGAGCGGGACCGCTGACTCGCGATAGTGGTGGGCGAGGAACGGCGGATTGTTGGGCGTGAAGGGAAACGGTGCGCCTTGGGGGCGAGTCTGGTCGTAGAGATGGAAGTGGGTGTCGATGATGGGGATCGAGCCGGCGGGTGCGGCAGAGGCGGTTGCCGCGGCGGCAGCGCCAGCGGCAGCGATGCAGGTACGCCGGCTCAGGGAGGGATGAGAACGCTTCTCGTCGAGCATGGGGAGGAAACTCCTTATCGGCCCCTGATTCTACACCAAACTTCGTGGCGCAGCGGATAGATGTAAACTCGAAGCAGACCGAAATCGGATCCGAGCAGAAACTCCATGAAGAGAAAGGCTGGCTATCTCCGGACGCTTCCCATCGCTGTCTGCCTTGCGGCTGTCTTGTCTGCTCAGACAGAGAGCCGGGAAGCCTTTACGGGGCGGAATTGCCTGGGTTGTCATAGTGAGCGGACCAAGTCGGGCGGCTTCGTGCTCGAAGGGATTTCGCACTCCGATGCGTCTCTTCGTCCGGACATCTGGGAGAAAGTCGCGAAACGGGTCCGTGCACGAGAGATGCCCCCGGCGGGAGTGCCACGTCCGCAGGAATCTTCCGCCGCCGCTTTCCTGGGCGGATTAATCGCGGAACTTGACCGCGGCGGAAGCCGCGCGCCGTTTGCTGGATCGCCGGTGATTCGCCGGTTGAATCGGACGGAGTATACGAACGCCGTCCGTGATCTGTTGGATATTGAGCTTCCCTTGGACGCCGAACTTCCGCAGGACCAGACCGCCGCCGGTTTCGACAATATTGGAGACGCGCTTTCGATGTCGCCGCTGTTGCTGGAGCGATATTTGAGCGTGGCCCGGCGGGTGAGCGCGCTTGCCACGGGTACGGGTGAAGCATCGCCGGTAGTTGAGATTTTTCCGGCCACGGGAACGCAGGCGGTATGGCAAGGCGAAGGCATGCCGTTTGGCACACGGGGTGGGATCCGCGTTACCCACTATTTTCCTAAGGACGGCGACTACGACCTGCGCGCCTTTCTGGCGAAAGAGAGCCTGACCCCACTGGAGGGAGTTCGTTTCTTCCGCCTGCGCCTGACGAGGATGAAGGCGGGTTCGCATACGGTAGTGGTGACGTTCCCGGATGAGTATGCGGAGCGCGAAGGGCCGGTGTTGAATGTGGGCGGTCCTGGTGGCCCCGCCATTGGCGGCCCGCTTGACGTGCTGGGCAGCGCAGTGCGTCCTACGATTGAGTTCCGCGTGGATGGCCGCCGCGTGAAGCTATTCGAGATTGGAGGGATGACGGCGGGGGAGGCGGCTTTCGACGGCTTGCCCGGGCCGCCCGCACTGGGTCGCATTGAAATCGCTGGTCCTAAAAACGCGACTGGCCCCGGGGAGACTCCGAGCCGGGCTCGGATCTTCGTCTGCCGGCCTGGGGGGGCCTCGGCGTCGGACGAGGGGGACTGCGCTAAGCGCATCCTGGCGCCGCTCGTACGCCGTGCTTTCCGGCGGAGCCTGGCCCCGACGGACCTGAATCCGTTTCTCAAGGCGTTTGAAGCGGCCCGTCGCGGGAACAAGCCGTTCGACGTCGCTATTGCGGCAGCGATCCGGGAAGTTCTGCTGGCGCCGGATTTTCTTTTCCGGCTTGAGTTTGATTCCGCCGATGGCGCGCCGGGCAGTGGCCAGCCGGTGACGGATTTCGAGCTCGCCTGCAGGCTTTCATTCTTCCTGTGGAGCAGCATTCCTGACGACGAGTTGTTGGATGCGGCGGCGGCCGGCAAACTGCGCGAGCCGAAGATGCTGGAGCGCGAGGTACGCCGCATGCTGGCCGACCGTCGCTCTACCGCGGTGATGGACAACTTTGCGGCCCAGTGGCTAGGGCTCCGTGAGCTGGCCGGAGTGGCTCCCGACAAAGAGTTATTTCCGGAGTTCGATGCCGCCCTCGCGGCCGGGTTCCAGACAGAAACCCGTCTGTTCGTGAATAGTTTGATTCGGGAGAATCGCAGTGTCCTGGATCTCCTCCGCGCCAACTACACCTATCTGGACGAGCGGCTTGCCGGTCACTACGGGATCGCCGGGGTTACCGGACCTGGCTTTCGCAAGGTTCCGCTGGATGGCGCCTCCGGTCGCGGTGGGCTGCTGGGGCATGGGAGCGTGCTGCTACTGACCTCGCATTCCACGCGGACGTCGCCGGTGTTGCGGGGCAAATGGATTCTAGAGAATCTCTTGAATTCGCCGCCACCCGCACCGCCGGCGAACGTGCCTCCGCTCGAAGAGAAGACGGGGGATGGGCGGAAGCTGACGGCGCGGGAGCAGGTGGAACGGCACCGGG
This sequence comes from Bryobacterales bacterium, assembly GCA_038215275.1. Taxonomy (GTDB): domain Bacteria; phylum Acidobacteriota; class Terriglobia; order Bryobacterales; family Bryobacteraceae. The sequence continues at coordinate 9,454 of JBBQRA010000181.1, read as the reverse complement.
CGAACCCCAGTTGCGCTTCCTGCCATGACCGCATTGATCCGCTGGGATTCGCGCTCGAGAATTATGACGTGATTGGGCGTTGGCGGACGAAAGATGAGGGCGGACCGATTAATGCCTCAGCCAAGATGCTTGGCGGGACGGAGTTTGCCGGACCGCAGGGACTGAAGGCGATGCTGTTGGGCCGTGCCGATGAGTTCGTCCACGCGACCTTAGAGCGCCTGATGACCTACGCACTGGGCCGCGAGTTGGACGCCCGGGACCAACCGACGATTCGCGCAATCATGCGCCAGACCGAAGCCGCTGAATATCGCTTTCATGACTTGGTTCTTGCCATCGTGAGAAGCGCACCTTTCCAAATGAGACAAAAGCAGGAGCGCTGAAACCATGTTTATTCAGCAGAAGTATCTTCCCCGCCGCACGTTTTTGCGCGGTGCGGGTGTGTGCCTGGGACTTCCTTTGCTGGAAGCGATGGTCCCCGCGTTGACCGCCGAAAAGCTGACCGCTGCCGCTCCGGTGCGCCGGTTGGGCTTCGTGATCTACCCGCTAGGCGTGGACCAGGACCGTTGGCGGCCCAAGGGCGAAGGGGCCGGCTTTCAATTTAGCGAGGCGTTGGCGCCTTTGGCTCCGCACCGCGGAAAGATGGTGGTGATGAGCGGTCTGTCGTCGGACCCGGACCGGAGCAAGGCAGGTTTTCATGACCGTGCGCTGGCTTCCTTCCTGACCGGCGTAGAGCCGGCGAAGGGGAAGGTACACGTCGGCATCTCAGTGGATCAACTGGCAGCCCGGACGCTCGGCAAGGAAACGCAGTTTGCGTCGCTCGAGCTTTCGACCGAGAACAACAACGGCGGCGCTGCACATGTTGGCCCGGTTTTCAAGAGCGCCACAACGCCGCTGCCGTTTGAGTTCAATCCGCGGCGTCTGTTTGAGCGGCTGTTTGGAGAAGGGGGGCGCATTGATCCAGCCGCGGCTGCGGCGCGGGATGCGGCGGACCAGAGCAGCTTGGACAGCGTTACGGAACGGATTGCCGAATTGAAGGCCAGGCTCGGCGCCGGAGACCGCCGCAAGCTGGAGGAGTATGTCGAGTCGATCCGCGATGTGGAGCGGCGGATTCAGGTTGCCTCGCGCAAGCGGCCGACGGACCTGCCTGAGATGGCGCGGCCGGCGGGTGTGCCGGACTCGTGGCCGGAGCATGTGAAGCTGATGTTCGATTTGCAGACGCTGGCGCTGCAGGCGGACCTGACGCGAGTGTGGACCTTCATGTACGCCCGGGAGGCGACATCGATCAATTATCCGCACCTGGACATTTCGATGGGGCACCACGAGATTTCGCACCACAACTTTGAAAAGGACAAGCTGGATGCGCTCGCCAAGATCAATGTGGATCAGTCGCGGCTGTTCGCGTATTTCCTGAGCAAGCTGGATTCGATCAAGGAGGGCAACTCAACGCTGCTGGACCACTCCTTGATTCTCTACGGGAGCAACCTGAGCGTGCCGACGTCGCATAGCCAGCGCGACCTGCCGATCATCCTTGCTGGCGGTGCAGCGGGCAGGATCGCGGGTGGACGGTATTTGAAGTTCCCAGGTGACGAGACGCCGCTGACGAATCTGTACTTGACGATGCTCGACAAGGTGGGTGTGCCCACTGAGAAGTTGGGAGATAGCACGGGCCGGCTCAACCGGCTGGAGGTCTAGCGGCGATGCGGTACGCAATCCTTGTCTTCCTTTCTCTGTCGTTCGGGGCGGTGGCGTTCGCGCCGGACGGTAGCGCCCTGCTGAATGCGGCGCGTGGCGACGATCGCGATGGAGTCCGGCAACTCCTGGCGCAAGGAGCGGATCCGAATGAGCGGCAGAGCGACGGGACGTCGCCGCTGGCGTGGGCCACCCTGCGAGCCAACGCCGAGATGGTGGGCGTGCTGCTGAAGGCCGGCGCGGACCCCAATCGGACCAACGAAATTGGCCTAGGTCCGCTGGCGTTGGCGATCGCGAATGGTTCGCTGGCGATTGTCGACCAGCTATTGGCCGGCGGCGCAGACCCCAACATCGAGCGCGAGAATGGCGAGACGCCGTTGATGACCGCCGCCCGCATGGGCCGGGTGGACATGATGAAGCGGATGCTGGCCAAGGGGGCGGCGGTTAACGCGCGGGACAAGAAGTTCGGGCAGACGGCACTGATGTGGGCGGCGGGGCGACCGGAGGCGGTGCGGTTACTGCTCGAGTACGGTGCTGACGTTCGAGCGACGACGAAGACCTGGGACGTCAAGTACACGATCTATCTGCCGACGACGGCAACGCTGGGGAAGACGGGGATTCCCTGGAACAATGAAGGCGACTACACGGCGAAGAAAGGCGGTCTGAATGCATTGTTTTTCGCGGTGCAGAAGAACGACATGGAATCGGCGCGGATTCTCCTGGATGCCGGCGTGGATGTGAATTCGACAGCAGCCGATGGTACGACCCCGCTGCTGGCTGCGCTCTACAAGTGGGACTCGCCGGCGGGTACGTTCGTCCCCGGCCGCGGAGCTCCGGCGACGGCGGGGAGTTCGCAGAGATTTCGTCCGGACCTGGCGTTGGCGGCGCTGCTGGTTGACCGGGGAGCGGCTGTGAAGGTGGCGGACGGCGCAGGGTATACTCCCCTCCACGGCGCTGCGTTGGCGGTGGCGAAGGCCGCGCGTAGCGGGACCAGGCAGAGAGGCGCCTATGGGCAGACGGCGGCCGCGCTGGCGCTTGGCGCGGATGACGAATCCTTGGGCGCCTCAGCGTTGCCGGATGCGTTGACGATCGTCCGGCGCCTGCTCGATGCGGGCGCGAATCCGAATCAGCAGACGGTGTATCCCACCGGAGGACCGGCTGGGGATGTGCGGATTAATCCCGCTCCGCCGGGATCGTCGGCGATGCATATCGCTGCGAGTTCCGGGAGCGTGGAATTGGTGAAGATTCTGGCCGACCGGGGCGGCAATCCGAACTTAGTCCGGAAGGACGGCCACACGCCGTTCTCGGTCGCTGTGCTCGCTGGAGACTTGCCGATCGTGCGGGAACTGGTGGAGTGCGGGGCGGATGTTCGCGGACGGTGGAGTCCGCAGGACAAGATCCCCGACCCGGTGGAGGCTATTACTTTGTCGCGGAAGGATCAGTCGATCCTTCACTTGGCGGCGATTCAGGGCAAGCCAGGGCTGCTTGAGTTTCTCCATGCGAAAGGGGCGGCTCTCGATGCGAAGAACTCGATGGGGGAAACGCCTGGGGACCTGGCGGATCATCAGGAACGGTACCGGGACGCGATTCAACGCCAGGGGGCGGAGGGAGATGCCGCGAAGCTGAAGGAAATTGTGCGGGGTACGGTGGGGTCGGATACGTTGAAGCGGTTGGCGGGGAAGTAGGGGGAGCGGCCGTGGATCGGGTAGAACTACCAGAGCAGCTTCAGGGCGAAATGCGCTTGACGCGGCGCTTTGGCGGTGCCGGTGACGCGGCCGAACTGTGCATTCCCCACCGGTCGTATTCGGCGAACCAAAGACGGGATGGTCCAAAGCGTTAAAGCTTTCGCCGCGCAGTTCGAGGGCCACGCGTTCGCTGAAAATGTTGAAGCGCTTGACCACCGAAAGGTCCAGCAGTTCCACGAAGTCGCTACGCAGGCTGGGGTGCATCTGGCCCATGTTGCCGAAGGTGAACTGGACCGGCAGGCGGAATGCGCCCGTGTCGAACCAGCGAGCCAGGGTTGGGTTATCGACTTTGCCGTCCTGGCCGCCACCGAAGGACTGGCTGGTGTTACCGGTTGTGAGCATCTGTAGCGAGGATCTGCTGCTGAGGGCCATGCCATTGGCCCAGGACTGCATTAGGAAGCCGCTCCGCTGGGATCCGTACTGCTTGCCTTTGCCGAATGGCAGTTCATAGCTGTAGCTGGTGACCAGCCGGTGCCGGTAGTCGTGCGGCGAGATGGATAATGCGCCGGGCCGGACTCCAACGGCGGTACTGGAGAAGTTGGCGGCGTTCAGATGATCGGCGTTCATCTGCCGATGGTGGATGGCCGCCGCTTGATTCTGCCCCGATATGCGCAACCGGAGCCGGAAGTGAAGAACTTCTTAAATGATCACCTAAGCACGATGGGCAACGTCAATGCGCACCGGCGGCGGCCGCTTTAAACTAGTATCTGTTTGACGACCTTCCCGTACACGTCGGTCAGCCGGAAGTCACGGCCGCTATAACGATATGTGAGCCGCTCATGGTCCAGTCCCAACAGGTGCAGAATGGTCGCGTGCAAGTCATGCACGTGGACCATTCCATCGACCGCTTTCCAGCCATACTCGTCGGTTTCACCGTGTACAAATCCCTGTTTGACGCCGGCACCGGCCATAAACATCGTCCAACAATTGGGGTTGTGATCGCGGCCAGCGTTGGCGCGGTCGCCTCCTTGGGATTGGTCAAATGGAGTCCGGCCGAATTCACCCGTCCAGATCACGAGGGTGTCTTCCAGCAAGCCGCGGGCTTTCAGGTCGGTAAGCAGGCCGGCCAACGGTTTGTCGATGCCGGTCGCACTCTTCCGCAGCGTGGTGCCGATGTTGGCGTGATGGTCCCAGCCGTTGTCCGTCACCTGAATGTAGCGGACGCCGGCTTCGGCGAGCCGCCGGGCCATCAAACATTTGCGGCCGAAATTGTCGGTTGCATCTGCGCCGATGCCGTAGAGGTTGCGCGTGGCTTCCGATTCCCGCATCACGTCGAACACTTCCGGGGCCTGCACCTGCATTCGAAAGGCAAGTTCATAGGACTGAATGAGCCCCTCGACGTTCGGATCGGCGCCGGAGGTCTCCTGGTCCATCTGATTGCGGGCCTGAATCAGATCCAGGTGCTGCCGCTGCAAATCAACCGAAAGCGCCGCATCGCCCAGGTAGCCGATCTTCGAATGCTTCACCGGCGTGCGTGCGTCACCCAACCGCATGCCCTGATAAATGGCGGGCAGGAAGCCGTTCGAGTAGTGCAACGGGCTACCGTCATCTCCGTACAACATCGGGCTGATGACCATGAAGGCCGGCAGATTCCGATTCTCCGTGCCGAGACCGTAGGTGATCCAGGAGCCCATTGACGGCCGTACGAATTGCGACGATCCCGTTTGGAACAAGCGGATGGCAGCGGGGTGGGCGGGACTATCAGTGACCATTCCGCGCAGCCAGCATAACTCGTCGACCTTGCCCGCCAGATGCGGCATCAGGTTTGACATCCACAAACCAGCTTCACCTACCTGTTGGAAATCTGCCACGGGCGGTAGCAGCAGCGACGTCTCTTCCCTCCGTATTTTTGTCGAGTTGACCTGAAACGGTACCTTCTGCCCCGCTTCTTTTTTGAGGCGGGGCTTGCAATCGAACAGATCCATTTGGGATGGCCCGCCCTGCATCCAGAGCAGGATGACGCGCTTCGCCCTGGGCGGGAAGTGCGGCTCCCTGGAGGCCAGCGGATCCTGTCCCGCCGCGATGGCGGCGAACGCCAAGGATCCAAAGCCTCCGCCCAGAGAGCGAAGAAAGCCACGACGGTCGCAGGGTGCCGAATCAATGGGATGGGTCATGGTTTGCTTCCTCTCGCTATCTACGATATAAAAATTCGCTGGAGGCGAAAATGGCGTGGCAGTACCGGGCCCAAGCCTCGACATTTGGGTCCGCGGCTGGACTGTTCCCCGAGGGGGCCTGCTTGGCGTACGCCGCCTGGAAGTCCGAGACAAACTGGCGGGCCTGGTCCAAGTCCCGTTGCGTGGAGGGCCGGCTAAGCGTTGTGAGGATTATCTTTGCCACGCGCGCCGGATCATCCAGCGCCTGGGTCGCCCCCGCCAGGCGGCGAGCCTCCTCTTTCAGGAACGGGGAGTTCATCAGGTAGAGCATCTGCGTGGGGACGGTGGTGGCGGACCGGGTGCCGACGACCTGATCGGGATCCTTGAAGTCAAAGACGTTCAGGATGTCAACGTCTTCCATCTGGCTATTGCGCATGATGGGTTGATAGACGGTTCGCCGATATTTCACGTGGGCCTCGATCCGGGAATCGTCTTCGAGAAAGAAGGGCGCAATGGTGTGGACATTTTGCGCGGTTAAGGGCAAGGAAGGTCCGCCGCCCGTCGGATCCAGGCGGCCGCTGACCTGCAGGATGGAGTCGCGAATGGCTTCCACTTCCAAGCGACGGCGGTTGGATCGCCACAGCAATTCGTTTCCTGCGTCGATCTCATCATTCCGCGGATCGGGCCGGCTGGAGAGCTGGTAGACGCGGCTTAGGACGATCTCCCGGATCAGCTTTTTCGATGACCACCCCTGTTCGACGAAGCGTGTTGCCAGATGGTCCAGCAATTCCGGATGGGTCGGCGGTTCCCCGCGGGTTCCGAAGTTGTCGGTGGTGGCAACAATGCCCCGGCCAAACAAATGTTGCCACAGACGATTCACATAGACGCGGGCTGTCAACGGGTGGCTCGGGCTGGTGAGCCAATCGGCGAGTTCCTTGCGCCCGCTGGAGTTTGGGTTCGTTTTGGGTGGCGGCTGCCCTGTGCTGACTCCGCTTGGGACGCCGCGCGGCACGAGTTCGCCCAGTTGATGGGCATCGCCGCGGTTGGCCACTCGCGCATCTTCGGGGAACTCCATTTCCTCCGCGGCGTAGGCTTGCGGCCACCTCGGTTTGTTGTATTTGGTGAAAGCGAGGATTTGGCGGTCGCCGGCAAACTCCGTCTTCTTTTTGAGGGCGGCGAGTTCGTCCTGGGCGGCCTTCAGAGCCATTGGGTCCGATGTGAGTTCCTTGATTCGCTTGCTAACCGCTTCCTGCTCCTTCCTGAAAACCGCGTCATCGGCCTCTACCTGCGCGAGATGCTTCTCCCAGGCTGCGAGGGCGTCGGAATGTTTGCGCGCCAACGCCGGGTTCTCGGGAAACCGCGTCAGGTTGAGACCTCCCTCGGCGTTGGTTCTCGAAGTGGTTTTGGTACTCAGAAAGATCCCGGCGAGCGCGTAATAATCGTGATTCGTCACCGGATCGAACTTGTGATCGTGGCAGCGGGCGCAACCGAGAGTGAGGCCGAGGACGGATCGGCCTATGAGGTCCACCTGCTGGTCGGCGATATCAAAGCGCATCTGCACTTTGTCGTAGGAGAACCACGCCCATGGACCGAGTACCAGAAAGCCCGTGGCGGCCAGCGTGTCGTCTTTGGGCTCGCCAGTTTTGGGCGTTTTGGCGGTGGGTCCGGCGATCTGTTCGCGCAAGAACTGGTCGTACGGTTTGTCGGCGGAGTAAGAGCGGATCACGTAGTCGCGATAGCGCCAAGCCTCCGGGAGCGGAATGCGCCGGCCGACTCCGGTAGTGTCGGCCCAATAGGTAACGTCGAGCCAATGCCGTCCCCACCGCTCACCGAAAGCAGGGGAGGCGAGTAGGCGATCGACAACCGTTTCCAGTGCGTTGGGCGAGGCATCTTCGACAAACTGTGTCAGTTCGGCAGGAGTGGGGAGCAGGCCGGTTAGGTCGAGGGTGAGGCGGCGGAGAAGGGTGTATCGATCGGCATTGGCGGCAGGCGAGAGTCCCTTCGATTCGAGCTTTGCCAGGATAAAGCGGTCGATTGGAGTGCGCGGCCAAGATCTGTCTTTGACGGCAGGCGGCTGCTGCTGCTTCACAGGTTGCAGAGACCAATGACCGACGGCATTGCTGGTTAATGCGGAGGCCGTAATATCGGGCCAAACCGCGCCGTCGCGCACCCACTTCTCCAGCGCCTCAATTTCGGCATCGGGCAGTTTCGCCGCCGGCGGCATCTTCACCTTGGATCCGTAGCGGACGGCTTGGATTAACGAACTCGCTGCGGGATCACCGGCGACGACCGTACCGGATTGATGCATTCCGTCGCGTGTTGTGAACTGTTTTTGCGACATTTGGACCTTGTCGCCGTGGCACGAAGAACAGCGCGCAAGCAGGACGGGACGCACTTTGGCTTCGAAATAGTCCGCTTTCCCGTCCGGTTGGCCCGGACTTGGCGGAATCGTTAGGACGAACAACGCAAGCGGGAACGCACGGAGAAACGGCACGAACATCAGCCTAGTTAAGGCAGATGCGCTTGTCAAGCCGACAAGCGCTTGAGCGCTTAAATCCAGTTGCATTCGGTTTTGGGATCGGATATGCTCGCTCCTAGTTTTTAGCTCTATCAGTTTCGTCAAGGAGTTTCTATGGGCCTAGATTGGTGCAAATCGCGGCTGGCACTGCCGGTCGCGCTCGTTCTCTGCTCGCCTTATCTGGCGGCGCAGACAGTTGCCGGGCAGATCTCGGGGCTTGTTACAGACCCTTCGGGAGCGTCGATCGCGGGGGCGACTGTCGTTGTCACCGACATCGACCGGAACGTGAATTTGCGTTCGGCGTCGAACGAGAGCGGCTTCTATCTGATCTCGCCACTGCCGCCGGGGCGTTACAGGATGCGGGCGGAAAAGCCGGGGTTTCGAGCCCATTTGGTCGAGTCAATCCCGATTGCGACGCAGCAGAAGGCGGAACTGAACATTGCGCTGCAGGTGGGCGCGGTGACGGAGTCCGTGACGGTGACGGGCGGGGCGCAGTTGGTGGATACGACGTCGGCCACGCTGAGCGGGGTGGTAGAGAACAAGCGTATTATCGACCTTCCGTTAAATGGCCGGAACGTATACTCGCTGGCATGGGCGACGGCGGGCGTGTTCCCGCAACGGCCAGCGGCGGGCAGTGCGAACGAAGGATTTCACTCCATTGGGATCTTCACGGTGAACGGCGGACGTGACTCGTCGAACGCGATTCTGATGGATGGCGTGCCGATGACGATGAATTCGAACACGGCGAACATGAACGCCAACAGCGGGGTGCCATCGGTGGAAGGCGTGGAGGAGTTTCGGATTCAGACGAACTCGTACAGCGCGGAGTATGGACGGAGCGGCGGCGGTGTTTTGACGATCGCGACGAAGTCAGGGACGAACACGCTGCACGGGAGCGTCTTTGAGTTCCTGCGGAACAGCAAGATGGACGCCAATAACTGGTTCGCGAACGCGAGCGGGCGGAACCTAGCGACGTTCCAGCGCAACGAGTTTGGCGCTAGTTCGGGCGGACCGCTAGTGATTCCGAAAGTTTATGACGGCCGGAACAAGACGTTCTGGTTCGCCGTTTACGAGGGACGGCGGCAGCGGTCGGCATCGACACGGTTCTTTACGCTGCCTACGGATGAACAGATGGGCGGCGACTTCTCAAAAACACTGACAGCGGCCGGAGCCCTGCGAAATATTTATGATCCGATGTCGACGGCGCCGGATCCTTCGCGACCGGGGCAGTTTTTGCGGACGCCGTTTCCGGGAAACAGGATACCGGTTAACCGGTTCGACCCCGTGTCGGCAAACGTTTTGAAGTTTTACGGTCCCCGGCCGAACCTGCCGGGGCAGGCAAATACCGGGCAGAATAACTTCTTTTTCCAGGGTAAGGCACCGACGGATGTGAACCGGGCTACCACGAA
>JBBQRA010000180.1:0-12277 GCA_038215275.1 Bryobacterales bacterium | reverse complement strand
CCACCAACTCCTCACCGACGGTCCACTCCCCGAGACCCGCGCCCTTGCCATTCTCCGGGTCCTCTGCCGCGCCCTCGCCGCTGCCCATCGGGCCGGCATCGCCCACCTCGACCTGAAGCCCGAAAACATCAAGCCGTCGCCCGCTATAAGAGCCTGTCGAGCGTCGAGCACGCGTTTCGTCAGCATGAAGAGTGTTGATCTGGTTGGCCTGAACGAGCGGCCCATCTACATGCTGGCCTACTATATTGAATGGGCAGCGGGCCAGCGTTGTGGGGCCGGCCCGCCGTTCGCTGGGTGCGCTCGCCAAGGCGTCGGCGAAACAATCCGTTGCCTGCCGATTCACAGCTTCCGGACACTGTTAGCGGATCTGGCCACGCTCAGGCGCAATCATATCCGCCTGCAGGATGTTACTGACCCGGGCGGCCGGCTACTGGATCTTCATTTTTCCGGCGCGAAACTCTTCTTCGATCCGTAGGGCGTTTTCCATCCACTCGGCCAGTTTCCATGTCGCCGGGACTGTTTCGCCCTGCCAACGATCCCCGGTCAATGGAACCTGGATCACCGTGAAGAAGTAGAAGTTTGAATTGTCCGGATCGTCGCCCAAGGCCCGACTCCAGCCAGACGGTACAGAGCCGGAAGGGAAGTAGGGCTGGCCACCGTTGGCTTCGAACGGCTCCGCGCCGTCCACGAGTCCCATCCGGTTCCGCGCCACCGCAGCCAGGTCAGTTCTCCGCGAGCGCCATAAGCGGGCGAATCTATTACTCGATTACCCAGAAAACGTCCAATCACCAGATTGTCGTGCCAGCGCTCCACGAGCCATCCGTTCCTTTCCTGCGATTCGCCCACCGCACCCACGGGCCCTGCTCCATTCTGCGCCAGAATGCCGTTTGCATAGGCGATTTCGGCTTTCTGCCGTCCGGCGGCGACGGCCGTCCAATTGCCGACCTCGGCGAAGTAGGTATCCCGCTTGTCCGTGAACTGAAGCGACCCGTAAAGCTGAGTTTGAATCTTCTGTAGCTTTTCGTGCGGGATCTTCTTCGTGTATACACGGGCCACAAACGCCACTTCTTGGCCCGATCCACTGACCGGAGGAAGGTCACCTTCTGCGGATCGTGCAAAGAATTGATCTGATATCTCCCCTCGGAGATCCACTTCTCCCCGTCGCCATATTTGTAGCTACCGAACTCTGGAAACCGCTGCGTCCTGCTCTGCATGGCCTGGAACGCCCGCACCATCCCCGCTTCGATCTCTGCCGTTGAGCAGTTTGGCGCGCCGATGACGACCCAGGCCTCCACCTCATGCGGATCCCCTGCGCCCCACCACCGGAATTCCGTTTTCACAAACGGAAACGCTACCAAGGAAGGGTGCCGCTCCGGTGCCCGTTCCGCCCAATCTTTGGGCAACGAGACTGTGGCCACGACGTCCAGGTCGCGCGTGACATATCCTCCCCCGTTCAGGAAGAAGAGACATAGCACAATGGCTCCCAACACAACCATGATCGAAGCAAACATCGTCGCAAACTCCTCGATCATACTGGCGCAGCGGACGATGGTTTTCGCTCAGCGCGATTTCGGTAGAGTATTCTAGGGTCCATGAAGAAGCTCTCCATGTGCCTCGGATTGTGTGTGGCGGTCTGCCTGACGATGGCTGCAGATTGGCCGCAGTGGCGCGGGCCGGAGCGAACGGGTGTGTCCCGGGAACGCAACCTTCTGCAGGAGTGGCCGGCCGCGGGTCCCGCGTTGCGCTGGCGAATCGACTCCGTCGGCGATGGGTACGGCACTCCCGCCGTGGCTGGCGGTCTGCTCTACGTCATCGGCAACAAGGGACTTGAAGAGGAGTTCCTGAATGCCTACTCCACAACGGAAGGGAAATTGGTTTGGACCTACAGGCTGGGCAAGGTGGGCAATCCGGACCAGCAACCGCCGTATCCGAGTTCGCGTTCCACCCCGACGGTAGACAACGGGACGCTTTATGCGCTGAGTTCGGATGGCGACCTAGTCAGCCTGCGGGCCACCGACGGCAAGCTGAACTGGAAGAAGAGCCTCCGCGCCGATTTCGGCGGTGAGCCCGGGAAGTGAGCCTATGCCGAATCGCCGCTGATAGATGGCGAGGTTCTGGTGATCACGCCCGGTGGCAAGGCGGCGACCCTGGTGGCCCTGAATAAGAAGTCCGGCGCAGTCATCTGGAGATCGGCGGTCCCGGGAGGCGACGTCGCGGCTTACTCCTCGGCCATCCGCCTGGACGCGGCTGGGAGAGTGCAATACGTCCAGTTCCTCGACAAAGGAGTGGTCGGTGTGGATGCCAAAACGGGGGCGTTTCTTTGGCGGTATGAGAAGACCAGCACCGGTCCGGCGAACATCCCGACGCCGGTCGGATTCAAGAACTACGTTTATAGTTCGAATTCGCGCCGGTTCGGGGGCGGCCTGGTGCAGTTGAACGCTACGCCAGGTGGAGTTGCCGCCGAAGAGGTCTATTTTGAACGCGAAATGCCCAATACTCTGGGTGGCCAGGTGTTGCTCGACGGCATCCTGTATGGCACGAACTCTGAGGGTATGGTGGCCGGTGATTTCCTGACCGGCAAAATCAAGTGGAAAGTCGAGACCGGCCCCGGCTCCGTGTTATTCGCCGATGGCCGGTTGTACGTGCATGGCGAGGACGGCGAGGTCCGTTTGATGGAGTCGACGCCGGAGGCGTATCGCGAAAAAGGTCGCTTCACCCCACCCATCCAGCCCCAGCATGCGCGGAGCCGGGAGATGGCGTGGGCCTATCCCGTCGTTGCCAACGGCCGGTTGTACATCCGCGATCTCGATACCATCTGGGCCTACGACATCAGCGCGAAATAGCAGGGCGTTTGTGCAAAACGAACCCATCGCGGTTCGGCATCCGGACCCCGGGTAGCGTCTTATCATTCAGCTCCTGCTTTTCGGCCACAATGCCATTCAGATGCAGGACGAAGGCGGTGAGCGAATAGGCTTCGCCGGCCGTCAGCGAACGCGGATGATCAAACGGCATCGCGCGCCGGATGAAGTCAAAGACGGTGGTCGAGTAGGGCCAATAGCTGCCGACCGTCTTTCGCGGTTTTCCGCTGGTTAGACTGCCGATGCCTCCAGTTAGGGCCGGATACTGGGCCTCCCGGCCCTCGCCGTTGTCGTTGTGACAAGCGGCGCATTTCGCCTTGAACAGAGGACGGCCTTTCTCGGCCGTACCCGAGCCGGCAGGGAGCCCTTTGCCGTCCGGGTAGACGGTCAGATTGACCTTGGCGATCTCTTCCGCCGAGGCAGCCCGGCCAAGGCCGAGCGGCTTCGGCTGAGCAAGCGCCGCTGCGGTGAGCAGGAGGCCGGCCAAACATTTATGCATAGGCCAGGACCTCGCCCGAAGCCGTCACGCGCCACGACTTAATGGCGTGATAGTGGTAGCCGGCGAACCGGCCATAGGCGGCGATGAATTGATCGTGCAACGGCTGCACGTATCCGGTCTCGTCCGTGCAGCGAGATTGCAGAATCGTCTCCTTGCCATCCCATTGCCAGGGGGCGCGGAAGCGGGTGAGCGCCCGCGGCAGGACGGGCGACTGCAACTCGGCGTCGGCCCACGTCGCGCCGCCGTCGAAGGACACTTCGACTCGGGAGATGCGGCCGTGCCCGGTCCAGGCTATACCGGTGACCTCTTGAAACCCTGGACCTCTGAGGCGATGGCCGCCGGATGGTCGCGTGATGACGGATCGCGCATCAATGACGAAGCTGAACTGCCGCGCCTTGCCGTCCGGCATCAACTCCGTATAATAGGCGGTTTCCTTGACCGACATCGCCGGCTCGGCCGCCACTTCCAGCCGGTGCAGCCACTTCACATTCGCGTTGCCTTCCCAGCCCGGAAGCAGCAGCCGGAGAGGATAGCCCTGCTCGGGCCGCAGCGCCTCTCCGTTCTGGCCATAGGCGAGAAACGCGTCGTCGAGGATCTTTTCTATCGGGATGCTCCGCGCCATTCGTCCGGCATCGGCGCCTTCGGCAATCACCCATTTTGCTTCTGGCTTGATGCCAGTTTCGGCCAGGACTCGCGCGAGCGAAACGCCCGTCCACTCGGAACAACTGACGAGACCCATACTCTGCTGCACTGTCGGCGGCGGATTGCCATTGTTGTCGCCGACGATGTTGCCGGCGCATTCCAGAAAATGAACTTTTGAGAGAGACGGGAACTGTTTCAGGTCGTCGATGGAAAACGACAACGGCTTGTCGACGAGACCATGAACCAGCAGCCGGTGCTCGGCCGGGTTGATCACCGGAACGCCAGCGTGATGGCGTTCAAAGTGCAAAGCAGAAGGGGTGATTATGCCGTACAGATCCTGCAGTGGCGTCCGGCTGGAACCTGTGCCCAAGCTCTTCGTCAACTCCCGGATGACGCGGACCGGCTTTTCATGGGGAGACCGGTCTCCGTACTCGCGCATGTGAACCCCGGATTCAGAGGGCGTTGGGTTCGTTTCGCAACCGGCGCCCGCGGCCATCCCGGCTCCGAGGGTCAGAAACACCCTCCGCCCTCGCCGCTTCTCGGGTTGGTCCGTGCCTTTCGACAAAAGCGCCTCCGCCCATCTAGCATAGCGGGACCCCGGTCTGGCGTGAAGGCGGTGCCGCATAGGAAAGCCTATAGGAGCTATAGGCCGAAATTAGGGAATTGCGTACTACACTTGGGCCGGGACTGAACATCTGTTCGGTTAAGGAGAATTTGATCAAGAAGAACCTGAAGATCTTGCTCGCCGCTTGGGCGGTCGCGGCGATCCCTTTAGTGTTAGCGGATGTAGCGAGTGCACAGGCGCCAAAACCGAACCAATTTTGGTGGCCTGAGCAACTCGACCTTTCGCCACTGCGGCAGCATGGGTCAGAATCCAATCCGATCGGGACGGATTTAGATTACGCGAAGGCCTTCGCGACCTTGGACCTCAAGGAAGTAAAGCAGGACATTCAGAAAGTCCTGACGACGAAGCAGGATTGGTGGCCGGCCGACTATGGAACCTACGGACCGTTCTTCATTCGGATGGCTTGGCACAGCGCCGGTACGTACCGCGTGCAGGACGGGCGGGGCGGCGCTGGCGGCGCTCAACAGCGGTTCGATCCGCTCAACAGCTGGCCGGACAACGCCAACCTCGACAAGGCGCGGCGGCTGGTCTGGCCGGTGAAGCAGAAGTACGGCAAGAAGCTGTCGTGGGGCGACCTACTGGTTCTGACGGGCAATGTGTCGATGGAATCCATGGGCTTTAAGACCTTCGGCTTTGCCGGTGGACGCCGGGACGATTGGGAACCGGATCTGGTTTATTGGGGCCCGGAGAAGAAGTTCATGGCCGATGAACGTTACAGCGGCGACCGCAAGCTGGCGAAACCGCTGGCGGCGGTGCAGATGGGCCTGATCTATGTGAATCCGGAGGGTCCGAACGGCAATCCGGATCCGATGGCGGCTGCCGAAGACATCCGCGAAACGTTTGGCCGGATGGCGATGAACGACGAGGAGACATTGGCGCTGATCGCTGGTGGCCATACGTTCGGAAAAGCGCATGGCGCGCATGCACCGGACAAGTGTGTAGGGCCGGAGCCGGCCGCGGCCGGACTGGAACAGCAGGGCTTGGGCTGGCAGAACAAGTGCGGCAGCGGCAAGGGTGTCGATACGGTGACGAGCGGCTTGGAAGGCGCGTGGACTTCGACGCCGAACAAGTGGAGCTCGCAGTACCTCGAGAACCTCTTTGCGTTTGAATGGTTAAAGACGAAGAGCCCCGCGGGCGCCACGCAGTGGATTCCGGCGAAGGGCCAAGCGTCGGACCTGGTCCCGGACGCACACGACCCGTCGAAGCGGCATGCGCCGATCATGTTCACGACGGACGTAGCGCTGAAGGTCGATCCGAGCTACCGGAAAATTGCAATGCGTTTCCGGGAGAAGCCGGAGGAGTTCCAGCTTGCTTTCGCCAAGGCATGGTTCAAGCTGACTCATCGCGATATGGGTCCAAAGTCCCGCTACATTGGTGCCGAAGTTCCTAAAGAAGACCTGTTGTGGCAGGATCCATTGCCGAAGGCTGATTCTGCTCCGATCAACGCCAATGAGATTGCGACGCTGAAGGCGAAGATTCTCGCTTCTGGTCTGACCGTGCCGGAACTGGTGCGGGCGGCTTGGGCGTCGGCGGCTTCGTTTCGGGGCACCGACAATCGCGGCGGCTTCAACGGGGCGCGGATCCGTCTGGCTCCGCAGAAGGATTGGGCGGCTAACCATCCAGTTGAGCTGGCCAAAGTTCTGCCCCAGCTTGAGAGGATTCAGCAGGAGTTCAACCGCGGGAAGAAGAAGGTCTCGCTTCCCGATCTGATCGTGCTGGGTGGGAGCGCCGCGATTGAGAAGGCCGCTAAGGATGCGGGATCAACTGTGGCGGTTCCCTTCGCCCCGGGCCGGGTGGATGCATCGCAGGACCAGACCGACGTCCAGTCGTTTGCTTTCCTGGAACCGGCGGCCGATGGTTTCCGGAACTACTTCCAGACGGGTCAGCGCTTGTCACCGGCAGAGATGCTGGTGGATCGGGCGAACTTGATGACGCTCTCCGTTGCTGAAATGACGGCTCTGGTTGGCGGCCTGCGGGCACTGAACGCCAATGCCGGACAAGCGGCGCACGGAGTGTTCACGGAACGGGCCGGGATGTTGAGCAATGACTTTTTTGTCAATCTGCTCGATATGTCGACCAAGTGGAACAAGTCCGCCAAGGCAGAAGGGCTCTACGAGGGAGTGGACCGGGCGACCGGCAAGCTCAAGTGGACGGCGACGCCTGTTGACTTGGCGTTTGGGTCGAACTCCGAACTGCGGGCAGTGGCGGAAGTCTATGCCATGTCGGACGGGAAGGAGAAGTTCGTGCAGGACTTTGCGAAGGCGTGGGCGAAGGTGATGAACCTTGACCGCTTCGACGTGAAGTGGGTATCGAGCGGCGTAGGTAACCGAACCGGCGGTGGCGCATCAAGCGTCCCTGCCGGTTTTTCTTTGGTGAGGTGCGATTCCTTGACGGGGATCCGTAAATCCGTTGTATGGCGGTGCCGACGTGAGCCCCTACCAAGAGGCCCCTTGTCGGTAGGCAAAATCCTAGGGACAGGCTTCCTGAAGCTACAGGGCCGACAGTCCGATAAATAGCCTAGGCCGCCGGTCTGTCCGCTCGGAGACAGCTCCCGTCGCGGTTCTCTGCTGTTTGTCTCATGGTGCAATCTGCGACCCGTGTCCTATTCCGAATTCTGACCGTTGTCTGTCTACCGATAGCTGCGTCTGGCCAAAACACGATTGTTACCGTAGCAGGCGGTCCGGGCGATGGTCCGGTGGCAACCGCGGTGGCGCTGCGCTCTCCACGCGCGTTGGCGGTTGATACAGTGGGGAACCTTTACATTGCCGACACGGAGAGTCAGCGGGTGCGGCGAGTGGCGCCCGGAGGAGCGATGACCGTGATCGCCGGATCTGGCGTGCCCGGATTCAGCGGGGACGGAGGGACGGCGACTGGGGCGCAGTTACAGGATCCGAGCGGGGTGGCCGTCGATTCGGCGGGGAACGTTTACATTGCTGACACGGGGAACCATCGAATTCGGAGGGTGACGCCGGGGGGCGTAATTTCGACGGTGGCGGGAGGTACGACGGATCAGTTAAACGCGCCAATCGGAGTGGCCGTGGACGGGGCGGGGACCGTTTACGTAGCCGATACGGGGAACAATCGGGTGCGGCGGCTGAGTAGTGGGATCTTGACTACAATCGCGGGCACGGGCGGAGCCGGATTCGGGGGGGATGGCGGGACTGCGACGGGGGCGACGCTGTGGCAACCGCGGGGCGTGGCGGTGGATGGAGCTGGGAATGTTTATATCGCCGACCGTTGGAACCGGCGGATCCGGCGCGTGGCGACGAATGGCGTTATTACTACGGTGGCTGGTTTGGGGACGATGGGATTCAGCGGGGATGGAGGGAGCGCAGTCGTCGCGCAATTAGGGGATCCAGCGGGTGTGGCGGTGGACGCGGCGGGGACGGTCTATATCGCCGACCACTCGAATCAACGGATCCGTCGGGTGAGCGGCGGGGTGATTTCAACGCTGGCGGGCAACGGGAATCCGGCTTATGGCGGGGACGGCGGCGCGGCGACAGGGGCGGCATTGCATCAGCCACTGGGGGTATGCGCGGGGGCGGGCGGCACGGTTTACATCGCCGATTCGAGCAACTACCGGATCCGGCTGGTTTCGGCCGGCTTCATTACGACGGTGGCCGGGACGGGCACGGCCGGGTTCAGCGGCGACGGAGGGGCAGCAACGAACGCTCAGTTGCATAACCCATTAGGGACCGCGGTGGACGGGGCTGGGAATCTTTACATCGCCGACACGGAGAACCATCGGGTCCGGCGCGTGACGCCGGGCGGGACCGTGACGACCGTCGCCGGTTCGGGCGGCATACTGTATAGCGGGGACGGAGGACCGGCGACGGCGGCGACGTTGTACCGTCCGTCGAGCGTGGCCGTGGATGCGGTGGGAAACCTGTATATCGCCGATCGTTTTAATGACCGGATTCGCAGGGTGACTCCTGGCGGGATGATCAGCACGGTGGCGGGCGGCGGGAGTTCCCCGGCCGAAGGGGTGGCGGCGACGGCGGCGCGGTTGGTACTGCCATCGGCCGTGGCAGTGGATTCGAGCGGAAACTTGTATATCGCGGATTATTCGAATCGCGTCCGGCGAGTAAGCGGCGGGGTCCTTACGACAGTGGCGGGATCCGGCGTGTATGGGACAGCCGGCGACGAAGGCAGTGCGCTGGCGGCGCACCTAGCGGGTCCGAATGGGTTGGCGTTGGACGACGTGGGGAACATTTATGTGACCGATGGTTCGCGAATTCGACGGTTCCGGCCAGGGGGGACGATCACGACCGTGGCGGGCTCTCTGACGCCCGGTTCGGGGGGCGATGGCGGTTCGGCGACGGCGGCCGGCTTGAATTTCCCGGCGGCATTGGCGGTTAGAGCCTCGGGGGGCCTATTTATAGCCGATAGCGGGAATCATCGGGTTAGGGAAGTGGACGCAGCGGGCGTGATCCGGACGGTGGCGGGCAATGGCTCCGCCAATTTTTCGGGGGACGGCGGGGAGCCCGAGTCCGCGGCGTTGTATGATCCGCGGGGGGTGGCTGTGGACAGCTTGGGGCAGATTTATGTCGCCGATAGCCGGAATCAGCGGGTGCGCCGGTTTCCGGTGACGACGGCGACATCATTCGCTACGGTGCCCTCGGGGCTGGAGTTGGTGGTGAATGGGGTGAGCCGCACGGCGCCATTTGGTTTGAAGCTGCTCCCAGGTACGACGGTGACGGTGACCGCGCCGAATTCTCAGAGTTCACCGGGAGTTGCGGCGACCTTTGCGAACTGGAGCGATGGAGGGCCGGCGGCGCGGACGATCACGATTGGCGGGGCGGGGGCGTCCTACACGGCGAACTATACTTCGCAAGTGCTGTTGACGCGGACGGTGAGTCCTGCGAACGGTGGAGCCTTACAGGTGGCGCCGGGTTCGGGAGACGGCTACTTTCCGTTGGGAACGAACGTGACATTGAGCGCCAGCCCGGGGCCGGGGTTTGCGTTTGCCGGTTTCTCGGGTTTGTTGAGCGGGTTAGTGAATCCGCAGTCGCTGACGATGAGCGCGGCCGGGACTGTGACCGCGAACTTCGCGTGCACGTATATGTTGAGTTCGGGGAGCGCGAATGTGGCGGCTGCTGCGGGGTCGGGAACCGTATCGGTGACAACGGGAGCGGGGTGTTCGGTTCCGATTGTTCCCGCCGTGGGCTGGTTGAATGGGACCCAATCGGGGAGCACGGTTCAGTTTTCCTATCCGGAGAACGTGGGCAGCGCGAGGAGCGGCACGATTCTGATCGGAGGCCAGACGTTTACAGTGAACCAGGCAACCTCGCCCAACCTGCTGTTGCCGACAGCCCGCGACGGCGGGCCGATCGCACCCAGTGGCAATTCCCAGACAGTTGTCGCGCGGTACTCACACCCAGCGGGGGTGGAGTATCTGGGTGTCGTCAACGTCCTGATCAATCGGGCGCTGGACGGCGGAAATGCCTGTTATGTCGCCTACTCACGACCGTTTGGCCTTCTGTTTCTTGTCCGGGATGGCGGCACCGGAGAGGGGCTGATTGGGCCTTTAATTCCGGGAAGTGCCGAATCGGTCAGCAATAGCCAGTGCACGATATCCGGACAGGGGACATCGGCCATGGTGAGCGGGAATTCGCTAACGCTGACGCTGGCAGTGAGCTACGCGGCCTCGTTTCGCGGAAGCCGGGTGATTTACACGGCGGCCCAGTCGGTGAGTAACGTGACCTCCGGCTGGCAGACGATGGGCGCGGCACTGGTTCCGGAGGCCGCGCTGAGCTTCCCGCGAGCCAATGCGCTGGCACCCGCAGCGGCAACGGCCGGGACGCAAACCCTGGCGGCGACCTTTCAGGACGCTACCAACGCCAATAACCTGCAGACGGTCTGGCTATTGATGAATACGGCCGTGGACGCTTCCCTGGCCTGTTACGTGGCGTACTTTGTGCCGGGGAACCTGCTGTTTTTGTATCCTGATAACGGCGATGGCAGCCAGGCTACGGCCATTGCGCTGAGCGGATCGAACATCATCGAGAACGGCCTTTGCAGGATCAGTGCGCAAGGGTCGAGTGCGGTGAAGAATGGCAACCAACTGACGCTGACGCTCAACTACACGATGAAGCCCGCGTTCGCTGGGCCTCGGGGCATCTGGGGGGCGGTGCAGAATGCTGCGGTCCAAACGAGCCCGTGGACGATTCTCGGGGCGTGGATGGCGCCGCCGTAGGCGACAATAGGCGTTGGTTATGTCGCGATTCTATACCCGCTCCGTTCTTCTCCAGCAGGCTTGGCTGGGAGATGCCGTACTGGCGCTCTACGTCCGGGAGAAGATCCTGCGGGAGGACGGCGTCCTGGACGGAGAGAAGTACACGCGAATGACGTCGAATCAGTTTCTCAGCGCACAGGGGGAGCCGAGCGCGGTGGAGGCCGAGATTGGTACTGTCTACCAGGATCGGGGCTTGGCGGCCGCCTTTGCGTTCATTGAGACCCGGCTGATCCCGATCTTTGACAAACAGGAGAACAATCGGCGGAAGCGGCTGGGTCTCATCTGACGAGGTGGTAGCGCTCCTGGCGGGGCAGCACCCATTGCATTTTGCCTTCGGGCGTCAGCCAGACCTCCTCCTCCATTCCCACGAACAGTTCCTGGCCATTCCACTCGGGGACAGGTGTGCGGGCCGAGAGTTCGATCGAGAACCACGTGCCGGTCTTGAGCGGGACGTCGCCGCGTCCGGGGACGCCCTGTTGGCGGTCCCATAGCCCGATGAGGGGGCCGGCTCCGTGGCCATGGTCGCCAATGGGATGGGAGTAAACGGTGCCGCGGATCCCTTCGTCGAGAACTTGCGCCAGAGTTTCTGCGAGGACTTCGTTGCCGGAGCGACCGGGTTTCATCCGTCCGAGTAGTAAGTCCTGCATGCGTTTGGCTTTCTCGAGAGCGCGACGGATGCCGGCCGGTGGCTCAGTTTCGCCGTCGCGTAGCACGTAGCCCATGTGCTGGGTATCCGTGTTTAAGCGGAGGCCCTGCACTCCGAAATCGACGTGGAGGACGTCGCCGCGTTCGATGAAAATGGGGCCGTCTTCAGAGAGAAAGCTGGCGGCGGTGGCGGTCTTGGCTTGGCGCTGAACGCGGACGGAGGGCTGGAACGATGTACCGAGACTGCGGTCAGCCACCTGTTGGCGGAGCCACCAGATGACGTCGTGATTGGTGGCGACGCCGGGACGGATTACCTCAGCGGAGAAGGCTCGGCGAATGAGTTCGTGGGCGACGGACATTAATTCGGTGTATTGCGGCATCATCTCGGGCAGGCGGGCCTCGACGTATTCGAGGGCGAGCAGTTCGCTGCGCTTGAAGCGCTTAGTGATCTCCGGGCCGAGATATTCGACCATTTGCTCATGCTCGCCGGCGGTGAGACCGTCGGCGAAGGCGTGGGTGCGGGAGATGTTGATACCGATGGACCGCGGCTGGCGGTCCTCGATCACTTTCTTCAAGCTCGTCTTCAACACTTTGCGGCGCGAAGTGGGCGTAACTCGTTGATTCTTCACGCTGGGCTCGTCTCGATCGCGAGAATGTAGTGACACGGATGGTTCACTCGATCGCGCTCTTTACATTGCATATTGATGTATTCCGTGCTTATGATGGTGACACAGGAGCGCCTCGTTGTTCGTTCGTACTCAGACCAATGGTTC
>JBBQRA010000179.1:0-12283 GCA_038215275.1 Bryobacterales bacterium | reverse complement strand
CTTTCACGTATATGTTTTCCGCCTAGACGGTGGTTTCGGTGTACAATTTTTTGCTGATCCGGTTTGTGGTGGGGGTGATGGGGTTGCCGACGCTGGTGGCGACGCCGCTGGCGATTGTGGGGTCGGGGGGGATAAATTTTTTGATAGGGCAGTTTTTGGTGTTTAAGCGGGTGATGTTGCCGGGAACGCGGTGAGGGGTAGACTGGGAGCGTGCTGGGGAACAATGCGATTCGGACGATGACGGTGAAGGGGTTTAAGGGGATCCGGGAGATGGAGAACCTGGAGCTTCGGCCGCTGAATGTGTTGATTGGGGCGAATGGGGCGGGTAAGTCGAATTTTCTGAGCGTGTTTGAGTTGCTGCGAAATTTAGACGATGGGCCACTCGCGCAATATGTGGCCGTATCTGGCGGCGCGAATAGGATTCTTCACTTTGGCTCGGAGAGGACGCGGCGGATAGAAGTTTCGATTCAGGTAACCACGGGGGGTATCAAAGCCGTTTTGGTACCGACGAGTACTAATTCTTTGTACCTGACCTACGAACACATGAACATGGTTCAAATGGTGCCGGAAACTTTCCTCGGCTCACTGCGAACTTACCACTTTGCCGATGCGGGTCCACTGTCGAGAATTCGCCAAACGGCAGATATTCACGATAACTCCTTTCTTCGGGGAGATGGGAGAAATTTGGCAGCGATCCTCTTCCTGCTAAAGGAGAAGTATCCTGCCGCACTGCGTCAGATTCGGACTGCTGTTCAGCAAGTTGCGCCATTCTTGGAGGACTTCGCGCTGACTCCCCTGCAGTTGAATCCGAAGACGATACGGTTGGCTTGGCGGCACGTCGGCGGAGACGATTACCTTGACGCCGATTCCTTCTCCGATGGGACTCTGCGCTTCATCGCACTGGCCACACTTCTGTATTTGCCGAGCAGTCTTCGGCCTCCGGTGTTCTTGCTGGACGAACCAGAGTTGGGTCTGCATCCGGCGGCGATCTCGCTTCTCGCTGCCCTGTTGCGGAAGGCGGCGGTGGATACGCAGGTGATTGTTTCGACTCAGTCGCCGCAATTGCTGGATGAATTTGAGCCGGAGGACGTGTTGGTAGTGGATCGGGTGGAGGGTGCGACGCAGGTAAGGCGGCTGGAAGCAGCACCCCTCCTTGAGTGGCTTCAGGACTACAGCTTGGGTCAGTTGCGGGAGAAAAACCAGTTCGGCGGCAGACCGGTGTCGTCTGCGCGATGACCAGGATCCGGATTCATGTCAAACAGGGGTTACTGCGTACTTATTGGGGAACGCTAGACTAAGAGCCAAGCGGGGCAGTGGCAGGCGGTGGGACAGTGTGAGAAAAGAGATCGTCGAGCATCTGCGGGAAAACAGCGGTCTGGTGGTCTCAACGATGGTTGATTTCTATGCGCTCACCACCAACAGGCCCGCAGCGTCTTGGGGCACAAGGGCCGGCAATGATCGAGCGAGCGATGAGAGATGAGGTTGCTTCAGAAATGGGCCGCCGGTGTGCTTCCGATCGGTTCGTGCCCTTGGTCATGATGTATGAGTTTGAGGCGGGCGTCGAGAATGATCTGGTCCGGATTCGGAACGAATTGGAGAGCCCCGAAAAGATCAACGATTCTCCTCAAACCGCTCCGTCGAAGCGGATACTTAGTTTAGTGCCGCGTTACCGAAAGGTTCTTGACGGCACGATTGCGGCTAAACAGATGGGATTGCGAGGATGCGAGACGAATGCCCCCACTTAAACGATTGGCTCACAGAACTGGAAAAGCGTGCCACGCTGTGATGAAGTAGCGGGCTATGGTGTTTTCCCGTCGACAACTCCTGGCCTCCCTCGCGCTCAAACAGCCCGTGCCGATGCGGGCCATCACTAAGGGGCCGAAGTTTCACTGGTTCGGCTACTACGACAAGCTGGAGTTCGACCCCACGGGGCGGTATGTCCTTGGCAATGAGGTCGACTTCGAGGGGCGGTCTCCGCGCGCCGACGACACGATTCGCGTCGGCATGGTCGACCTGAAGGACAACGACCGTTGGATCGATCTCGGCGAGACCCGTGCCTGGAATTGGCAACAAGGCTGCATGCTCCAATGGGTGCCCGGCAGCAAGTCCGAAGTGCTTTGGAACGACCGCGTCGATGGGGCCTACGTGTCTCATATCCTGGACGTAAAGTCCGGAAAGAAGCGGGCAATCCCTCACGCGGTCTATACCCTGGCCGCAAGCGGGAAGTGGGGCATCAGCTGCGACTTCCGCCGGCTGAACGATGTCCGGCCCGGCTATGGCTACGCCGGCGTCGCAGATCCGAATCGGGAGAAGCTCATCCCCGAAGATGTCGGGATCTGGAAGGTCGACCTGGCCACGGGCAAGAGATCTTTGTTAATTTCGGTGGCGGACGCGGCCCGCATTCCCTACCCCGCCGGCTACTCGGAGAACGCCAAACACTGGTGCAACCATCTGCTCATCGCGCCGGACGATAAGCGGTTCATCTTCCTTCACCGCTGGCGCGGTAAAAAAGAAGGCACGAGTTTTGCGACCCGGATGTTCACCGCGGACGCCGACGGGAAGAATCTGCACGTGCTCGATCCTTACGGGAAGACCTCCCATTTCGTCTGGCGGGATAAAGACAGCGTCATCGCCTGGGCCTGGCACCCGTCGAAGGGCGATCACTTTTATTTGTATCGGGATAGGACGGATCAGGTGGAGGTCGCCGGCGAGGGCGTCATGACCGTGAATGGCCATTGCACCTACCTGCCAAAGCAGGGGAACCGGTGGGTGCTCAACGACACCTACCCGGATAAGGATCGGAAGCAGAACGTTTACATTTTCGATACAAAGACCGGCGAGCGGACGCCACTGGGGAGTCTGCTGTCGCCAAAAGAGTACACGGGCGAATGGCGCTGCGATACGCATCCGCGGTCAAGCCCGGACGGGCGCAGCGTGGTGGTGGATTCACCCCACGCGGGCGGTCGGCAGATGTACCTTTTCGACGTGAGCGGGTTGTGACATACTTGGGGCAATTCGAAGGAGGAAAGCCCTATGGCGCGTTTTCGAATTTCTCTGGCGGCCTTCGCAATCGCTGGAATGATGCAGGCACAGGAGCCGGCCCCGGCGCCCGCACCTACTACAGGTGGTGGCGGAGGCGGCGGGACGCAGCAGCCGACGATGCCGAATCCGGGCCAAGGGACGCAGCAGCCGGGCAACACGGGCCGGAGTCCATTCCCAGGCCAGACGCAGGATCCGAATCAGCAGCAGCGGATGCCGGAGATGCAAAGGGCGATCTACCTTTCCGGGAAAGTGATGCTGGACGACGGGACGCCGCCGCCGGAGCCCGTCACGATTGAACGCGTCTGCAACGGCAATCCGCGACCGGAAGGCTATACCGATTCGAAGGGCCGGTTCAGCTTTGAACTCGGCCGAAACACCGCCATGATGGCCGACGCCAGCACAAACATGGGCGGCTTCGACGGGTTTGGCGGAGGCGGTCCTGGACAGCCACAGCGCGGCGGCTTCGGCAACAGCGGATTCGGCGGGAGTTCCAATATTGAGCAGCAGTTGATGGGTTGCGAGCTGCGGGCTTCGTTGCCGGGTTTCCGGAGCGATATGGTCAGCTTGGCGGGCCGACGGGTGATGGATAATCCCGACGTCGGGACCATCGTGCTGCATCGGTTGGCGAATGTGGAAGGCTTTACTTTCAGCGCCACTTCGGGCATGGCGCCCAAGGATGCCAAAAAGGCCTATGAGAAGAGCCGGGACCTGCTGAAGAAAAAGAAGCTGCCGGAGGCGCAGAAGGAACTGGAGAAGGCGACCTCGCTCTATGCGAAGTACGCTACCGCCTGGTACGACTTGGGCCGGGTTTATGAAGCCCAGAATCAGGTGGAACCGGCCCGCAAAGCGTTTCAATCTTCAATCGACGCCGATCCGAAGTACGTCAACCCCTATTTGAACCTTTCGGGGATCTTCGCGAAGGAAGCCAACTGGGAGAAAACGGCGGAGTTGACGGCGAAGGCCTTGAAGCTGAATCCGTTTGAATACCCGACGATGTACTTTTATAACTCGGTCGCGAATCTGAATCTGCAGAACCTGGACGAGGCGGAGAAGTCGGCGAGAGAGGCGCGCAAGCTGGATGGGAAAAATCGGATTCCCAAGATCGACCAGGTGCTGGGTATTATTCTGGTGCAGAAGCGGGACCTGCCGGGTGCGAAAGACAGCTTATCGGCCTACCTGAAGGCCAGCCCCAATGCGGGCGATGCCGATGCCGTGACGAAGCAATTGGAACAGATCGATAAACTGATTGCTGAGGGCCAATAGCCGAGCATGAATTTTGTCGAGGAACTGGAGCGGGTTCTGCCCGCGGACCTGCCGAATCGCGTCCGCGTGGTGGAGAAGGCTGGGCAGCATCTAGCGTTAATCGTCGCCGCGAACGAACATTTGAACCTAACGAGGATCACTTCGCCGCGGGAAGCGGCGATTAAGCATGTCCTCGATTCGGTACTGCCGTGGCGGCTGTTCGCGGGGGCGAAGAAAGTGGTGGACGCGGGATCGGGGCCGGGCTTCCCGGGGGTGCCGCTGTCGCTGGTGCTGCCGGAGGTCCGGTTCGTTTTAGCGGAAAGCGTGCAGAAGAAGGCCCGGTTTCTGGACGCGGCGGTGGAGGAGATGGGGCTTGAGAACGTCAGCGTTCTCCCGCAGCGGGCCGAGGACGTGTTGAGGGCGCTGAAGGCGGAGACGGTGACCGCGCGGGCCGTGGCGCCGATCTTGCGGGCCGTGGGCCTATTCGCCCCGGCGGTGAAGTCTGGCACACGGGCGCTGTTCTACAAAGGGCCGGACGCGGAGACGGAAATTTCGGAGGCTGCAATCGAGATCAAGAAGCATCGGATGTTTCTGCGCGTGGTGGAGCGGTACGATTTGCCGGATGGATTGGGCACGAGAACGGTGGTGGAGATGACGCGGTATGGGAGACTGGAAGATCGGCATGACAGCTCCCGTTCTGACTGACGAAAAACTGCAGCGCCGGACGCTGACGCTCGTTTTTGTAACCGTATTTCTGGACCTGCTGGGGGTTGGGATTCTGATCCCGATCATCCCGTATCTGGTCCGGCAGTTCCAAACCGACGCGACGACGATCGGGGTTTTGAGCCTATCCTACTCGGCGGCGCAGTTCGTCGCGTCTCCGATTCTGGGCGTGCTTTCGGACCGGTACGGGCGGCGGCCGATTCTGGTCTTTAGCATTTTCGGTTCGGCGGCCGGCTATTTCCTATTCGGATGGGCCGGGTCTCTGTGGCTGATGTTTTTTGCGCGGATCGTAGACGGGATTACGGGCGGGAACATTTCGACGGCGCAGGCGTGCCTAGCGGACATTTCGAGTCCGCAGGACCGGGCGAAGAATTTTGGGCTGATCGGGATGGCGTTTGGGCTGGGATTCATTATCGGCCCGGCGCTGGGCGGGTTCCTGAGCAAGATCAGCATCCACGCGCCGGCGTACGGTGCGGGCTGCATGGCGCTGGTGACCTCCGTGTTCGCTTACTTCCTGCTGCCGGAGACACTGCCGCCCGAGCGGCGGAAGACCGGGTCGGCGCAATGGAGCGACCTGAATCCGCTACGGCCGGTGGTGACCGCGTTCCGGAACTCTGCGTTGCGAGCCTTGTTGATCAGCTTGTTTTTGTTGAACTTTGCATTCGCAGCCCTGCAGACGAACTTTTCGGTATTCACGCTCTCCCGATTCCAATGGTCGGCGGAGGACAACGCTTGGATCTTCGCCTTTATCGGGTTGATGGTGGCGTTCAACCAGGGCTATTTGATCCGGCGGTTGACGAGGGTGGCGAAGGAGCGGACCTTGGCGATGTGGGGCTTCGCTCTTTTCGGCCCTGGGTTCATTTTGATCGCGCTGGCGACGGAAGGGTGGATGCTTTACGTAGCAAGCGGCTTGATTGCGACCGGGAGCAGCTTTACAAATCCGACGCTAACGTCGTTCATCTCGCAGCGGGTGAGCAACAGGGAGCAGGGTTCGATTCTAGGGACGACGCAGGCTGTGCTGAGTTTGACGCGGGTCTTCGGGCCGTTGTGGGCGGGATTGGTGTTTGATCACTTCGGTGCGGGTTCGCCGTACTGGTCAGGGGCGGCGTTTATCTTCGTGGCGGCGCTATGCGCTTGGCCGGTGTTCCGAAAATGACCTTCTTGTTAGCGACGTTGTTGGTGGTTTCCGTGGACGGGTTGGACCAGCGTTATTTGGAGAACGCTGACGAATTGGGATTGAAGATTCCGAACTTACGGAAGCTGATGCGGGAGGGCGAATGGTCCCGCGGGGTGATAGGGGTGGCGCCGACGGTGACTTGGCCGTCGCATACGACGCTGATTACGGGGGCGACGGCGGAGGAGCACGGTATCCTGTCGAATCGGCGGCCGGCCGAGGAGGGGGGAGACTACTACTGGGACGTCAACTTGCTGAAGCGTCCGACTTTGCTGGACGCGGCGGCGAAGCAGGGGAAGAAGGCGGCGGTGATCACTTGGCCCGTAACGGTGAACGCGCCGGTGGTCTACAACCTGCCCGAATATTTCAAAAAACGGCGGGGCGGGGCGATGGATACGCCTTCGATCTGCTCGAAAGCGAAACCGGCCGGGTTATGTGAGCAGATCGCGACCCGGTTCCCGAGTTTCCGGCAGGAATGGATGGACGACCGGACGCGCACACTAGCGGTCCGATATTTTCTTGAGGAGAAGGCGGACATCGTATTGGTGCATTTGGTGGACCTGGATAGCGAGTCGCATGAAACGGGACCGTTCTCTATTGAATCCAACGCCTTGCTGGAATACACGGACGAATTGATTGGGACGATGTTGGCGGCACTGCCGAAGGGGGGCCGGGTGGCCGTGGTCTCCGACCACGGGTTTGAGGCCGCCAAGAGCGAAGTGCACTTGCGGACGGAGGCGCCGCGGGGCGTTCGACCGATGGGGGGCATCGTGGTGGGGGAGGACGCCGAGGGAGAGGCGTGGCTGCGGAAGGCGAAAGGTGACGCGAAGTACGGCATCGGGCGGGAGATTCCGGCCGAGGAAGTGAAGCGATTGTCGCCGCGGCTGGCGGTAGCCAAGGTGGTTTTTGAGTGCGCCGAGGGGGTCTGGTTCGGTTTCGGCAATGTAAAGTTGCTCAATCAGCCGAGGGAGGTTGGGAACCACGGGCACTGGCCGACGCGCTACCGGGCAGTGTATTTGGCGTGGGGAAAGGGGTTACGAGCGCGACGGACGCCGGAAACACCCATGCAACAGATTTTTGAGAAGCTCAGCGTCCTCAGCGGCCTATCTTCTACAATAGGGACTAAATGAGTATGCTTTCCCAGCGACTGCATGTCGGCGTCGCGCAGAAGCAAATCCTGACCCCTGGCCTTGTCCAGTTGGTGACGGTTCTGCAGCTAAACCGGCTCGAACTGAAGGATATGATCGCCCAGGAAGTGGCGCAGAATCCGGTGCTGGAGGAGTCTCTGGACCCCTCTGAGGAACTGACGCCGGCGGAATTGCAGGAGGTTCTGGAGCGGGAACGGGATTCAACGCCGGCCGACCATGAGCTGTTGGCGGCGACGGGAACGGAAGCGGAATATCAGGCGGAGCGGTCGGGGGAGACGGGCGAGGCGAGCAGCGAAGAAGCGGTGGTCGCGACGACGACGGACCCTTTCGACGAGATCGACTTCGACAACTATTTCAACGACTACCTGGAGCCGGGGTTCAAGAGTCCGGCGGGCGAAAACCCGGAGAAGCCGAGTTGGGAGACGTTCGCTTCGGCGCCGGTGACGCTGGGCGACCATCTGCGGAGCCAATTGAGTTTGGTGGTGATGCCGGAAGAGGTGCGGGACGCTTGTGAGAGCGTGATTGGCAACCTGGACGACAATGGCTACGTCACGGCCACTGCCGAAGAGATTGCCACCTACGGCGACCATACGGTGGACGACGTTGAGAAGGCGATCGAGGAAGTGCAGTCGCTGGACCCGGCGGGCGTCGGGGCGCGGGACGTACGCGAGTGCCTGCTGCTGCAGCTGGAAAGCCGGCGGGCGATGGGCAGCGTGGCGTGGAAGATTCTCGATCAGCACATGAAGCTGCTCGAAATGAAGCAGTATCGCGACCTAGCCAAGGCACTGGGACGGCCGATTGACCACATCCAGGTCGCCGTCGAAGCGATCAAACAGTTGGACCCGCGTCCGGGGTTGCGCTATTCGGGGCCGGGTGCGCGGACGGTGGAGCCGGACGTCTACATCTACAAAGACGGCGAGAACTTTCACATCGAGCTGAACGA
Source organism: Bryobacterales bacterium (assembly GCA_038215275.1). GTDB lineage: Bacteria > Acidobacteriota > Terriglobia > Bryobacterales > Bryobacteraceae. The sequence goes on along the minus strand of JBBQRA010000179.1, from coordinate 4,011 downwards.
CGACGATATGCCGCAGTTGCGGCTGAACCGGCAGTACATCAAGATGCTGGACCGGGAACAAGAGCCGAACAAAGAGGTTCGGAATTACGTGAAGGACCGGTTCAACGCAGCGTCGATGTTGCTGAAGAACATCGAGCAGCGGAAGCAGACGATTTTGAAGGTGTGCCATTGCATCATTGAGCGGCAGCGGGAGTTTTTGGAGCACGGGCTCAACCAACTGCGGCCCATGATGATTAAGGACTTGGCGGAAGAGATTGGCGTGCACGCCTCGACGGTGAGCCGGGCGGTGGCGGGCAAATATGCGCATACGCCGCAGGGCGTCTTTGAACTGCGGTACTTCTTTTCGGAAGCGGTGCAGGGGCCAAGCGGCAGTTCGACGCCGCTGCTGTTGCTGAAGCGGATGGTGAAAAAGATGATTGCGGAGGAGGACACAAGCAAGCCTCTGACCGATGATCAGATCACCGCGAAACTACAGACTGAAGGGATTAATGTTACGCGGCGAACGGTAGCGAAGTACCGGGAGGACTTGAAAATCCCGTCCACCCACCAGCGTCGTGTGAAGGACTAAATCGACTATGAATCTGCACTATACCGGCGGTAACGGAGAGTTAACCGCCGCTCAACTCGCGAAGCTCGACAAGAGGTTTGTCAAGCTTGGCAAGATGATTGATGGCAAGGGGGAGAAGGAAGCGCATGTGATTCTGAACCCGGACAAGCGCCAGAAAAAGGCCGAGATCACGGTGAATTTCCAGAATCACTCGCTGGTTTCCATCGCGAAAGGCCCGGCGTATTTGCCGGCGCTGACCGAGGCGCTCGATAAGCTCGAAAAGCAGGTGATCAAACTTCGGGAGAAGCGGCGCGACACGGTGCGGGTGGGAGTGAAACTGGTGGAGACCGTGGCCAAGGAGGCGGCCAAAGAGGCAGCCAAGACGGCCCCGGCGAAGCAGTCCGGGCCGAAGGTACACGCCGCCAAGGTGAGCAAGAAGCCGATGAGCGTAGACGAAGCGGTGCTCGTGGCCATCCGGAAAAGCGTGCCGTATGTGGCATTCCGGGATTCGGAGACGGAAGGGATCAGCGTGGTGATCCGCCGGGCGGATGGCGATTTCGATTTCTTCCAGGCATAGACAGGTTCCAGTGGCGAAGAAGACCCCGATCAAGCAGGCCGGCCGCTCAGAGCTCGTGGTCATCACGGGCATGAGCGGTTCGGGGAAAGGTACGGCGCTGAAGGCGTTGGAGGACCTGGGCTATTATTCGGTGGACAACCTGCCGCTCGAGCTGATTCCGAAATTCGCCGAGTTGACCGGCAGCAGTCCGCAGATTGCGTCGGCGGCGCTGGTGGTGGACGTCCGTGAAGGGGAAGCGTTGCGGCGCTTTCCCGCGATGTACGAACAGATCCAGAAGGCGCTGCCCACCAAGCTGCTCTTCTTAGAGGCCGACGATACCTCGCTGATGCGCCGCTTCAGCGAGACGCGGCGGCCGCATCCACTGGGCGGCGATCGTAGTGTGGCGACGAGCGTGAAAGAAGAGCGGAAGGTACTGGAGCCGATCCGGGCGTTAGCCGACATCGTGCTGAACACGTCGAAGTTCAATGTCCATGAGCTGCGAGAGGTAATAGGCGAGAAGTTTGGCGCGGGACGGGACGAGACGCAGATTCTGATCTACGTTACGAGCTTCGGCTATCGGCACGGGATTCCTCCGGATTCCGATCTGGTGTTCGACGTACGGTTTCTGCCGAATCCGAACTACATTCCGCAGTACAAAGATCTGACTGGTAAGAATCCAAATGTGGCGAAGTATATCCGCAGCTTCCCGCAGACGAACGAGTTTATGGAGCGGATCTCGGATCTGCTCGAGTATCTGCTGCCGCACTACATCGAAGAGGGCAAGAGCTACCTGACGATTTCCTTCGGTTGCACGGGCGGGCATCACCGGAGCGTGATGATGGGGGAGGAGATCCGGAAGCGGTTGGGGAAAATGGGCTATCGAGTAAAAGGGCTGCACCGGGATATTCAGAAGTAAGATAGGGCCATGGATAACATTGGTTTGCAAGTATCTCTGATCCTGCTGCTGGTGGTCGCGAATGGCATCTTTTCGATGGCTGAGATGGCGGTGGTGTCTTCGCGCAAGGCGCGGCTGCGGCAAAGAGCAGAGGAAGGCAGCAAGGGTGCCCAGGTGGCGCTCGAACTAGCGACGAATCCGCGCGATTTTTTATCCACGGTGCAGGTGGGCATCACAACGATCGGCACCTTGGCCGGCGCGTTCGGCGGAGCGACGATTGCGGACAAGCTCTCCATCTACCTGAAGCAGTTTCCGCAGGTGGCCACTTATAGCGATTCGATATCGATTACTGTGGTGGTGCTGATCATCACGTATCTCTCGCTGATCATCGGCGAGTTGGTGCCGAAGAATCTGGCGCTGAGCAATGCCGAGGGGATTGCGACGGTGCTCTCGCCTCCGATGCGGTGGTTGGCGCGGGCGGGTGCACCGGCGGTGAGCTTTCTCACGTTTTCGACGCAATTGGTGATGAAGCTGTTGCCCTTTCGGCAGAGCAACGAGGCGCCCGTGACGGAGGACGAGATCAGAGTTCTGATTGCGCAGGGGACCGAGCACGGCACGTTTGAAGAAGCGGAGCAGGACATGGTGGAGGGGGTTTTCCGGCTCGGCGACCGGCGCGTAGTGGACTTGATGCAGCCACGAGGCAAGGTGGTATGGCTGGACATTGCGTCGCCGTGGGAGACGAACCGGGAGGTAATTCAGCAGGCCACGCACTCACGGTTTCCGGTGGTGGATGGAGACCTGGACGGCGTGATCGGGATTGTCCATGTGAAGGAGTTGTTCATGGCGCTCGAAACGGGGCGGCCGCTGGATCTGCGGGCGCTATCAACGGCGCCCATGATGATACCGGAAACGACGCCAGCGCTGGACGTGCTGGAACGTTTCCAGGAGTCCGGCGAACAGATGGCGCTAGTGGTGGATGAGCACGGCGGGATTGACGGCATGGTGACATTGACGGACCTGATGCAAGCGGTGTTGGGCGACCTGCGGGGACCGGGCGAAGGGGTGCGGTCGCGGATCACGAGGATGGCGGATGGTACCTGGCAGGTAGACGGGGCGATGCCGATTTCCGACGTTAAGGAAGCGCTCGAATGGCAGGAGGTTCCTGGCGAGGAGGACGGCTTCACGACGCTCGGCGGCCTCGTGTTGGCGCACCTCCACCGGATTCCCACGGCCGGCGATCACTTCACGATCGACGGGTGGAAGTTCGAAGTGACGGCCATGGAGGGGAATCGGGTGGATCGGGTGGTAATCACACGGCTGGACGCCGGCCGGTAAAGATTACAGACAGCGCCTTGGAGCCGCGACTCATCCAGAACGATCATGCTCCTGTGCGCTGTTTGGGAGTCGAGCTTAAACCACGTTGGTATTGCGGGTTATGCGTGCGGGGCCGGGCCGACGGGCGTCCCAAGCCGAGGAGTCTGTATGGGTGACGCTTTGCCACGAGGCGGTGCTCTCCGGCGGCGGGCGGGTGGGCTTCGGCCGCCGGGTGCGAATCCAAACCGACGGAACGCTGAGGAACCTCTATTGAGAACGGACGACGCCGACCTGCGCAGCGAGGGCCTGCAAGCGGGGTTCGGCAAGCCATGGAGTCATGCGGGGATCTGCAAGCATGGCGAGGAGGAAGGATTCGCGACGGCGCTCGGCTTCGTCGATGTGGCGGAGGGCAGCGGTCGTATCGCCGAGGGCGAGGTGCACCCGGGCGATCAAGGAGTGCGCCGGGCGGCCAGCGGCCTGAAAAGTTTCGAGTTCGCGCAGCATGGCCGACGCCTCGGGGCGCCGATTCTGGCGGGCGTAGAGGAACCCGAGTTCGGCGGTGATTTCGCTACTCAGAATTGGCCCACTTTGATCATCTAATTTGGCCCCCCTCAAGCCCCTGCGAAGCCTGTTTTTGACAGGCTGTCAGGATGAAAAGGAGAGCCAAGATGGAGCTATTTGAAACGATCCGGCGCGAGT
>JBBQRA010000178.1:0-12289 GCA_038215275.1 Bryobacterales bacterium | reverse complement strand
TTCCTTTACTACCAGACGGGCCACACGCGGACGGCTAGCTTGTACATCACCGGGATTACGGAAGCGCAGACCAGCCAGGAGTTGTTCTACCTGGAAGTCCCGCTTGGGGCAAAGTAGCAGCCTAGATTTTCTTCGGCGCCGCGGCGGGCTTTGCCGCGGCCGGTTTCGGCTTCGCGACGGCCGGGCGCGGAGCAGCTTTCTTGGGCGCGGTAGTCACCGGGGGGTATCCTTCGCGACGCACCACCACTCGCATTTTTACCGGTACGGCTGGCGAATCGCCGCGGCCCTTCGGGACATTAGCGATGCGCGTGACGAGATCCTGCCCTTCAATCACCTGACCAAAAATTGTGTGACGGCCGTTCAGATGAGGCGTCGGGCCTTCGGTGATAAAGAACTGGGACGAACCGGTCCCCGGCCCCGCATTCGCCATCGCCAAGCGTCCGGGGATGTCGAACTTCAGTGTCGGATGAAACTCATCCGGGATCACGTCGGTGCCGCCTGTGCCAGTTCCGAGGGGATCACCGCCCTGAATCATGAATCCAGGAATAACGCGATGGAAAGTCAGCCCATTGTAGAGCGGGGCCTTGGTGCGGGCTCGGGTCTGGGGATTCGTCCATTCCTTCCGGCCCATAGCGAGGTCCGCGAAATTTTTCACCGTGATAGGCGATTCGTCGGCGAACATCTTGGTGACGATGGTGCCTAACGTTGTAGCGCCCTGTGTGATCGTGAAGTAGGCGTAGGTTCCTGGTTCCCGGGCTGGTTTCGCCGGCGCCGCTGCCGGTTTCACAGCGGCCGGCTTTGCCGCCGCGGGTTTGGGTGCCGCTGGCTTCGGAGCCGCGGCCGGGGGTTGCGCCAAAGCTAACACCGGCGCAACAATCAGGAGCCATCGCAAGTTCATATTTCTCAGCTTAAACCGTTAGACCGGCTGTTCGCATCAAATCACTATGAATTCAACAGAGATCACAACGTTGGGTGGAGGCTGCTTTTGGTGCCTCGAAGCGGTATTTGATCGGATGAAGGGAGTTTTATCCGTAGAGTCCGGATACATGGGGGGGAGTGTCGAGGATCCCTCGTACGAGGCGGTCTGCATGGGAACCACCGGCCATGCCGAAGTGGTCCGGATCACGTACGATCCGGCGCAGGTCACTTTCAAGGACATCCTGACCGTGTTTTTCTCCATCCACGACCCGACGACGCGCAACCGGCAGGGGAACGACGTCGGGACCCAATACCGCTCGGCGATCTTCTATCACTCCCCCGAGCAATTAGAAACCGCGCGAGCGGTGATTGGGTTTTTAGATGTAGCCGACTCGGTGGTCACGGAAATTACCCCAGCGGTGCACTTTTATGAGGCCGAAGCCTACCACCAGGAGTATTTCGCTCGGAATCCCCACGCCGGCTACTGCCAGTTTGTGGTTCGACCGAAGGTCGACAAGTTCAACCAGTACTTCTCGGATTGGAAGCGCTAGCTACTTGTTGCGAGTGGCCTGATCGTAGATCAATCCGCCCGCGCCTCCGGCTATGGCGCCGATTCCGGCCCCTTTCTTGCCTCCGGCCAGAGCTCCGATGCCTGCGCCCGCTCCGGCGCTTCCCGCTACGATCGCGACCGATTTGCGAGTGGAACGTTTTTTCTTCACAACAGTCGCGGGCGCGGCATAGCGCTGCGGTTGCACATCGGACTGGGTCACCGGCCGAAAGGCGCTCGGGCGGGGGGTGAATTCAACCGGGGCCGGAGCGACGACGGCGGCTTCGTCCGCCTTGAATTTCATGGCAGTCGTAGTGCCGCCGATGAGAAGAGCGCCTAGAATCATTCCGGCGATCGCTGCATGAATTTTAGTAAGTTCCATAATTCCCTATGGGAATACAGAGTGCATACGAAGGACCAAACGGTAAACCTTTTGTATTCAATAGCTGCGTACGACCTGCTGCTTAAACTTTAGACGCTTTGTATATTTTTCATACGAGTGTCTGGCGGAGAGGAAGGGATTCGAACCCTTGGTACCCTTTCGAGTACGACGATTTAGCAAACCGTTGCTTTCGACCGCTCAGCCACCTCTCCACGAGTTTGGGCCGGTCAGATGTAAGAATACCACAACTACTTTTTCTCAAACAAAGCCAGGTATTGGGATTTGGGCAGAAACACTTCACGGAGTACCGCGCGGTAGCCGTAGCCCTCGATCTGGGCGACGACGTCGGCTTCGTCGAGGCGAATATGGGTGAGGGCGAAGTTGGGGTCTGCGTTAGCCATGGCCCCGGGTCGCTTGTAATAGTCGATGATCGCGAGCTTTCCGCCGGGCTTCAGCGCGCGGCGGATGCGGGACATCATCTCCTCGGGGTATTCGAAGTGATGGTAGGCGTCGAGGATGAAGATGAGGTCGGCGACACCCGTATCGAGGTTGACGTCCTTTTCCGTTCCGAGAACGAAACTGACATTTTTCAAGTGCGAGGCCTTCTGCTTCGCCTTCTCGAGGAAGTCCGGGAAAATGTCTTCGGCGATAACCCGGCCGCTTGGTCCGACGGCTTCGCTCAGGAACGGCAGCATGTAACCGACACCGGTGCCGATGTCGACTACGGTCATCCCCGGTTTGATCCGGAGGGCTGCGATGAGCTCCTTCGGCTTCTGGCGGGTGTCCCGGTGTTCCCCGTCGAGGGCTGCGGCCATACCGGCGCGGCCCTCGGGGGTGCGGTAGCGGTTGTTGGCGCCAGGTGCGGGTTGCCCGTACATGCCTATTGACGAAACGAAGCCAATGAGGAGCAGGAATTTCAAAGAGCGGTCTCCATGGGTAGAACCAGAACCGGTTCCACCATAAATTCCAGTTTAGCCATTTCGGCGACTGCATCTTGCACGCTTTGCTCGGAGGTTGGCTCGACCGTGATGACGAAGGGCAGGGCAGCTTTGTCCTCGCTGGGGAGTTGGAGGACCGCGTCGAGGCTGATGTGCTTGGCGGCCAGAATGCTTGCGAGGGCGGCGATGATGCCGGGTTCGTCCTTCACGCGGAAGCGGAGGTAATAGGCGCGTTTCTGTTTCAGGATGCTGACGGGTTGGTTGGCATCGAGGTGGGCGTGGGCGAACGGGCTGACGCGCTGCGGGCTGCCGTTGCGAATCTCGCGGGCGACGCGCATGAGGTCACTGACGACGGCGACGCCGGTGGGATGCGGGCCGGCGCCTCGACCGTAGTAGAACGTGTCGGCGCCGTACTTGCCGCGGATCCAGATCGCGTTATAGGCGCCTTTGACGCCGGCGAGGATGGTCGTTTCCGGGATGAGCGCCGGGCGGACGGAGAGCGTGAGACCATCGGCCGTGAGGCGGGCGGCGCAGATGAGGCGGATGGTGTGGCCCAGGCGATGGGCGTATTGAAAGTCGATCGGAGAAATGCGGCGGATGCCCTCCGTGAAGATGTCGGCGGCAGTGATTTTCTCGCCGAAGGCGAGCGCGGCGAGGATAGCGAGTTTGCTGCGGGCGTCGTAGCCGTCGACGTCGGCGGTAGGGTCGGCTTCGGCGTAGCCGAGTCGTTGGGCTTCGGCGAGGACATCGCTGAAGGCGGTGCCGTCGCGTTCGATTTCGGTGAGGATGTAGTTGCTGGTGCCGTTGAGAATTCCGTAAAAGGCCTCGATGCGGTCGCCGCTGATGCCTTCGCGGAGAACCGTGTGGACTGGGATGCCGCCGGCGACGGAGGCCTCCATGGCGATGTTGGCGCTATGAGCGATGGCTTTTTCGACTAGGTCCGGCCCTTGGGCTGCCATCAGTTCTTTATTGGCGGTGACGACGCTCTTGCCCGCAGCGAGGGCCGCATCGATGATCTCTTTGGCAACTCCCTGGCCGCCGATGAGTTCGGCGATGACGTCGACTTCGGGGTGGTTGACGACTTCGCGCCAGTCCGTGGTTTGCAGCGCGCCGGCGAGGGCCGCGGGAATCTGTTTGCCGTCGAAGGTACGGGCGCAGAGGGCTTTTACGACAAGGCGGAAGCCCAATTTCTGAGCGATTGATTCGCTGGTTTCGGCCAGAATGGCCATGGTGCCGGACCCGACGTTACCGAGGCCGACGATGCCAATATTCACATCACGCATAAACCGTTATGATAGCAACATGGCGTTCAGAGCCCTGTTTTTGCTGGTATTTGCCGCTTCTCTCGCCTTTGGACAGGCGTTTCCACGGCCGACGACCGAAGGGGGCCAACCGGACCAGACGCTGCGCGGGCCCGACGGCAAGGACCGGACGCAAGAGTTGTTGAAAGCCGACCACAAGGCGAACCTGAAAGACCTGGAGACGATTCGCCAATTGAGCGGGGAGATTCAGTCCGAACTCGAGAAGCATGACCGGCACGTGCTATCGGTCGGCGCGATCAAGAAGCTCAATGAGATGGAGAAGCTCACGAAGCGGATTCGGGGCCGGATGAGGCGATTTTGATTCTGACGGCAGTTTTCTTACTGGGTGCGGCGTTGAGCTATGACGCTCCGCGGGCGGCACAGCCTTTGACGATTGACGGCAAGATGGACGAGGCGGCTTGGCAAGCGGCGCCGTGGACTCCTTTGTTTGTGGACATTGAGGGCGACGCCAAACCCAAGCCGCGGTTCAGGACGCGGGCGAAGATGACCTGGGACGACCAGTACTTCTACATTGCGGCCGAAATGGAAGAGCCGGATCTTTGGGCGACCTACGATAAGCACGACATGGTGATTTTCCACGAGCATGACTTCGAGGTGTTTTTCGACCCGGATGGCGATGGACTGCACTATTTTGAGTTTGAGATCAACGCGCGGAACACCGGATGGGATCTGCATTTGGATAAGCCTTACAAGGACAAGGGGAAGGCCGACAACGGCTGGGAGATTCCGGGGCTGAAGACGGCGGTTTCTTTGCGCGGGACGTTGAACGATCCGCGGGACCGGGACCAGGGTTGGACCGTCGAGATGGCATTTCCCTGGAGCGCGTTCAACCGCGGGCCGCGGCCGGCGGTGGCGCCGAAGCCAGGCGAGGCTTGGCGGGTGAATTTTTCGCGAGTGGAATGGCAACTTCGCGTGAAGGACGCCAAGTATGAGAAAGTGCCGGGAACGAAGGAGGACAACTGGGTTTGGTCTCCGCAAGGCGTGATTAACATGCATGTGCCCGAGAAGTGGGGCACCGTTCGTTTTCGTTAGGCTTGGCGCATGTTAATCTCATCGGGATGTCCTCCACTCGTCTGAAATCTCAACTGATGACCGCTTCGGAGATTGATCGCACCCTGGTGCGACTGGCTCACGAAGTACTCGAAAAGACGACCGACCTCGATAAGCTGGCCTTTATCGGGATAAAGCGCCGCGGGGTTCCGCTGGCGACGCGGTTGGCGGCGAAAATTAAAGATCTGGAAGGGCGCGAGGTGCCGACCGGGGCCCTCGATATCAACCTTTATCGCGACGATTTGACGACCGTTGGCACGTCGCCGGTGGTCAACTCGACCACTATCCCGTTCGACGTGACGGGGAAAGATATCATCCTGACGGACGATGTTTTGTATACGGGCCGGACGATCCGGGCGGCTTTGGAGGCCCTCTTCAAAGAAGGCCGGCCGGCGCGGGTGCAATTGCTCGTGTTGATTGACCGCGGCTGGCGGGAACTGCCTATCGAAGCGCGGTATGTGGGCCGCATGGTGCAGACCTCGGCGAACGAGATCATCGAAGTAAAGTTCCAGGAAATTGACGAGATCGAGAAAGTCGTGTTGGTGGAGAAGGTCGACTGATGAGTTTGCTGGGAATTGAGAACCTCGCCCGCCCGGAGATTGAAGCGATTCTCAACAGGGCGAAGGATTTTCAGAATTCGACGGCGAAGTTGGACACACTACGGAACCGGCTGCTGGTGAACCTGTTCTTTGAAAATTCGACGCGGACGCGGACGAGTTTCGAGATTGCCGCCAAGCGGCTGGGCGCGGACACGATTTCGATTACGGCTTCGGCTTCGAGCGCTTCGAAGGGCGAATCGCTGGTGGATACGTTGAATACGCTGGGCGCGATGCGGCCGCACGCGATTGTGATGCGTCACGCGTCGAGCGGCGCGCCCCACTTTCTCGCGCGACATCTGCCGACGCCGATCATCAACGCCGGCGACGGGACGCATGAGCATCCGACGCAGGCGCTGCTGGATGCACGGACTATTCTTGATAACCGGCCCTCTCTTGAAGGGCTGAAAGTGGCCATTATTGGGGATATTGCGCACTCGCGGGTTGCGCGATCGAACGTTTATCTGCTCTCGAAGTTTGGGGCGAATGTGGTGTTGTGCGGGCCGGCGCCGCTGCTGCCTGCGCAGTTGGCGAACCTGGCGCCGAATGTCTCGTTGACGTACGATATCCGCGAGGCGATTCAGGACGCGGACGTGATCATGATGCTGCGGGTGCAACTGGAACGGCAGCACGAGACGCCATTTCCGCCGGGCGACTACTTTAAGTTTTATGGGCTGCGTCCGGATCATCTGCTGCTGGCGAAGCCGGACGTGATAGTGATGCATCCGGGGCCGATCAACCGCGGCCGGGAGATTTCGTCGGAAGTGGCGGACTCGAAGCGATCGGTGATTTTGAATCAAGTCGAGAATGGCATTGCCATACGCATGGCGGTGTTGGAACGGGTGATGGGCGCATGAGCACGTTGTTGATTAAGAATGGCCGGGTGATCGATCCGGCGAACGGGTTGGACACGGTGGCGGATGTCCTGCTGATGGACGGCAAAATCGCGGCCGTGGGCGCGAACCTGACGGCGGCGAACGCAACGGAGTTCGACGCGACCGGGCTGGTGGTGGCCCCGGGCTTTGTCGATATGCACGTGCATTTTCGCGAGCCTGGATTCGAGCATTCCGAGACGATTGAATCGGGTGGACGGGCCGCGGCAGCCGGTGGATTTACCAGCGTCGCTTGTATGCCGAACACGATGCCGGTGAACGATTTGGCGACGGTGACGACTTACATTGTGGAACGGGCGCGGAAGTTGTCGCCGGTGAACGTGTATCCGATCGGGGCGATTACGAAGGGCAGCGCCGGCGAAGAGTTGGCGGCAATTGGGTCGATGAAACAGGCCGGGATCGTCGCGATTTCTGACGATGGGCGGCCGGTGATGAACGCGCGGGTGATGCGCCGGGCGATGGAAACGGCCAAGGCGTTTGGGATTCCGCTGATTAATCATTGCGAGGACCTGCATCTTTCGGCGGGCGGCGATATGCATGAAGGCATGGAGTCCGTCCGGTTGGGGCTGCGCGGCATTCCGGGTTGCAGCGAAGACGTGATGGTGGCGCGCGATATTCTGCTGGCCGAGGTGACCGGCGTGAAGTATCACGTGGCGCATATTTCGGCGCGGTATTCGGTGGCGATGGTCAATTTTGCCAAGCAGCGCGGGCTGCCGGTGACGAGCGAAGTGACGCCGCACCATTTTGCGCTGGCGGACGCGGACATGTTGCCGTACGATTCGAACTTTCGAATGAAGCCGCCGTTGCGGGCTTGCATCGACGTGGAAGGCGTGACGGAAGGTTTGGTGAACGGCGCGATTGACGCGATTGCGACGGACCATGCGCCGCATCCGGGCAGCGAGAAGATGCAGGAGTTTGAACGGTGCCCGTTTGGGATCACCGGGTTGGAGCATGCGATTTCGCTGTCGCTGCAGAAGTTGGTGCATCCGGGGCTGATTTCGCTTCAACGGATGATCGAGTTGTTTACGGTGAATCCGGCGCGGATTCTGCAGATTCCGAAGGGAACTTTGACGCCGGGCGCAGACGCCGACGTGACGATTTTCGATTTGGAGCGCGCTTGGACGTTTGATGTGAACGCTTCGCTTTCGAAGAGCCGGAATACGCCGTTTCATGGCCACGTGTTTCAAGGCGGCCAAGTGGCGACGATTGTGGGCGGCCAGTTTGTTTGGCGCCTGGATGGGTTGCTTTAGGGTTCTTTTTGGGGTCGACTGGGTTCGAACGGGACCGGGATTTGGATGAACCGAACGGAGAAGCAGCTTGTTTTGAGTAACTTCCTGGGTTCATCCTTTAGTTTTTACTGGGGAGCGGCTACGTTCCTGGCGGCTTGGCGGGGTTCGAAGCCCCGCCGGGCCGCGCGTCTAATTCGGCCATAAGTTCTTCATTTTGGAGGACTTCGGCGATCCACGGCGGGAGTAAGGCTACTGGTTCGTTTTTGACTGCTTCGCGGTGGAATTGGATTTCCGCCATGATTTGGGCGATGGGTGACGGGTCTTCGGCTGGTTCTGGTTCCTGTTCGACCGCTGGCTCTTCGGGAGCTACCGGGAAATCGCGTTGCAGTTGCTTGAGCTGCTTCTGATATTGGGAGTAAGCGGTTTGATGCGCCTTCTTTTCCTGCCGGAATGAGCGCCAGAGATTTTCGCGTTGGAGGCCGCTTTCGTAGCAGAACAGGGCGCGATCTTCGTTCGACAGATCGGGGAAATCGGCCATGGTGCCGTCGAGCAGATATTGGCGGGCACGGGTTTCCATCGCGATGAGACGTTCGAGTTGGAAGAGTTCGATGGCCATGTGGCGGACGAGGATCCGTTCGAGTTCCGAGTTTGGTTGGAATTGGCGGAGATGCCGCTGGTAGAGCCGGACGAACGATTGCCGATTGTCTGTGGAAAGGAGCGCGATGCTTTCAGGCAGGTCCTCTTCGAGGGCGTCGATATGGGCTCCGGTGCGGAGCGAATTCAGAGAACTGATGTGTTTGCCGAGGCTGGAGACGGGTCCGCGGCTTTTGCCGCCGTTCTGGCGGGCGATTTCGGCGCGGCGCTGCTGCTGTTCTTCGGTCATGTTGAAAGGTCCTCCTGGACGCTTTTAAGGTGACAGGGCGTAGTGGGGATTCCGGGATATGGGTGCGCGGGAGGGCCGTGGTTATTGGGGGAAAATATTTCGAGTGTTTGTGAACGACTGTTTTGGGATGGGGCAAGTGGGGGACAGCTCGCGGAGGAGTGGGTTCAACTTGGAGACCGACTTGGACGAATTGCCAAGAGAGCGTGGAGAGCATGAGAAAATGGGGGATCCCCGATTCAATGTTTTAAGAAACCTTGTCTACTCGATGGGCCGCCCAACTGGCGCATGACCTCGGCCAGATATCTGGCCCATTCTTCATCGGTGGTGGGTGGAATGGTGGCCATAATTCCTCGCAGTTCAGAATGGTCGGCACCGACACCAGCCGGGGGCATGCCTTCGTTTATAACGCTCGGCTGGGCCTTTGTACAAACTCTAAACACTGGTTTAGATTTGTACAGGACGAAGCGAGGGGCCTGCCTTTCATTTTGCACGCTATTTGACGCAGGCTTTGCAGGCTATCTGGCGTAGGGTCGCACCGCTTTGGTCCGAGGTTTACCGATAGTTCGCCGAGCCTTATCAATCACTTGTACTTCTCAACCCATGTAATGCTTCGTCAGGATTCATCCAGATCGCTTGGGGGAAGTCCAGATGAGCGGGAAGGGGGTTGTCCACCTCCAACGATGGCGGGAGTCACTCTACTTCAATGCAAGCCGAAGTAGCTGGAGCCGCTCAATTGCGAGTGTTCTCGCACTTTCCAGGAATCCAGCCGATTGCCCCATGCTTTAGGTATGCGCCATTTACCGTGCAAAGTTTTACGCCAAATAGCGTGCCAAACTTTGCGCCACATTATTTGCAAAGTGAAAAATTCCGGCACTCTCCTACCAGTCCATAGTATGTATCATAACGTCCTTTATGAGACATACTGGATTCCATCAAGTCGCTAATTTCCAATCGCTTACGAGCATCTGTTCTGAATTTCGCAACAAACTGTTGCAAAATTCATACATGGCACGTCTTGCCATTCCTTGCCATGCATGGTAGGTTGAGACGAACAGCCTTAACTAGGTGCCACATGCAAACAATGAACATCTCCCTCCCAGATCAACTCAAAGAGTTTGTCGATGTCCAAGTTGGATCAGGACGCTACAGCAGCGTCAGTGAATACGTCCGCGACCTCATCCGAGATGACGAAAAGCGGAAGGCGCAAGAGAAGCTGGAAGCGCTCCTTATGGAAGGCATCCAAAGCGGCGGTCCAACCGAAATGACGAAGCAAGATTGGAAGGACATCCGAACCGAAGCCATAAAACAGTTTGAGGCACGCAAATCTCGGAAGACGGCCTAATGGCCCAGGTCCGAAAACGTGAAGCCGCAAAACGCGACCTGATCGCGCAATGGGTTTGGTACGCCGAGAATGCCGATATGGAAACCGCCGATCGTTTCCTTGCCGCCGCAGATTCCACAGCAATTATGTTGGCCGGTCAGCCCGAAGGAGGACATCGCATTTTTGTGACGAAGACTGAACTTCAGGGTATGCGTAGCTTTCCAGTCACAGACGGGTTTGAATCGATGCTACTTTTCTACTTCCCGTTGCAGGACGGAATTGACCTCGTTCGCGTAGTGCATGGAAGCCGAGATCTCCAGCGCTTACTCACGGAAGGTTTTTTCGGTTGAGTTGCATGGTGAAATTTTGAGTTCGTCCAGCTGCCAGTTTCGAGACCACATTCCCAATCTCTCCATGTCTGACAACAGATTTTATCGGCCAGTATAAAAAGCCGAGTCAATCCTTTAGAGCGCACTTATTTCTTTTTGATCCAGGGGACGCAGGAGTCTGTGAAAATTCTTTGCTATCGCCGATCGCGCCGTTATTGGATTGACTCCCCAAGCTTTTGCCAAAAACGCTTCCACCAACGTAACGTCTTGTGGGGCAACCGTCCTGCCACTCACCTCGATGAACGGGCCGTCCGATTCGGTGAGGATGCGCTCGGCTGGAATCCTGTCGAATAACGCCGCGCCTTTCTTCGTGCGAATCATCGCCGGATTGATCGAGAAGAAGTGACCCCGCTCTACGGCTCGATCCAAGGTTGTCGATCCTCCGGTGTACCAATGGAACACGACAGGATGAGAGTATTCAGTGGATACAAGATCTAACACCTCTGCCTCTGCCTGTCTGGAGTGGATTGTGATGAACTTTGGTTGCCCATCGAGACATCTCAGGACAAAGCGAAATGATGTAATTGGTTAGCGGGTGCGGGCGGGTCAATGACTGCGAACCTTGGTGGGAACGCAAGTGTGATCGACAAAAGCAGTTGAAAATGTTTCAGAATCATGCATACTCTATGCACTGAGTTCGACACGTTTGGCATCTGAGAACCTCGAAGGACTTGTTTTGGCTCAGCGGGAAAATGAGGATTGGAAATTGGTGGAAGAGGGAAGATTCCGCCCTGCGGGCGGGGATTTTCAAGGCATAGGGGTCTATCGATCCGATAGGGGGTTATGCTGGTGATGCTTTGTCGGCGCCACCCGTTGTGTTCATCGTCTCGATGAGCCCATCCGGCTATCCCTCGGCTGAGTTGCGTCCCCGCAGAGCTCGCTTCCGTTTCGCCGGACAAGACTATTATCGACTAAGCTGCAGCATCCTGTGATGACAAAATAGACTTACTCCGTCCGGGTAACTCCGACCGCGCCTCTAACTCCCGTTGCCGGCGCGCCTGCTCCAACTTCCGGTCCCGCGCTGCATGGATCTCCGCCTGTCGTCCGGCCATCCAGTCCTGCGGCGTGATGTACCCAATCCCGCTGTGCAGCCGCTCCTCGTTGTACACGGCCACGTACTGCTCCACCAATCGCTTGGCGTCGGCCAACGACAGCGGCACCCCAGGCCGGATACACTCGCTCTTGATCGACTTGTTCCAACGCTCCAGCTTGCCGTTCGATTGCGGATAGTACGGCGACGTCCGCACATGGGTCATGCCCGAGATTCGAATGAACTCCTTGAAGTCCTTGGCAATGAACTGGGGGCCGTTGTCGGAGATGATGCGCGGCCGCGCCTCCGGGAACTGCTCCTTGGCGCGCTCGAGCAACACCTCGACCTCGCCTTCGGTCATGCTCTCCCGGAGATCCCAGGCCACCAGATACCGGCTCGCGCCATCCAGCACCGCGCACAAATAGTAGAACGTGCCGTGGATGTTGATGTGCGCGATGTCGATATGCCAATGCTCGTGGGCGGCCAGGGGCTGGACGAACCCGGTCCCTTTTTTGCTCGAGGAGGCGTTTGACCGCCTCAACCGGCCAGCTTGCCCGAGGACCCGCCAGACGCTGGCCGGACTCACCGCAACCAAGTCAGCGTCGAGGAGCATGTAGGTGAGCCGCCGGTACCCGGCGTCGGGATACAGGGTTTGGAAGTCGAGGATCTTCTGCCGCTCCCAGTCGCGCAGCCAAAAATCCCGGGGGACCTTTCCGTTGTGCTGGTTCTTATCGCCGTAGCGCTTTCGCCAGTCGTAGAACTTCCCGACGGCGAGGCCCGCCGCGGCGAGG
>JBBQRA010000177.1:0-12349 GCA_038215275.1 Bryobacterales bacterium | reverse complement strand
CCAAAGCCTTCGACCGCATGATGGACCTCTCCGACCAATTCTTGAGTCGAGGCGGCGCCATCGAAACCGACCAGGACACCGGAGCCCAACTCGGAACCGCTTTGTTCGACCCCAATCACCAGAAGACCATGGCCACCCTGCAGCGGTACGTCACCGCCGCCGAACGTACCTATCGCCAGGCGTTAAAGGCTGTCCAGGAAGCTATCAATCGCCGCCCGGCGCCCGTCGAAGAGTCGGCGGTAGTCCAGAAGCCAAAAGCCATGGCCGCCGGCCAGTCGTTCCCATTCGAAACTGGCTTCGAACCGCAATTTCCCGCGAATCCGTCCGTCAGCACCTCGATGCATCCTGACCGCTGCTGACCTGGCTTCGTATCGCAGAACCCCGCAGCCTTCGAACCCGCAGTTTGCTCTTTGACAACCAGCCCAAACTGCCCGGTTCGCCCAAACTGTGTCCAAAGGGAGCCGGCAGCCCCTACGTTCGAAGCGGCGCGAGCCTCCCGAAAGCAATCCCCTCCATCCGGCTTCGAACGGTAGAACCCCGGCGCCGCCGACCCCGCCCGTGATCCTACCAATCGGGTACCTGCGAAGTGTCGCCCCTGCCACAAACCCCAAAGGCCCACCCAGAGGCCGGTCTCCATCGCACCCGGCACTTTTCGATCTCGGCGGTGATGCGTTCCGGATACATCCCGAACTCGGCCGATACCCGGAAGTTCGGAATCGACATGCCGTGGTCGAGACACTGACGGCGCAACTGCTTCAAATAGATTCGGTCAAATCTCTTCAGGTGCTGCATATGCAGGTCCACACCGTCGAGGTTCAACCCGCGCGCTGCATGAGCGTGGGTTCTTTTTAGGCGAACGGCCAAACTTGTTCCACGGTCTTCGACAGCATCCAGTGCTTGTCGTCGTCATTGAGAAACTTCATCTCGTCGCGGACGACGGCCAACGTCTGCGCATAAGTAGCGTGCGGCAGCGAGACCGGCCAGTCCGTGCCCCACATGAGCCGCTGGGGGCCGAAGGCCTGATGGAGCCGCTTCACATGTTCCTGCGCGTCGAGCCACGGATAGGCCTGTTTCGACAACGACCACGAGTGCGAAATCTTCACAAACAGCTTCGGATGCCGCTTCAGGGCGATGAGCTTTTCGAGTTCAGCCGGCTGGTTTACCGGGCAGTCCGCCATGTGGTCGATGACGATGGTCAGTTCTGGGAACTGGTCCATCAGCGCCCCGATATCCGGCATCCGCCCGATCGGCGCGAGGATGTTCATCGGCACTTGGAGCTGCTCGCAGCGCCTCCACAGCGGCTTCATCAACGGCCCGTGAATCCAGTCGCCCGCGGCATTGCCGGCGGGGCTCAACCGCACCCCGCCGATACCCGCCTGCGTCAGTTCCGACAAGTGCTCCGGCGAATTCGGATTCTCCGGGTCAACGCGGCACACGCCCTGAAAGTACTGTGGATATTTCTTCAGGACGTGGAGCAGGTACGAGTTGTCGTACATGTAGTGGCGAACTTAAATGATCACCGTCTTCACCACACCGTTGGCCTTCATCAGGTCGATGAGCATCTCCGGTGTCTTGTCGTCGGTGGGATGCGTCGGGTTGCCCTTCCAGAAGGGAAAGCGCGGATCCCGCTCGTAGACGTGAACGTGGGGGTCGAGAATGCGATCGGTGGGTGCGGCCATGGCGGCGGTTGCGGCTCCGGCGAAGAGTTCTCTTCGAGTCATGTGCGACCCGCATCATATACCGCGCCGCACCCAAACGGAACTGGCCCTACCAGGAATGCAAGGCTACAAATTTAGCTTTCCCGGGCGTATTGCCGACCACCGTCACCCGCAACAGAATCTGGATATTCTTTCTCGGCCAGTCCGTTGGCGCCATCGCCAGCGCCTTCTCGAGGTCCGGCCTTGAGACAACAAATTCGGACGCAGCCTGCGTTCCGTATTGGGTTACTCCAGCCACCATCACGAGCGGTTCGTCTGTACCGGAGTCGAACGTGCGCGCAACGATTGCATAATCTTCCGGGGTTCGTCCGTTCGGCTGCAGTTCATCGAGAAACCATTGGCGCCGCTGACCCACCGTCTCTCGAATCCCTCGCCGCGACTGCTCTTGCACAAAGCGGAAGGGGAACTTCTCCTGCACATGTAGCGACCATGCATTCGAGAAAGCGCCCACCAGCAGTACGGGGTAATTCTTCAAGTCATAAGCGGAGAAATCATTACCGATCCGCAATTGGGTCCGTTTCGCAAATCCGGCCAATAGATTTCCCGCTTGCATGGCCGCCGCTGCGGATCCGGCGCCGACATACTGATCGGGCACCGGCAGAACGTCCTTTGCAGTGAAGTCCAAATCGGCCAACGGGAGAACGTAGGGTCCCCGGGGCGTGGGCCGCGGCGAGCGCTTTGCGTATTGTTCATGAACCCGTTTCGAGAAGTTGTAAACCACCGGTTGGCCCAGGCAGACGACGACCGGGTTTGGGCTCGCCACCATCGGCCGCCAGAACTCATCAAACGTCGACGGACCCGGCCGGAAGGCCCACGCAATCAAAGCCGCTCCGACGGGAATAAGTACCAACCCCATCAGCCACCAGCGGCGCGGTCTGCCGGGCGCCGGTGCTAGCTCTGGCACCGCGGAAGGCCCGGCGGCGATCCAATGGAACTCCGGAACATACGCGCCGGACGGCAGATCGATGCGCACGCCCCCTGACCGCTCGCCTTGATCATAGTGCTGATGCAGCCGCTTGCGCACCTCGGAGGCCCGAACACGGACAATCGCGTCCGAAGAAGGGTCATAGTCTGGACCGCGCGCGTACAACTCCACGCCCACCGTTCGTTCCTTTAACTTCTCAGCCCGTCCGGCAACCGTCTCGTCAACCACGTACCGCAGGAACTCCTGACAGCGTTTGCTCGTCCGGAAGGATGCTCCATTGAGTATCGTCTCCATCTCAGCCAGGACCTGCTGCAGTTGCGAATCCGGCAGCGGAGGCGGCGAGGCTGTGACGGTGATTCGATCCGGGATATTCACCTGCCTTGAAAAGTTAGCCTATCACATTAAGTTCGCGTAAAACTTAACTGTTAAAAGGCCGTTAGAAACGGCAAATCTGGCCGAATGTTACGATCCGGCTAGAGGAAGTTGACGCATACTGAACAAAAGCTCATCTATTAAGATGACCTAGTGTGTCAGGGAGGTTTCCATGTTGCTTCTTCGCAGTCTCGCGCGCAGTGTATGCGCTCTTTCCGTTCTCGCTGGTCTGGCTCTCGGCCAGATTCGGTCGGGCACTATATTGGGATCGGTTGTCGACCCTTCCGGTGCCGCTATTGTGGATGCCGAGGTCGTAATTCGAGAAACGAATACGAACTCGGTAACCACGATCCGCACTAATGCCGCCGGCGAATACACGGCGCCCTACCTCGGATTCGGCGCCTACCAAGTCACGGTTCGCAAGACAGGTTTTAAAGCCTCCACGCGCAACGACATCGGCCTGACGACGAATCAGACTCTCCGTGTCGACCTTCGCCTTGAAGTCGGTTCTGTCGAAAATTCTGTCGTTGTCACCGGAACCGCCGTCGAACTCCAAACGGATTCCAGCCGCGTCGTGAACACCGTCTCTGAAGACGTGATCAAGTCGATTCCGAACATCAACAACAATCCGCTGAACTATGCCACCCTGACGCAGGGCGTCGTCGCCCGGCAATCGATGAACAGCACGCAGACCGCCAACTCCTTCGGTATCGGCACCGAGGGTCGCCGTGCGATGAGCAACTTCTCGGTCAATGGCGGCAACTCGTTCACCAACGATATCCAGTTGGACGGCGTCTCGATTCAAGCCTCGGCATGGAACGAAGTCGCCATTATGCCCAATACCGAGGGCATCCAGGAAGTCAAGACCAACGTCAACAACATGAGCGCCGAGTACGGCCGCAGCCAGGGGACCGTCGTCTTCACGACCAAGTCCGGCACGAACGAGTACCACGGCTCCGGGCAGTTCCGGTTGCGGAATGAAGCACTGAACGCGAACACTTTTAGCAACAACGCCCAAGGCATCAGCCGAGCCCCGTTTAAGGTGCAGAATTACTCAGCCACTTTTGGCGGCCCCATCATTATCCCCAAACTTTACAACGGAAAAGACAAAACATTCTTCTTCGTTTCCTACGAAGGCCTCCGGTTCAACAACGCCCTCGACTACCTGCGCACGGTACCAACCCCCGAACAGCGAAACGGCGATTTCTCCAACACTCGCGCCAATGTTGCGGGCCAGTTCCTGCCCGTTCAAGTTTTTGACCCTTTCAGCGTGACGAGCGTCGGTGTCAATCAATGGCAGCGGACGGCGTTTCCTAACGCCATCATCCCCGCGAACCGGATCAATCCCTTCGCCCGGGCATTTGTCAATCAGTTTCCTGCCCCCAACCGCCCACCACAGGACCCGATCCTGAATACGAACAACTATTTCAACCGCGCCGTCCGCAGCTTCGAACGCAACTCCACCAACGCCCGCTTCGACCAGCGCTTCTCGAAACACACTTTCTACTTCACGGGCGGCGCCAATCTCGCCGCCATCAGTTCGCCCAACGGGTGGGGCGACGGCACCCGCGCCTACAGCCAGCAGGGCGGCTTCATCGGCGCCGTCAACGGCGACCGCAACTACTACGCCTCGCTCGGAGACACTTGGATCATCACGCCCACTCTCGTCGCCGACATCCGCGTCGGCGTCACCCGCGTCGCGGCCGACAACCGCGCCGCAACTTTCGATGACATCGACTATGGCAGCTTTGGAATCCCCGGAGGGTGGAGTTCCGCGGTTGGCCTGACCGGCGCCTTCCCCGAAATCACCGGCTTCGGCGGCGGTTGGAGTCCCATTTCTCCCTTGAACCAAACCGCCTATCTAGCCAAAATCGAGAGGCAGACCAACTGGAACCTGGTTTATTCGGTCACCAAGATCGCCGGTCGCTGGACGCATAAGTGGGGCGGGGAATTCCGCAACTACCTGTCGAACTATTCTGACGCCCGGGGCAGCTATGCCATTAATACTGGCGCGAACTTTACCTCAGGTAACATCCTCGGACCGACGGCAAACAACGTGAACAACGTAACGGCACAATTGTCCGGCTCCGGTTTGGCCAGCTACCTCCTGGGCGCCGGATCGGTCGCCGCTGGTGAGAATGCCGTGTTGATGGCGCTCTCGGCCAAGTACCTCGCCTTCTATCAGCAGAGCGACTGGCGTGTGAACAAGCGGCTAACCATGAACCTGGGCCTCCGTTGGGACCTTCAGCCTTCGCCGTCGGAACGATACAACCGGCTGAGCAGCTTCAGCTACCAAGGCCAAACAGCCGGTACCCCGGGTCAACTCTACTTCCCTGGCGTCTCCGGCGACCGCGGCCTCTACGAAACGCAGAAGCGTGACTTCGGCCCCCGCATCGGTCTGGCCTACCGGTTGAACGATCAAATGGTGCTCCGCAGCGGCTTTGGCCTAAACTTCCTGCCGACCAACACCGGCTACTACGGCGGCCCTTACTACTACGGGAACCAGAACTTCGCGCCCGTCCTCAGCGCCCCGAACGCCCTGCAGTACGGGCCCAATCCGCAGGCGGCGCTGCTGCGGCCCTTTAACCAAGTCAATACCTTGATTCCGGTCATCGGCGCAGACCCCAACGCTCCCCAGTACTATGGCGCTGGCGGCAACGAACCCCGTTTCGACCGGAACGACTTTACCAACTCCCGTGTCTACCAGTGGAATCTCTTCCTCGAGCGGAAGCTGGGCAGCAACTATGTCCTCAGTGCCGGCTACGCTGGCTCAAAAGGCAGCCGCCTGCTCATGGCTCGGTTCAACATCAACAACGATCAACTTCTCCCGCAGCCGCTGCTCGATTCCTGGCGCTCGGCCTACATCGCCACCAACGGTAATAATCCAGCCACTCAACTCGTGCCCAATCCGTTTAATCCCCAGGGCACGATCCTCTACAACGGCAACCTTCGGAACCCGAACATCCCCCTGCGGGAATCCTTGATTCCGTATCCCTTATTCCCCGGGAACCTGGTCGGCACCTTTGTCGGCTTCTCCACCTATAACGCTCTGATGGTCAGCCTCAATCGGAGCTACTCGAGCGGCCTGCTCTTCAACCTTCACTACACCTGGTCGAAGGCGATCGACATGAGCGTTCCGGAACTGCAGAACAACAACTTTGGCGAGAATGGCGGCTTCACCAACGGCAACGTGGACCGACGGAACTACAAGAACTCCTACAACCTCTCGACCAACGACATTCCGCATCGTGTCGTCGCCACGGTCGTCTACAACCTGCCCTTCGGCAAAGGGCGGAAGTTCGATCTGAGCAATCCAGTGCTGAATGCTGTCGCCGGCGGCTGGAACTTCGGCAACGTTCTTTCCTTGCAGAGCGGGCAGCCGCAGTCTGGCTTTGGCGGTTGCAACTCGCTGAACGGAATCTGCGACCGCGTCGAGGGCGTCGACATCGAAGTACCAGCCAACCTGCAGCGCTGGTACGACTCGCCGAATCCGGCGGATCGCACCGTCACTCTGCCCTCTGGACGGCAGATTACCCCAGCCCGCTTTACCTTCCTCAAGTACAATCCCGATGCTTTCCGCGGACGGACCGTGACTTTGGCGAATGGCAATACGGCGCCGGACATCTACTGGTTTGGCACCTCGGCACTCCGCTATAGCGACATCCGCGGCAATGCCTACTACAACCACAACGTCAGCCTGCAGAAGGATTTCGCCATCACCGAGCGGATCCGCGCCACGTTCTCGGCCGAAGCCACCAACTTATGGAATCGGGCGCAGTTCACCGGCACGGTCAACGCCGGAACGGGTAACATCTTTACGGCTGCCAACCCGGCGCGTGGCGTCACGCCCGGCATGATCCAGAACGAAAGCTTTGGGACGTGGGGCCTCGGCACCCTTGATCCCCGGCAGATCGAAATGCGCGTGCGCATCCGTTTCTAGAACGGACGCGAAGCTCGAACCAAAAGGGACCAGCGCTGCTGGTCCCTTTTGCATTCGGGAATTCTCCTTAGGACAAACTGGTACCAATCTCCTACGCGGAAATGAACCGGCCGATTCATAGTTCTATAAGGCCGGTTATGGTCCTATCGAGTATGGTCCAGAGTAGTGTTAGGGGAGGCGTTGCCACGCATGCGCCACATCTGCAGCTTGTGCTGCCCCTGCTCGGACTCGTGTACTTGGTCTACCTCGTTTCAGCCAGTCCCGTGGCATGGCCGACGCCGGTTCATCATCTCCTTGAAGCTCTCCTCAGCGTGGGCCTCTTGGGCGCGGGAATCGCCCTGCGGCATCAGCACGTTCCTCCCCGATTCGTCGTTCCCGTCCTCCACGTTTTCTCCGCGCTCCTGGTTCTGCACCTCAATCTCGAGTGGTGGCTGACGCCCTCGAGTTCCATCTTTCATCCCGTGTTGGTGCTCGTGGCTGGGGCCTGCATGAGCATGGCCTGGAAAGAGTGGTTGATGTTTATGGTGTGCCCTGTCTTTTCCGGCTGGATTCTGTTCTCCTTCATTTGGCTGCCGCCGAACGAGCAAATTTTCGGAATTGTCGCGCTGGGCGTAACGACAGCGGCGACCGCACTCCTCCAGTGGGGCCGTTGGCGGAACCTCACTCCGCCGGTAGATGGGGTCGCGCTGAAGGATGCAGCCGCGGCCGAGGTGGAACGGGAACGGTTCCTGGTTGCTGGCGAGGCGACGCAGGATGGCCTTTGGTTCTGGGACCTGACTTCCGGATCGTTTAGTTATAACGCCTCCTGGGCGCGCCTGTTCGCGCACAAACCCGGCGAATTGCGCGAGGATGTCGAAGAGTGGTTCAGCCGCGTTCATCCTGGGTACCTCGAAGATCTCCGCGCTGATATCGCCGCACACATGAGGGGTACGGTCAGCCTGTTTTCGAACGAACACCGATTGCTGCGGAAGGACGGAACGTACGTCTGGGTCTCCGCCCGCGGCTCGTGCCAGCGGAACGAAAAGGGCAAGCCCATTTCCTTGTCGGGCTCCCTGCGCGATATGACTTCGATAATCGACGCCGGTCGCACCTCCCTTCATGATTCCTTCCACGACAAACTGACCAATCTGCCGAATCGAGGATTTCTGATGGCCCGCCTGAATCAGCTCACCTCGCGAAAGCTGACTGATGGGCACACAGCGCCCCTGTTTGCGCTGCTGTTCCTCGACCTCGACCGCTTCAAAGTCATCAACGACAGTCTCGGCCACTTGGCCGGAGATCAACTGCTGCTAAGTGTCGCCGACCGGCTGCGGGCCTCCGTTCGGCCGATGGATATGGTTAGCCGCTTCGCCGGAGACGAGTTCGCCGTCTTGCTCGAACAGGTGGTCGATACGGATGAGGCCATTCGCATCGCTCTCCGCATCCGCGACGCCCTCGGCGTGCCTCACGATCTCGGTGGTAAGGAAGTGATTAGCGGCGCGAGCATCGGTGTTGTGATGGGCCACGATCGGGGGGATTCCGCCGACGAACTCCTGCACGCAGCCGATACGGCCATGTACCATTCCAAGACGCAGCGGCGGGGACAGGTGCAACTGTTCGATGACAGTCTTCGCGCCGCGAATTCGCGCGTCCTGGATCTACAGAACGATCTCGCCCGTGCCCTCGAACGAAACCAGCTGATTCTTCACTACCAGCCCTACGTCTCTTTGGCCACCGGACAGATCCACGGGGTCGAAGCGTTGGTGCGCTGGCAGCGGAAGCCGGATGAACTAATCGGGCCAACCGAGTTCATTTCTCTGGCTGAGGACATGGGCGTGATCAACGAGATCGGTGACTGGGTCCTTCGCACGGTCTGCGCTCAGAGCGTGGCGTGGAGCAAGCAAGGCGTGCCGCCTATCCGCATGTCGGTCAACATTTCCGCCCGTCAGTTGCAGGACGCCGACTTTGCCTCCCGGCTCCGTGCAACCGTAAAGGAGACGGGCATGGCTGCCCAGTGGCTCGAACTCGAACTCACCGAGAGCACGTTGATCCACACCCTCGATCGCGCCCCGCACACGCTGCAGCACTTGTCAGGTCTCGGCATTCGCACCTCCGTCGATGACTTCGGCACCGGGTATTCTTCTCTGAATTACCTACGCCAGTTCACTTTCCAAACCGTCAAAATGGACCGCTGCTTTGTGGCCGACCTCGCCACCGACAGCCGCACCAGGGCCATTGCCAAAGGTCTCATCACGCTCGCTCACGATCTGAAACTTCGGGTGATCGCTGAGGGCGTCGAACGCCGCGAGCAATTGCAGGTGCTCACCAGCCTGCAGTGCGATGCTGTGCAAGGCTTCCTGATTAGCCCTCCATTGCGCGAAACATTGCTGACGCCCGGTCTCCGCGCAGGCCGCCTTCCCCGGGTCGTCGAATGGGCGCAAGCCACTCCACAGGATGTTAGACGGCTCGGCGAGACGCTAAGCGCGGACAGCTTGCGCCAAGTTGAGAATGTTATCCCGGCCATCACCCCTTGCATTCCGCCTTTAGATGTGAAATGAGCAATAGCCACGGGTCGTAAGACTCGCATTCAGATACTTCAAATAGGGGAAAGATGCAAAGACTAATCGCTTTGTTGTGCTTCGCGGCCGTGCTGGCCATCGCACAAATCGGAACGTCGACCATGACCGGCCGAGTCACGGACTCCACCGGAGCCACCGTTCCAAACACCACGGTCGTTGTCGTGCAAAAGGGCACCAATTTTACGTTCACGGCTAAGACGAATGAGGAGGGCCTCTTCCGGGTTCTCTCGCTCCAACCGGGACAGTACCGGGTCACGTTCGAAACGCAAGGTTTCTAAAAAATCCTGCGCGACGATATCGAACTCCGAACCGGCGACACCCTCGCCGTTGACGCCATCATGCAAGTGGGTCAGGTCACCGAACAGATCGAGGTGAAGGGAGGCGCCCAACTCCTCGAGACGGAAACCTCTGCCACAGGTTCTGTCATGTCCGGCGAGACGCTCTATGAACTGCCGCTCTATCAGCGGTATATCAATTCCACGTTGAACCTGGTTCCCGGCATGACCAGCGGCGGCTACGCCTACGGCGGCAGCCTCGGCTCCTACCACCTCGCCGGCCAGCGCAACGGCGCCATCGGCATTTTCGAAGACGGTGTGAACGGCAACGATCAACAGGGCGGCACCGAGACCATCAAGCCGATCCAAAATTCGGTGGCCGAAGTGAAGGTTATCACCACGGTTCCTCCCGCCGAATACGGCCACTCCGCCGGCGGCGTCATCTCCGTCGTCAAAAAGAGCGGCACCAACGAACTGCACGGGATGGGCTCCTGGTATGGCCGCACTCGCCGCATGCAGCATCGCCTATTCTTCGACAAGTTCACAACGAGCCAGCAGAACGTGATGACGTTTTTCATGCAGCCCGATGCCAACATCAGCGGGCCCATCATGATTCCGAAACTTTACGATGGCCGGAACAAGACGTTCTTCTTCTTCGGCTACCAGCGCCTTCACGAGAAGAAAACCGCCCAGGTAGTTGCCGTTACCCCTTCGCTCGACATGCGGCAGGGCAACTTCAACTTTCCGGGCGTCGCCAACTCGCAACAAATCTTTGATCCCGCCACCACGCGACGTAACGCCGACGGTACCTGGGCTCGCGACCCCTTCCCGGGAAATCGCGTTCCCGCCAATCGTGTCGACGCGGCTTCCAGTAAAGTGCTGGCTTTTGATCCGTGGGTGCAACCGAACTTTGCGGGCACGTTCAACTCGCTCGGGCCCGTCGGGAACGTCCTCGCCAACGAACTTGCGCTCGTTTTCTTTGACGACTATAACCTGCGCCTCGATCATCAGTTCTCTCAGGCATTCAAGATCTACGGCAGCTACACCGACAACATCCAGAGCGGCTTCGGCCGCCCCATTAACATCCGTGAGGACCGCCCCGAGTTCGATCATCTCCAAGGCAACTCCAACCCCTTCCGTCAGATCAATTCCTCTCTCGGCTATACCTGGATCGCCAGCCCAGCCGTGGTCAACGATTCCCGCGTCGGGTACTATCGCCGCCGGAATGACACCTCTGTGCCGTCCTTCAATGGCAACTGGCCCCAGCAACTGGGGATCCCGGGGCTCGACCCATCCTTGATGCCCGCCTTTGGCTCCGGCAACCGGGACACCGCTGATTCGCTCTACGGGCTCGTCGGCGCCACCCCAGGAAAGAGGGTCAACGAGACCTTCTCCTTCCGCAACGATACAACGCTCGTCCGCGGCGTCCACGCCTTCAAGTTCGGCTACGAAATCCTTCAATTCCGTCTGAATTCCGCAAATTTTGCCCGGCCGGCCAACCTCAGCTTCGCCAATGTCACCGCCGGGCTGCAACCCAACGGCGTTGCGGTTCCGAACACCGGCAATACCTTTGCCGGCTTCCTCACCGGATACGTCAGCCAAGGTTTGTTCACCGCCGAACTCACCAGTTGGCTGCCCCGTTCGAATATCCACAGCTTCTATTTCCAGGATGATTGGAAGGTCTCCAGAACCCTCACTTTGAACCTCGGCGTACGCTATTCGAACGAGAGCCCGTTCAACACCAAGAACGGCGCCATGAGCAACTTCGACCCCTCGGCCGTTGATCCCCTGACAGGGCGTCCGGGCTCGATCATCCACCCGGATAGCGGCCTTAGCAAACGGGACAACAACAACTTCAATCCCCGTTTGGGCCTTGCCTGGCACCCTCGGGAGAACTGGGTGTTCCGCGCGGGCGTCGGTTTCTACACCGTAGACGTGAAGTTTCCGCAGTTGCGAGGCAACTACGACGAATACGTGGCGACCGTCAATCAGGAAGCGCCTCCCGGAGATCCTACTCCCGTCTTCCGTCTCAGCCAGGGGCCGGCCCCGATCCGCTTCAACGTCACCTCCGGCGGAACCTCTCCGTTCAGCGGCACCAACTTCGGTTCCCGTTCCGTCGAATGGTGGGATCCGAACTCACGGAACCCGTATGTCGTTAATTTCAACGCCGGCATCCAGTATGAGGTCGCTCGCGATTACGTCATCGACGTCAGCTATCAGGGCTCCTCGGGCGTCGGCCTCATCGAGCGTTGGCAGGCTAACAGCTTCCCCATCGACTACTTCGCCGGCAATCTGACCCAGCAGAACGCCGTCCTCGCTCAAGCTCAGAATTTCCGGCCCTTCAACGCCTTCGGAGATATCCGGATGCGGTCCAATTTCGGCCACTCCAGCTTTCACTCCGGAACGGTCAAGCTGGATAAGCGGATGTCTCGCGGCCTCTTCTTCTCAACCTTCTACACCTGGTCCAAGGCCATCAACTCCCAAGACAACGACAATGACGGCACCGGTGTCGCGCCGCTGCAAAATCGGGGGCTGGAAAAGGCGCTAGCCGGCTACAACCG
>JBBQRA010000176.1:0-12352 GCA_038215275.1 Bryobacterales bacterium | reverse complement strand
GAGACCGGCAGAAAGGGGAGCCATGGGCTAGGAGTCAGAAACCTTTCCTTCTAGTTTCTCAATAATGTCGGAGATGTCGCGGGAGATGGCGACGAAGGAGGGGTCGCGCTGCAGCTCCCGGGCTGGGCGATCGGGCGGCGGCACTTCGAGGCTGTGGAGGATGGTCCCGGGCGCCGGAGAGAAAATGAACACGCGGTCGCCGAGATAGACGGCTTCGTCGACATCATGGGTGACGAAAAAGACAGTGGCTTGGAGTTCGCGCCAGAGACTGACGAGAAGATCCTGCATATTGAGGCGGGTGGCGGGATCGAGAGCGCCGAAGGGCTCGTCCATCAGGATGATCTTTGGCCGCAGAATGAGGGTCCGGGCAATGGCGACGCGCTGGCGCATGCCGCCGGAGAGTTGATGGGGAAACTTGTCGGCGTCGCGCCTGACGCTGAGGCCGACCTTCTCAATCCACACGCGAGCCTGGTCTTCGCGCTCCTGCTTGCCGACGCCCGCACATTCGAGGCCAAAGGCGATGTTATCGAGGACGGTGCGGTTGTCAAAGGAGGTGTAGTCCTGGAAGACCATGCCGCGGTTGGAGCCGGGACCTCTCACGGGACCGCCTAACACTTCTACCGTTCCGCTAGTGGCGGGATGGTGAGGCCGGAGACCGGCAATCAAACGGAGAATAGTCGACTTTCCGCAGCCGCTGGGGCCAAGGATGCCAATGAACTCTCCGTGGTCGGGCTTGTTCTCGACCGTGAACGAAACATTCTGGACTACGACATGACCGTGCTCGGTGCCATCAGGAAAGGCCTTCGAGACATTTTCGAAATGGACGATTCTCAATCGGCCTCCGTGCGGTGCGGGAACAGACCGCGTTGCATGAAAAGGAGGAACCGGTCAATGCAGAAGGCGATGAGGCCAATGATGACCAGGATGAGGATGATGTGATCGGACATGCCGCGCCGCTGGCTGGTGGAAAGGAGGTAGCCGAGGCCGTGTTCAGCATTGATGAGCTCGGCGAGCATGATGTAGCCGAAGGCCATCCCGAACAGGCTGCGGAGGCTCTTGTAGATATCCGGGAGTGCGAGGGCGACGAGGACCTTGGTGACAATTTGCGAGGAAGTGGCGCCGAGGGTTTGAGCCGTTTCGACGTACCGTTCCGGGACCGAGATGATGGCGCGGACGGAGTCTGAAAACACGAAGGGGACGCAAGCGATGAAGAGGAACATCACCTTCTGCGATTCTTCGATGCCGAACCAGAGGATGGTAAGCGGGATGAGTGCGGCCACCGGGATGTTTCGCCCGAACAGAGCCAACGGCGCGGATGCCGAATCAAAGACTCGCCAAGAGCCAGCGAGGATCCCTAAGGGGACGCCGATGATGGCGGCCAGGCCGAAGCCGACTAGGACTCGGCGAAGGGTAGCAAAAATGGAGGCGAGGAGGCCGCGCTCGTTCCAGAGTGCCGGGAAGCTCTTGAGGACCTCAAGCGGCGACGGCAGGATGACGGGCGAAATCAACCGGGATTCCGCGGTATCGCCTAGCGTGGCGAACCACCAGAACCCGATGACCGCCGCCAGCGTTAAGCCGCCAAGGAGTTTGCCAGTTTGGCCCGGCGGCGGGACACGGAGATCCCAGTACGACATAACTACTTCGTTGCCTCAAGCGGATAGACTTTGATTTCGACGCGCCGGTTTTTGGCATGGTTCGCCGGGTCGTTCGGATCAGCGGGCCGGTCCCAGCCGATACCGTTCGCAGAAAATTGATTGGCGGGCAGCGTGGGGAACTTCTTGATGAGCGCGGTTTTGACGGCGTTGGCCCGATTCATAGCGAGTTCTTTGACCGAAGTGTCCGGCACCTGGCCCTTCATCGAAGAGTCGGTGTGGCCTTCAATAACGATACGTGCCGCGCCGTACTGGCCGGACAGCTTGCCGACCTCTTCAACGACGAAGTTCACATTGGGATCGTAAAGCTCCTCGAGGGCCTTGCCGTTCTGGTTCTTGACGACGACCTTAGAGAGATCGAAGGAGTTCGGGTAGAAGTGGATCACGATGGTTTTCGTAAGGATCTCGTCGGATTCGGCCTGAACGGACGTGGCCGTGGTGGGCACGAACTGAACGTTGTACTCGTTAGTTTGCTTGGCGTACTTCGGTTCGCGACCGAGCTTTTCGATAAGGGTGAAATCCATGACCTGATCGAAATCGACCTTGTCCGAGACGGCGCCGATGCGCTTGTAGAGATAGTAAGCCGTGTTCCAGGTGCGCTCGAAATTGGTGGGGTTGTTCTGATTGAGGAAGAAATCCCGGTTCTCGGCGTGATTGGTGCTGTGGGCGTCGCCGAGCATGCTGAGCGCGTCGCTTTCGGGGATGGAGTAGGCGGCGGCCATGAGCTTGGCGACGGCCTGTTTATTGGACTGCTCCTTGAGCAATTCCATGTTGTCGAAGATGCCGCGGACGAGGCCCTCAATGATGTCCGGGTTGTCCTTGGCAAAGTCGGCTCGGGCGAACCAAACGTCGGCGATGAGCTTGTTGGCGGTAGCCGTGGTGACCAGCATCCGATTCCCCTTCACCTTCGAGAGGTTATAGATATCGGGGGCCCACGAGACGGCGCCGGCAAGCGACTTATCGGCATTGAATGCCGCGGCGGCCTGGAAGGCGTCCTGCGTGAATTTGAAGTTGACTTCGGCGGGTTGGACGCCGCCATTGATCAATGCATTGAGAGCGAAGAAGTGGGAGGGGGAGTTCTGGGCGAGAACGATGGTCTTGCCCCGCAGGTCGGCGACCGACTTGATGTTCTCGCGAACGACGATGCCGTCGCCCCCATTTGAGAAGTCAACCTGCTGATAAATGCGAGGCATGACGCGGGAATCTTTCTTCAAGCTATCGAGCAGCAGGGGGACCATGTCGAGGGTGCCCCAGCCGATGTGGACGTTCCCGGCGGCGTAGGCATCGCGCATCGCAACCGGATCGTCGATGAGAACCAGCTCCAATTTGAAGTCTTTGCCGGAGGGAGTTTTCCAGATCTTGCCGGGCTTTAAGCCTCCATTGGCGAGGATGATGGGCGCCCAGCCCGCCCAGACGTTGAGAGCGAAGCGGACCGTGCGGTCGGCCATCGGCTTGTAGCTGGAGATGCCCTGAACGGCCGGCAGCTTCTGGGCCGGGACATAGTTGTAGTCCTTGGCCGTGGTAATGCCTTGGGCGTCAGGCGCCTCTGCGCCGATCTCCTCTTTCGAGATGATTCCGCCGACCTTTTGCGGCAGCGAACTGAAACGCCAGAGTCCATAGCCGACGAGTCCGGCGACGACCAGGAAGACAGCGACGTAGAAGGCAGGTTTCGGTTGAGCCATAGCAGTATTTATGAGATTGGATTTAGTTCTGTTCGGTCAGTTTGGTGTCAGAGAGAGCTGGCCCCAAGTCTTTCTGTGTGTCCGCGAGGCGGGTCGTTTCGGGAGAGCGGAGACCGAGTTCCCCTTCGAACTGCAAAAGGGCGTCTTCGGCCATCGATTTCTGAAGATGTTCCTGCACTTCGATGTCGGCGATACCTTCTTTCGATAGGTCTGCAGCAACGCGAGCCTTGCCGCGATTGCGGTCGATGCGGTCTTGAATCACCCGTTCGATCTGGCCGAAATCTGTAGTGACGCTCATGTTGAAGGACTCGGAGAGGGCGGCGATCTCGGCCTCCGCGGCGCTCATCTTCAGTTCAGCGTCATACTTCTGGATCTTGGTCTTTACCTCGCCAAGTTGATGGCTGGCGTGCTGAATCTTCTTAAGGTTGTTCTCGTAAGACTTCTCGTGCATCTCGAGTTGCTCAAGATGGCCGGCGAGTTCCTGCTTGGCCTTCTGCAATTCGAGAGCGAACTTGGCGGCCGTCTCGCGGTTGCCGATTTTGAGATAGGCCTTCGTCTCGGCTTCCAACTTCTGCACGTGGGTGCGCGATGTCGCGACCTGGCGGGTGACCCGTTCGACGAGCCCGCGATAGGTTTCGAGGCCGCGCCGGCCTTCTTTCATCTGCTCGAGGGCGCGATCATGTTCGAGCTGCATCTGGGCGATCGGATCGGCTTCCCAGAACATGTTGGCGATTTTATTGAGTTGGGCGCTGATGGCGCCCCAAAACTTTCCAAGAATCAAAGTGGACTCCCCGTGCGTATCCATGCGCACAATCTATAATCGTACTCGACTCGATAGGGCGGCGGGGAATTTGATGTTAGAGGCGGCCGGTTCGCTCGAGCCAGCCGCGATACATCCGCGTGAAGTCGTGGACGCGGGAATCGGCGTGTAACTCTTCGAGGGTGTAGCGCATTTTGCGCTGCCAGTTTGGATACTGCCACGTGGCGCCGGGGAGGTTCTGCTGCTCGGTTTCCTTGGTGAGATCTTCCTGGTTCAGGACGAGGAGTTGCGAGGGCGTGGCGGCAAGGAAGCCGATGATGGCGTTGTGGAGTTCGCCATTCAGTTCCGGGACGTGGCGAATGTGGTCCGGATAACCGGCGGGCAGGAGTTGCAAGGAGTGAAGGACGTTGAGGAGGTGTTGTTTGTCCTGCTCGCGGCTGGTCCACTGGGCGCGGTAGCCGGGTTCGTCGACGAGGCCGGCGGCGCGGCGCGATTCGATATCGCGACCGGTCCAGAAGCCGGCGAGGGTGGGCAGGTCGTGGGTGGTGGAACTGACGATGGCGAGGGGCGGATAGTCCGTGGGGACTTTGAACGCGCCGTCAGGGTGCCGTTCAAAATACAGGAGGCGGTAACTGAGAATTTGGAACTGGGTGAGCGCTTGGCGGACGTAGTCCTCGACGGTGCCGAGGTCTTCACCGACAACGATGACGCCGGCGCGGTGGGCCTCGAGGGCAATGACGCGAAGGAGTTGCTCCCAGTGTTCCTTGACGTAAGTGCCACCCGTAGCATCCCGCTCGGCGGGGATCCAATAAAGCCGGAAGAAGCGCATGACGTGATCCATGCGAAGGGCGCCACCGTGCCGGCAATTGTTGCGGATGGCGGCGGCGAAGTGGCGGAAGCCGTCCTGCTGATGGCGGAGGGAGTTGGGCGGGGGGAATCCCCAATCCTGGCCCTGCGGTGAGAAACCATCAGGGGGTGCGCCGACGCGGCAGCCCTGGACGTAAAAGGGGCGGTGAGCCCAGAGGTCGGAGCCGCAGCTATCGGTGGCCAGTGCGAGATCGTGATACAGGCCAATACCCATGCCGATCGTCTTCGCGTGTTGCTGAACGCGAGCGAGTTGGCAATCCACGGTCCACGCGAGCCAGGAGTAAAATTCGATCAGCCTGGGATGGGCGACGGCGAAAGCGTGGACGGCTGGGGAATCCGGCTCCTGGAGTGCGACCGGCCATTGGGGCCAGATCCAGACATCGGGGTCCTGCTTGTGCAGGGTTTCGTCGAGGGCGCAGTAGAGGGCGTAGCGGCGGAGGCGATCCCCCTCGGCGGTGACGTAGGCTTGAAAGACGGTCTGGTCGGGCTGGAGGCGGAACTCCCGGTAGAGTTGCTTCAGAAAGCGGAGCTTCAGCTTGGCGATGGCTTCGTACTGAACGAAAGGAGCCTTGCGGAGGAATTCGATCAGCGAGGCAGAACGTTGGAACCGGGCTTGGCAGGCGGGACTGCTGGCGAAGCCGGGCACACGCTCGACGTCGATGTAGAGGAAGTTTCGGTAGAAGGTACAGTTCGGGAGGTAGGGGCTGGCGTTATAGGGGAGCCGGTTGCCAATCGCATGCAGGGGATTGAGGGCGACAAAGGCGGCGCCGGCTTGGTGATGGGCCCAGGAGACGAAGCCTTCGAGATCGGTGGTGTCGCCGACACCCCAGTTGCGTTCCGAGCGGAGGCCGTATAGCGAGACGGCGATGCCTGAGAGGCGCTGGCCGGCCGGCAGTGCTGGCGCAGAAGCGGGACAGTGAATGAGATGAGTGGTCGCTTGGCGTCCGGGGTAGGAGACGGTGAGACGGTGATATCCGTAGGGCAGGTCCGGGGGGAGGCGGAGGGTGACCGTGTCGAACTCGGCACCGTCGAAAGCGAATGATTCGGTTCGGTCGGGCGTGTAGTGGGCGGAGAGTAGGAAGCCATCCTCCAGAGTGAGTTGCCATTGGTTCGTTTCGCTGGCGGCGAACGGATGGGGAACGCAGAGGGGGACGAACGGATCGTCCGGAGAGGTAACGACCGAGGGAGGGAGGAACGCGAGCCGCGTGGCGTGGACGTGTCTCCGGGTTGCTTCGTCAAGCTGGGCGGCGGAATCGGTGGGGAAGGAGAGCGCCGACAGAATGGAGCGCTGGGTCTCGGGGTCGGGCCGGTGTTGCTGGCCCCAGATGTCCCAGTATTCGGACTGGACGCCGAGCAGGGTCGCCGCTTGGGCGGTTGCTTCGTTTAGGTCTGAGGAGGGGAGAGATGGAAGCGGAGAAGCCATGTCGCGGGAACCTTTAGTGTAGCTGGGTTGCGGAGAACCGCCGTGCAGGCGCAGCGCGTGGCATACTGAAAAAGAAGCTAACACTATGGAACAGCGAATTCTACCGTCGGCACCCGAAGATTTGTTTGCTCGGATTGATGCCGATGGGT
Organism: Bryobacterales bacterium; assembly: GCA_038215275.1. GTDB lineage: Bacteria > Acidobacteriota > Terriglobia > Bryobacterales > Bryobacteraceae. The sequence goes on along the minus strand of JBBQRA010000176.1, from coordinate 5,819 downwards.
TGGGCGATCTGTCGGACAGTCTCGTGTTGACAACCCTCGATAAGGCAATCAACTGGGGACGGAAGAATTCGATCTGGCCGATGACTTTCGGACTAGCGTGTTGTGCGATTGAGATGATGGCGATGAGCGCTTCGCGCTTCGACATCTCCCGGTTCGGAGCAGAGGTATTTCGGGGTTCGCCTCGGCAATCGGACCTGATGATCATTGCCGGGCGGGTTTCCAACAAGATGGCGCCGGTGATTCGCCAGTTGTACAACCAGATGCCGGAACCCAAATGGGTGATTTCGATGGGCGCGTGCGCGACTTCGACGGGGGTGTTCAGCAACTACGCTCTGGTGCCGGTGAACCAGGTGATTCCTGTGGACGTTTATGTGCCGGGGTGCCCGCCGCGGCCGGAACAGTTGATCTACGCCATCATGATGCTGCAGCAGAAGATTGATGGGGAACGGGGCACGACGATGAAAGTGCTCAATTTGGATTAAAGATTCCGCTTGGTGGATCGATACGAACGATAGACCCGAAAAGTCTCGGAGGGCTATCGATATGGAAACCAAATCCATCGACCAGTTCCCGTCCATTCCATCCCCGGCCACGCTCGATTTAGAAAGGCAGCAAATCGAGGAGCGGCGGGACTTGGTCCGGGCGGTGAAGGCGATCAATGCATCGGAGTTGTTTGGTGAGAATTACGAGCTTACGTTCGTATTCGATCGACCGAACCAGCGGACGGTGATCCGGATCATTGATCGGGAGACGAAGGAAGTAATCCGGCAGTTGCCGACCGAATACGCCCTTCAGATTGCGTCGCAGCTTCGGGCCGAATAGGCAGAAGTTTGTTCTCAAAATTGGCTGAACGGGTGCGATAAGACTTTCAGGAAGAACGATGTCACTCGCAGCCTATCAAAACAGCCAGGATCTCAACGTGTTATCGGCGTCGCCGATTCAACTGGTGAGGATGTTGTACAGCGGAGCGATCGCGTCGGTGCAGACCGCGCGGGAGCATTTGCAGAATGGGGACATTCGTGGCCGGTCCCGGCAGATTACAAAGGCGTGCGCGATCATTGAAGAACTGACTTTGTCGCTCGATAAGGTACGTGGTGGCACGGTTGCACTGGACCTGACGGAGCTCTATGTGTATATGCATCAGCGCCTAATCCACGCCAACATCGAACAGGAAATGGCTCCGCTGGTCGAAGTTCAAAAGCTCTTGGAAACGCTGCTCGACGCCTGGCGCTTGGTTCCGGACGAAACTCCGGTGACGAGCCCAATAGTTCGGGAGTCGGGCATAGCCTATTCGCTGGGTGGCACTGAAGAGATGATGGAACCTCGGATTCCTGTTCAACTCAGCGCCTAGAGTAACTGGCTTATGGGACATGACATAGCTTCCTCCGCCGGCAGCAAGCCCATAACGATTTATTTCCTCGGATTGGTCCTGTAGAAAGTAACGTCGCGAAACCTAGTGGCGCCCGTCTGGACCCAAGTAACGTCCGGCGCCCATCTGTCTTTACGTTCCAGGCAATCCGACATGACGTTCTGCCCCAGATGATGTGCAGCACTCGTCGATTTCCGGAGTGCAGGAGCAGGCGAACGGGTTCGGCGGATGCGCCTTCGAAGATGACGGCCCTTTTTAGGTCTTCGCGGAACTCCTTGGTGGAGACCTGCCAAGGGCCTTAGGGGTCGGGGGCGCAGACTTCGGAGCCGTTTGGCGGTGGGCTTAGTCCACGGTGGGGCAAGGGCCGCGGACAATGAAGTGTTTGTCCGCAGTGACGAGGATACCGAGGCTCAACGCTGCAGGCGGCATTCAAGGTAGTCGACGAACCTGGCCGTCGGGTCGAAGCCCACTACGTTCACCGCGTCCGTGACGAAATTCGACAGGGCGTTGATGTCATAGTAGGCGATCTGTCCGGTGCGGTCGTCGACGAGGAACTCGATGCCGCCGACGTCGAGTTGGGCCGCCTTCGCTAAGGCCAAGGCACCGGCGATCGCTTCCGGCGATGGGTCCTCGCGCTCAATGCGGAGTTTCTTCTTGCCGGGGGTGTCGACGGGGCAGGCGGCGATCTCGTCAGGAACCTGGCAGATGTCGGCGGGACAGAGGTTGAAGCTGCTCAGGTCGGGCCAGATGCGGATGGCGTAAAGGAACTCTCCGTCGAGGATCTCCACCCGGACGATGGACTGGCCGCGGGCGGGGAGGAACTCCTGGAGGAGGGCGGTGCCGTCGACGCCGAAGTCAAAAGTGGCGGCGGCGAGTTGGTCGAGAGAGTCAAAGCGGACAATGCCCGTGCCGCTGCCGCCGACGTTGGGTTTGAAGACGATGGGGAACGTGAGGGCGCGTGCGGCTTCCAGGATGCGGCTAGGATGGTTGACGACGATGGCTTTGGGGTAGCCGACGCCGCAACGGCGGAAGAGGTCGAGTTGCCAGGCTTTCGAGATTTCGACGGCGTAGGCGGGGCTGCCGTTGACGACGGGAATGTTGCTTTCTTCGAGGTGGCGGAGATAGTCGCGAACGAGGAAGATGCCGTTCCCGTGGCCGCGGCGGTGGGAGGAGGGGCTCATGCGGTTGACGACGAGGTCGAGGGCGGGCGGGACGGCGGGGTCGTACAGGAGCGCGTCTGCCGGGAGTTTCGTGAAGCGGAGGTCGCGGCGGTTGAGCTCATTGAAGAGGAGCTCGAACCATTCGGGGTGTTCGTAGAGAATGCCGATTTGCATGTAGTTCTATTGTCGCTAGACTGAGGGAGATGGAGAAGGTGGTGCAGAAATTTCGGAGTTTTGCCGAGGCGGAGGCTGCAGAGCTGGAGCGGCGGCGGGCGATGAGTCCGGAAGAGCGGGTGGCGGAGTTTTTCGAGATTCAGCGAAGGGGTTATCCGGATGGTGTTGAACCGCGACTTGCGCGAGTTTGTCGAGTGCTTAAACTCGAACGGCGTTGAGTACCTGATTGTAGGAGCGCTGGCGGTGTCGTGGCATGGCTTTTCCCGCTATTCCGCCGATGTGGATTTCTTCGTACGCAGCACACCCGAGAATGCGGCTCGGGTGCTGGCTGCGCTGCGTCAGTTTGGATTTGGAAGCCTTCCACTCAGCGTCGATGATTTTTCGAATCCAGACCGGATTATTCAACTCGGGCACGAACCGCACAGGATCGACATCATGACGTCAATCTCCGGAGTCGAATTTGCCGAGGCGTGGGAGCATCGAGTTGAGGCCCAGATGGATGGACTACCTGTGAGCGTAATTGGCCTGCCAGCGCTCTTGCGAAATAAGTCGGCTTCAGGGCGCCCGAAGGATCGAATCGATGTGGAAGCGCTCCGTCAATTGAACGAGTGCTAGAGGACTGAGAAAAGCAGTGGGCTTCTCCGAGGGTCCGGCCCGCTGTGACGCAACCCGGAAATTCAGGGAAGCTGACGCCGTAGTCGGAGGTGGCTTCCTTGTGGATCCAAGCGAGATAGGCCATGTCGTGAGGCTACGCGGCCGGGGCGGGTCGGGCAACCTGAGCGCGGATGCGGGCCATAATGAGTTCCGCCGCGTTCGGGGCGGCTTGGATTTCCGACGGCTGGATCGGGGGGCCGAAGCGCACCACCAAACGATCTGTCTCATGCATCCCACAGGGGACCACCGGCAGACCTAAGTTAGCCAGCGTCACGAACAGGCGCTCTACTCCCGGAAGGGGCGGCGCCATTTGGAAGGCCGTTCCGGCTACCCCTTCGGGAAAGATCCCCAAAGGCCGGTCCAGGAACTTGGCGTCCTTCAACAAGGTCCGGTAGCTGCGGGCCGTCAGCGCTGGGTTCGTTCCAGCAAACGACACCGGGTAACAGTGCAGGGCATGCGCTACCCGCGGAAGCAGCCAGTCGCCGGGAGAAGGTATCTTCCAGGGGCCGAGTTGGATCGGCGGCCAGTTGGCCGTGACTACCCAGCGGATGGGCGGGTCCGGAAGGTTGTAGTGGCGCTGGAGCGCGACTGTGATCACACTGCACGGATGGAGAATCCACAGGCCAGGCCGCTGATAGTGATTCGGCGCCAGGACAAAAGCCGGGCTCGCCGGGAGGTTTTCGAGGCCTTCAATTCGCGGGTCCGGCTTCAAGCACGGGAGCGACTGCTCGGCAAACGTCCGGACCGAGTAGCGCGTGCGCTCCCAGATATGGGGCGTCAGCGCGAAGACTTGGCGCCACGGGGTGGGGTACTGCTTCACACTTCTCTACCCTTCCAAATGGCCTTACGGCCCGTGAGGGTCGTCACCATGCCGTTGATGGCGATGGCCTGGAAACCATAGATCGCGACCGGCGCGAGGAGGGCGGCGGCGCTGCGGTACCAGGGGAAGAGCACAACAGTGGGCACGACGGCGAAGAGGGCGGCTTGGCGGTAGAGATGATCGTTCAGCAACCACACCATAACCGGGAGCCAACTGGCGAGCAGCGTCGAGGCCATCACCACCTGGAGGCCCGTGAAAGGGTTGATCTGCAGAAACCGGAATGAATTCTTCTGGAAGCCCCGCCAGATGGCTTGGAACGAATCGTACATGCGGACGTTGCCCATGTGCTCTGCGCGGGTGACGCGGGCGTGGAGGTTGCGTTCGGCGGCGAGTTTGGCGAAAGCTACGTCTTCAATGACCGACGACGCGACGGCGGCATGGCCTCCCAGGCCCTGATAGGCGTCGCGGCGGACGAGGAGGCATTGGCCGTTGGCGAGCCACTGCGTCGGCCGGCGGGCGTTGACGGCGCCGGTGTTGACGCCAGTAAAATAGAGCGCGAAGGCGTAGGGGAGGAGGATCTTCTCCGCTAGGCTTTCGCAGTGCTGACGGAGGAAGACGCTCGCCATCTGCAGTTCGTTGTCTTCGGCGTACTCAACAAGGCAGGGGGCGAAGACGCGGGCGTACCAGGTGTCGGCGTCGATAAAGAGGAGCCAGTCGGTTTCGGCGACGGCGGCGCCGGCCATGCAGGCGTTGGGTTTGCCGAGATGGCCGTCGGGAAGGGGCGGAGCGGAGATGACGCGGGCGCCGGTTTCGGCGGCGATCCTTGCGGTGTCGTCAGTCGAGGCGTCGTCGACCACGATGACATTTCCGGGCGGGAAAGCTTCGATGGCGCGGGCGATGTTGGCGGCCTCGTTGCGAGCGGGGACGATGACCGTCAGCGAGGGGAACTCCAAGCCGGCGACGTAGGGGATCTTCGGCAGACGGGTGTAGTTGTGCCACGCCTTGCGGAGGAACAGGACGATGCCTACGGCGGTGACGATGGCCGCATAGAAAGAGGTCATACGGTGATTTTGCGCACGGTGGGTCCGGCGACGCCACTCGGGAATAGTTTAGTCTCTTCGGTGGCTTGCCAGGCGCCGGTGGAGTCCTGGGCGCGGGCTTCGGCTTGGGTGGCGTTGGAATCGGAGATGGCGATCTGCCAACGGGTCCAGCAATAGGGGGAGAGGGGATTTTCAAGGGTGACGTTTTGCCACCGGCCGGGTTTTCCGTCCTTGTCAATCAGGCGGACTTGCACGGTCTGGATGCCGCGGCTGCCGGCGAAGGAGACGCCGACGACCTCGGTGGGGGTGGCTTTATCGATGTAGGAGGCGATGTTGGTTTTGGCCTCCTTCGTGTATCCCATCTTGGGCCAAGTGCCGAAGTAGGGTTCGGAGACGAAGGCGATCTCTCCGATCCACTTCACGTTTTTGAAGCCGTAGTAGCGGGGGCAGAGCATCCGGATGGGGAAGCCGTGGGCGCGGGTGAGCGACTGGCCGTTCATGCCGAGGGCGAGAAACACTTCGTCGGAGAGGGCGTAGTCGAGGGGGAGCGAGTCGCCGTGGCCGTCGACGCCGAGGAAGGCGACCTCCTTGATGGTGGGCGG
>JBBQRA010000175.1:0-12504 GCA_038215275.1 Bryobacterales bacterium | reverse complement strand
CGGAGCCCGCGTGGAGACCAGTGTGATGACTGAGCGCCAAAGCGACGAGTACCTTCGCTACTATATCGGCGTTCGCAACTTGAGCGGGGATACCGTGACGATTGAAGCGCGGTTCATCGTGGTGGGTTCGTAATGGCTGGGGCAATCACAGGCCGGGTCTTTCTGCCGCGCCACCTGCGGTGGACAGCCGCCACGCAATTACTGGTCCGGGTGTCGGACGTGAGCTACCAGGACGGTCCTGCTCCGTTGGTGGCGGAAGCCAAGATCGCCTCACTCCGTCCCACGGAGTTGGCCGCCGGCAGCGTGGCCTTTTCGTTCGAGCTTCCGGATCCCGAGCCAGGCCGCTCCTACGCGGTCCGTGCGCACCTGGATTTTAGCGGTGACGGAGTCGTCTCCCGCGGCGACTTCGTCAGCACCCAACGCATCCCCGTGGCCGCGGCGGATACCGGAGACGCCCCGCTCCGCATCCGCCTCCAGAGAGTGAAATAGCGGCGGACGAATCTTCCGCCGTCCGCTTCTCGTGCCCCGGCAGCACGGCGTCTCCTGATTGCTATACTCTGGATGGCTCGTTCCCGCTGCGGACCCTGTTTCCGCGACCCTCGTCGGTCTCCAGTTCCGTTTTCAACCTCGAGAGTCAGGAAATTTCCATGAAAACCCTCCAGCGAAAGCTGCTCCTTGCCGGCCTGCTGCTTCAGCTCGCAGTCACCTCCAGCCTCGCTCAAGCCACCGATCCGGCTATGGTCGCCAAAGCCAACTCCATCCACAATGGGGTCCTGAAGCTGGACACCCACAACGACATCGACCCATCCAACTTCACCGCCGATTGCAACTACTTAAAGCGGCTTACCACCCAAGTCAATCTGCCCAAAATGGTTGACGGCGATATGGACGTTGCCTTCTTCATCGTCTATGTCAGCCAGGGTCTCCCTACGCCCGAAGCCTACGATATTGCCTACAGACAGGCCATTGAAAAGTTCGAAGCCGTCCATCGCTTCACGGAGACCATCGCCTCCGACGTCATGGGCCTGGCCCTCACCCCGGCCGACGTCCGCCGCCTTCATCGCCAGGGCAAACGCATCGCCGTCATCGGTGTCGAGAACGGCTATCCCATCGGGCACGACGTAAAGCGCGTCAAGGAATTCTACGATCGCGGCGGCCGTTACATGTCCCTCGCCCACAACGGCAATGGCCAATTCGAACACGGGCGAAGCCTCCGGCTATCTCCACAACAATGGCCTCTCAACCATCGGCAGCGAAGTCATCGCCGAAATGAACCGCCTCGGCATGATGGTCGACCTTTCGCACCCCTCGAAAGGCGCGAATCTCGAAGCCATTCGCCTTTCGCAGGCCCCGGTCATCGCCTCCCATTCCAGCGTCCGCGCCTTGGCTGACCACAGCCGTAACATGGACGACGAACAACTTCTCGCGTTGAAACAGAACGAAGGTGTCATCCAGATTGTTGGCTTCGCGTCTTATCTCAAAGTGGATAGCAAAGAACGCGCGGCGGCCCTCGCCAGCCTCCGCAACGATTTCGGTTTCGGTGGCGGCCGTGCGGGCGGGCCCGCCTTCCGGCGTCCCACCACTCCGCGCGCCTGCGCCGTCGAAGAGCCGAAGGCTGCGGCCGCTGGCGCAGCGCCCCGCCGCTCCTCCGCGTTCCTCAACTTACTCCCGTCCGACCGCCGCGCCGAGTATGAACAGCGCTTGGCGGAAATCGACGCCAAATACCCGCCCGGCACCCGCGCCAACGTTCAGGACATGGTGAACCACATCGACTACGCCGTCAAACTCATCGGCATCGACCACGTCGGCATCTCGTCGGACTTCGACGGCGGCGGTGGCATCGACGGCTGGGATAGCGCCGCCGAAGCCTTCAACGTCACGCTCGAGCTGGTCCGCCGCGGCTACACCGAAGAGCAGATCGGTAAGCTCTGGAGCGGCAACCTGCTGCGTGTGTGGGCCGACGTCCAAAAGGTCGCGCAAAAGCCAAAGAAGGAATAGGGACCGCGGGGACAAACCGGATTCAATCCCGATCCGGCATAGCCCGGACCTCGACCACGCCGCCATCGACCTTTAGCTCACGAAAGCCAGGACGATCGTGTTCGACCACACTGGATTCTACGCCCAGAAGAAGGCGGCCCCATCTGCCAAGTCCCTCCAATCGCCAGGGACTCCCGGTTCTGCCCGTGAATAGCTCAGACTAACAGACATGCGCCTTTATAGCGGCATGCTCCTGCTCGCTCTCACCCTCAACGCCCAACACCCCTTCCGCTACAACCGCCCCGGCGGCCTCGACCCCCTCACCGTCGGCATGAAGAACGATCAGCCCATCGCTATCGACTGGGACGAAGACGGCCGCACCGACCTCCTCCAGCGCAATCTCTACTCCACCACCTTCCAGCAACCCTGGTGGGGCATCTTCTTCTTCAAGAACATCGGCACCAACAAAAGGCCCCGCTACGCCGCCTCCCAGCGCCTTACTGTGAATGGCCAACCCATCGAAGACCATTACGCCAGCTACCAGACCCTCGATTGGAACCGCGACGGTCATCCCGATCTCCTCAGCGGCATCGGCGCCGGCCCCCGCAAAGGAACCCTCCAGCTCTATCTCAACCAAGGCCATCGCGACCCCCAAGGCCTCCCCATCCTGAACCCCGGCCCCACCCTCCATTGGCCGAAAGACGGCGGCGACCTCGCCTATGGCATGCGGCTCATCGATAGCGACCTCTACACGCTGAACTTGCGCGTCCAATACTTCCCCACCCAAATCCTCGAACACTCTCTCTACCGTCACCGCGCCACCCGCGATGGCTTCGGCCCGGCCGAACCCGTCACCTTCAATGGCAAAACGACCTACGACGAATGGCCCTCCACGCAACGCAACGGCAAGTGGCTCGGCGCCAGCCGCACCCGCCGCGGCCCCCTCACATCCTGCATCGTCGAATGGGCCGATCCCAACCAGTTACCCCACTGCATTGCCGATACTAGCCCCGACGGCTTCGCCATCCCCAGCGCCGCCAAGGACGGCATCTTCGCCGCCACCATGGGCGGTTGGCTCCGCTTCATCCCAAATCACGGCAAACCCCACCTCGTCATGGCCGAAGGCATGCCCTGCTCCTTCGGCGGTTATAGCAGCGTGGAGGTAGCCGACTGGGAGGGCGATGGCGACCTCGATTTCATCGGCGGCAACGAAACCGGGTTCGTCCAACTCATCGAGAACATCAGCACACCCACCAGGACCCAGTTCAAAACAGCCAGGCCCATTCCCAACGTCTACGCCGCCCGCTGGATGTTCATCGACGACGAAGACCCCGAGCGTCCCTACGGCCAGGCCAAGCCCGCCTATGTCGATTGGGACAACGATGGCGACCTCGATCTCGTGGTCGGCAACAACTCCAACCGCATCGCCTACTTCGAAAACATTGGATCCCGCAAAAAGCCGCGCTTCTCGAAGGCCGCCAAACTCCTCCACGAGCAAGGCGAACACTTCTCCTTCCGCTCCCGCCCCGCCCCGGTCGACTACAACAACGACGGCCTCCTCGACCTCATCGCCGGCTCCGCCGGTCCCCGCGACCGCAACGACTCAAAGGACATCGCGATCTCCCTCTACTTGCGCTACAAAGACGAAAAGGGCCAACTCCGCCTCCGCGCCCCCATCCCGCTAAAGGATACTGCGGGAAAGGAACTCCGCACCCCCATCCCCTACCATCATGGCTTCGAAGCAGCCGACTGGGACAATGACGGCGACCTCGACCTCTTCACCAACGAAAAGACGCAGTTGATCCTCTACCGCAACACCGGCGCCGGCTACCGTCGCGAGCCCATCCTGTACGACGGCAAGCCGCTCAGCGTCAGTCACCACGAAACCAGCATCAAGCCGATCGACTGGGATAAAGATGGCCGCCTCGATCTCATCACAGGAGGCGAATCCGGCTGGGTTTACTATTTCCCCCGCGCCGCACTGAATCAGTAGTGAACTCCACGTCATCACCAACTCGTTCACCACCAGCATGTCGGGTTCCTTCTCCCCCGACGGCGTAAGTCACGGTCAGAACAATCCCAATGGCGCCCGACTTCCCGCTCGCCGATGCCGCTGTCACCATTCCCGCGCTCTTGCTCGTAAATTCCCCCGCGCCGCCAAACGTGAAGTCGAACGCCGTCACCGCTCCGGCACAACATGATTCTTCAGGCCGCCAGGGCCTCCGTGGCGAAAAGAGTGCGTAGCATTCCTTGTCCTTAACGCTTACTCACTCCCGTCTCCTTCCAACCATACGCCGCCATCAGAATATGGAAGATCTGCGTGTTCGGCATATATCCCTTCACCAGCGCTGCGCCCGGTCCCATTGCCGCCACCAGCACCTCCTCTGCCGTGTGCGTGTTGTTCATCCGCACGGCACTCGTGGCCTCGTCCTCGGCCGGCGTCTCCGGCACTAGCGGCTCGCCCGGCTTCCCGCTCCGCACGCGCAAATCAAAGGAATGGTCCGCCGTGAACACAATCAACGTATCCCGCTTGTTCACCTGCCCCGCCGTCTGTTGCACCAGCTTGTCCATCGTCACCGCCTGGTCCAGCCCACGCCTCAGCTTGTCCGTATGCATGTCCCACTCCACCATCAGAAAATACCCCTTCGGATTCCGCGACAGAATCTCGATCGCCCGCTTCACCACCGGCGCCGGATCAAACCGTTCATCAAATAGCGCCACGACGCGCTTCGCCTCCGCCGGGATGTCCTCCGGCCGGTCGTACATCGCGTAGCCCTTCTCGCCCAGCGCCTTTCGGAAGTCGTAGCCTGCTTCCGCCGTCGCCGCGAAGATCCCTTTCCGCCCGCCGCCAATCACCAGGTCCACCCCGTCGCCAAACCGCGGATTCGCGATCTGCGCGACAATCTCGGCGAACTTCCGCCGGTGGTTGCAGTGCGCATAGCAAGCCGCCGGCGTCGCATCGGCCATCGACATGTTGGAGATCACTCCCGTCGACAACCCATGCTCCTCGGCATACTCCAAAATCGTCTTCAACGCCGCGCCATCCGCCTTGCCCGGCACCGCATCCGCCGACTGCGAAATAACGCTGTTCTTCGTCTTGTGTCCGGTTACGATCGCCGTCATGCCCGCCGCCGAATCCGACACCCAGGCCCCCACCGGTGACGTCTCGGACAAACCCACGTGCGGCATCTGCTGGATGAATAGCTTCCCCGGCGCACCGTACCCATGAATGCTCGCCGCATGAAGGGTTGGGATGCCGCCGGCATCGCCCAGAAACAGCACAACGTTTTTGGCGCGCGGCTCGGCCGCCGCCGCCACCAGAACACTGGCCAGGAAAAGGAAAAGTTTCTTCACAATCAAGGTCCCAGATTACCAGCATCCTGACGCCCCAGTCTCACCCCAAGCCAGCCAAATCTCGCGCGTGCCGCGCACCCTGATGCCGCAACCACTCGACCAGTTCTGGGTTGCCGCTCTGGACCGCGCCGTCCAGCGGCGCAATCTTATCCCAACCGACCCAATTGAGATTGGCGCCCTTTCCCACGAGAAACTGCACCGTTTCCAACTGGCCGCCCCGGCAGGCGTGCCAGAGCGCCGCGGTGATCAGTTCGCTCCCGGGTTCCGGCTCCTGCGCAAAGAAGGCGCCCAGACGATCCATCAATCCCAGCCCCGCCGACTCCGTAAACGTGGTCTTTGCCCCGCGTTCCACCAACCGGCGCGCGGCGTTCCACTGCGCGAAGATCACCGCATCGGACATTGCCGTGCCGTTCGTGAAAATCGCGCCCGGGCTTTCGATACTGGCGCCTCCATCCAGCAGAGCATCGATTGCCTCCACGTCGTTGCTGCTCGCCGCCCAGTGAAGCGGCCTTTCCGGCGAGTTCCCCCCTACCATCGGGGCATCGGGGTCCGCGCCCCGTTCCATCAGCAGCCCAATCGTCTCCGCCACCCTCGGGAAGTGGCCGGGCCAATCCGTCGCCAAATGGAGCAATGTCCGGCTCTCCACCTTCGGCCCGATGATACGCGCCTTGACGAAGAAAGAATCGCCATCCAGCAATTGCCGCAGCGCCGCGACGTCTCCTGTTTGAATCGCGTTCTTCAGCGCTCGGGCCAAGGGATCGGCTGATTGAAATTCCATGGGTTCGGATGGGCTCCCTCGCTATTGTGCACCAGGACTTATGCTGGAGTGATGGTGAATAGCCGAAGCCGCCGCGCTCGCGCCGTCCGGAGGCGGAAACGCCGGATGGAAAGCGTCGAGCACGACCTCAGCGGTGAACAGTGGGCCGCGCTCAGGGAAGCGTGGGGTGGCTGCGCCTATTGCGGCGTTCCAGACCAACCCTTGCAGCGAGACTGCGTCCTGGCGCTCTCCCGCGGCGGTCGCTACACCCTCGACAACATCGTACCGGCCTGCGGCTCCTGCAACACCAGTAAGTGCAACGGCGAAGTCACCGCTTGGTTACGGCGCAAACGTCTGCGCGAAGCCGATTTCTTGCTCCGCTACTTCCAGATCAGATCCACCCTCACCGCCCGCTTCGCCGCCCCGTGCGCCGATTCCGCAACTGGCCCGTGACGCCCGCCGACAATCAACCCGCCGCAGTAGACGGAGGCTAGGAACCGATAAACTCCCTTGAGAGCGCTGAAAAGGCGCAGCGCCCACACCAATCCGGCGTGAGCGTTGCGCCTCTTCAGGGGGCTACCGCAACGAAACTACTTACGCGAAACCTGTACTTTGGGAACGGCCAAGTAGCCCTTCACAGAATCCTTGGTCACTTCATTTACCACCAGTTCATAAGGCTGACGCGCCTTCGACAGGACATAGAACTGTACCGGTTCATTGGCCGTCTTGTCCTTCTTCTCAATCTTGCGGTCGTCGGCGATCACGTCCATCGTGAACTTGCTACGCTTCACATCGGTCTTCTTCACTGCGAGCTGAATATCGCCTACCCGTTGCGGCTTGCCGTTGCGCGGGAGTTCGAACTCAACATAGTTCCGGTCACCGAGTTCGCGGAGCGCGGTCAACTCCGTGGCGTTCGTGGCAATCAAACCGCTCATCACGCCCATGTCGCCCGTCGCCCGGTGCAAGTCCGCGATCGTCGCCTGAAGCTGACTCTGCGTCTTGACAACATCTTGCTTCACCGTACCCACGTCTGTACTGACGTCGGCAATCTTCGAATTGGCCTGAAGCGTCGTTTCCTTAACCTGGGTCAGTTCCTCAGTGAGTTGTTTCCCCTTCTCCTCCTCGCTCTTGGCCAGATTGGAGACGATCTTATCGGCATGGCGCCGTGCCGCGATTTGAGCGGCCATCGCTGCCTTGCTCACGCTGTCCTGCGTCTCTTTCCGGGCGCTATCGAGGTCGGTCCGCACCACGCCCAAGTTGTCGTTCAGAGTCTTGTCGATGTTGCTAATGCCAGCATGCAGTGCAGCAACCTGCTGCTGAACCGTGCCAACTTCCTGGGTCACGTCGTGCAGACGTACGGCCTGGTAACCGTTGATGCCTAAAGAAAGAACGAAGGCTCCCGCCAACGCCGGAATGGCCCAACTTCTGCGGGCGTTCTGCGGTGACGTCTGATTGTTGTATTCCATGAGTTTTAGGTAATGCGCTCCTGTACCGAAGTCATTGCAAACTGCGTACCAAACTCTATCTATTTGCAAATAAACCGCTTATTCTCTGGCCGATCCCGGGGTGTCGCGGAAACAGCCAATCCAGCTCCTTGCAATCGCAGACATCGTCTGAATTTTAGACACTCCCCCCCGGAGCGTCTCTCGTCGTGGCATGGGTTATCCGAGGAACCCCCGGTCGTCGCCGCGAGCGAGTACGTCGACGCCCGAACTTGCGCATCGTGTCACGCGGACATTGCCCGCCACTACCCCGCAGCCACATCGAGAGCACTGTTGTCAGGCTTAAACTGCTTTCGCGAATCCAACGCTTCACGGTCGTAGCAGAGACTTCTGCTCCCTTTCGGACTATCCGCCGAACAATCACAAAAGGTGAATTCGCCCGTGCTCTCGTCCTTCCCCGCGACGTCCGGCTCGCCACCGGATTACTCCATCTCGTTTAATGACCAGAGCTTCTCCGAGCTCGCTTCCAACCTTGTTCGTACTGGCGCCCAGGCGAGGCCGTGATGCCGATGCATGTTCTTCTCGAAGCGGACCTGCAACACCTCGAGAAGCTGATCTCGTTGCTCCAGCGACCGGCTCTTCTGGTTGCGTTTTCCGCCTCGCGCTGGTGCAATTTTCAAGCTCTGTTTCTCCCAGGCTCCGTTTCACTGAGACGGGCAAGCAGCGTCGACGCCCTCATGAGTTCACCTGGAAGTTGAAAAAAATCCTCCACGATCCGAATTCGCCAACCGAGACCGCTCGGCTACCGGAGATCCTGCGCAGAGTCATCGAGAAAAACTTCTGACAACTCTCAGTCCCGCAGCCCACCTATGCCACAATCGTTTTCGATGAAAGCCGTTCACTTGATCACTCTCGATCCCGCCCACTTCCACGCCGCCCTTGTCCAAAAAGAGATGTACTCCGGCGTTTCCCCCGTCGTCAAAGTCTATGCCCCGCTCGGCCTCGACCTCACCGAGCACCTCACGCGCGTCGCGCGCTTCAACCAGCGACCCGAAAACCCCACCACCTGGGAACTCGACGTCCACGCAGGCCCCGGCGCCCTCGACCGCATGCTCCGCGAGCAAGCCCCCGGCAGCGTTGTCGTCCTCTCCGGACGCAACCGCTCTAAAATCGAGCGCATCGAACGCTCCATTGCCCAAGGCTTCCACGTCCTCGCCGACAAACCCTGGATCCTCCGCTCCGCCGGCCTCCCCCGCCTCGAGGCCTCTCTGAATGCCGCTGACGAACAAGCCGTCATCGCCTACGACATCATGACCGAGCGTTACGAAGTCACCTCCATGCTCCACCAGGAACTCGTCAACGCCCCCTCAGTCTTCGGCGCCCTCCTTCCCGGCGATTCCAGTCACCCCGCCGTCTACATGGACAGCATGCACCGCCTGCTCAAGTCCGTCGCCGGCATTCCCATGCTCCGGCCACTGGAGTTCTTCGACATCGAAGAGCAAGGCGAAGCCCTCTCCGACGTCGGCACCCATCTCGTCGATCTCGCCCAGTGGATCGCCTTCCCCGGCGTCGCCATCGACTACCGCTCGGACATCGAACTTCTCGATGCCCGCCGCTGGTCCACCACCCTCAACCCCGAACAGTGGAGCCGCGTCACCGGCGGCGCCCCCGTCCCCGCCTCTCTTGCCGGCTACCTCCGCGACGGCAACTTCGACTACTACGGTAACAACTTCGTCTCCTACACCCTCCGCGGCATCCACGTCCAAATGGACGTCCGCTGGGACCTTGAAGGCGTCAGCGACACCCACATGGCCACGTTCCGCGGCTCGAAGTCGAGCATCGATGTGCGCCAAGGCGCCGCCGAGAACTACCGTCCCGAAGTCTACGTCGTGCCGAACGAGCCCGAACTCCGCGACGAAGTCCTGGCCGCTCTCCAGGCTAAACTGGAGCAGATCCAGCCGACCTTCGACGGAGTTGGCGTTGAGGATCGCGGCCACGCGTTCGTGTTGACTATCCCGGACCATCATCGTGTCGGCCACGAAGCCCACTTCGCCGAAGTCACCCGCCAGTTCTTTGCCTATCTCGATAACCCGAAGGCCCTCCCTGCTTGGGAAAAGCCCAACATGCTCGCCAAGTACTACGTCTGCACCAAGGGCGTCGAACTGGCCGTCGCGAAACAATAGCTGACCCGCCTTTGTATCCAGGCCGCCGGCGCCAGAACGTTTTGCGCCGGTGGCGGATGTTAGAGAGGAATTGACTAACTCGACACTGCCAAACTCGACACTGCCGGTTGACAACTGTATCTGATTCGGACTATGGTCAGGATTGAGTTGATGTTACTGCACGAAAGAGGGAGGCTGACGTGGCTAGAAGTGGATCTCTCCGCAGCGCAAAGTGTTGGAGCGGGCGGCGCTGATGATCACTCATGCGGGAATGAACAGTGCGCTCGACTGCGTCGCCGGGGGCGTGCCGATGGTGGCGATTCCGATTACGCATGACCAGCCGAACATCGCCCAGCGAATTGCGTATCACGGCTGCGGCGAGGTCGTGACGCTGGATCAGTTGACCCCCGAGGTCCTCCAGCAGACGGTGCGGCTCGTTCTCGACGAAGGCCGTTACCGCGAAAGCGCCCGGGCCCTGTCGGCCGAGATCCGGCAGTTAAAGGGCCTAGAGCGTGCCGCCGATATCGTGGAAAGAGTGATTGATACCCGAGCGCCGGTGTTGCGCGGGTCCGGAGGCGCGCACTTTCGATAGCAATGAGTGAGACGAGCCTCAGCAAACCTTCTCCTCGCCTGGACGTTGTGGACGCCCTGCGCGCCATTGCGCTGTTGGGCATCGCCCTGGCGCACTATGGCGATGAGTTCATTGGCTTCTGGCCGCCCGAGGGCTATGTGAACGAGCGTTTCGCCTTCGACGCCACCGTATCCCTAATCTGGACGATGCTGACATTCGGGAAGTTCTTCACCATCTTTTCGTTTCTCTTCGGCCTTTCATTTGCGCTCCAACTGGAAAGTGCGGCCCGGCGCTCTTCTTCGCTGGTCGGACGCTACGTCCGCCGCCTTTTGATTCTTTTCGGGTTCGGTCTCATCCACAGCCTGTTCTATACCGGGGACATCCTGGGTATCTATGCCGTGCTAGGTTTGCTGCTGCTGCCCGTGAGGAAACTACCGGACAAATGGCTCGTGGGCGTGGGCTTGCTGTTGGTATTGAACGTTCCCACGCACGTTCAGCTAGTCCGCCAGTGGCTCAATCCTCCGGTCGGGGCCGCCTTGGAACGGGCAGGGGCTGATGTGAATGAATTCAAGAACCACGCCCGGGATCACTTTGAAGTGAGGCGCCGGGGCAGCTTGGCGGAAGTGGCGGCCTTTAATCTGAAGCATGGACTCGCCGACCGGATCGACTTTCAAGTTTCCTCCGGCCGAATGTATGTGACGCTGGGTCTGTTCCTGCTGGGCTTGTCGGCGGGACGGAATCGGATGTTTTCCGGGTCGCCCGAAAACCGCCGTTTGTTCCGCAGCCTGCTCATCCTGGCCGCGATCCTTGCGGTCGTCTCGACCCCGTTGGCCTTCAGTGTTCCACCCAGCTTAGACTCGGTCATGACGCTGCCCATGCTCCTCGCCTCGATCGCGTTTGACTACCATCAACTCAGTTTGTCCATCGTGTATCTCACTGGCTTCACCCTGCTCTTTTGGTCGAGACCCGACGGTTGGTTGAAGCGGCTCGTCCCTGCCGGACGGACAGGGCTCACTGTCTACCTCACACAATCGCTCCTCGGCGTTGTTTATTTCTACGGGTACGGGTTGGGGATGATCGGTCAACTAGGCACTACGCTGGCGCTCTTGTCGGGCGTCGCCGTCTTCGCGCTACAGGTCTGGCTGGCTGGCATTTGGCTGAGGCATTTTTACTACGGACCTATCGAGTGGCTTTGGCGGTCGCTGACGGAAGGGAAAGCGCAGCGCTTCCGCCGTAATCGCGAGCAAGGGCTTGTAGCGAAAGAAAACCCCAGAACTCTATGAAACTGCACGAGATCCACGTGCTGCCCGGTTCCCTCCTCATTAACGCCGATTGCCCAGCAAAAACATAATGATTGAACGACTCCCGGAGGGGAATTTTAGCCCTGGTCAGTCAAATTGGCCCCGACGGTATCGCCACATTTCACCCGGTGGTCACTAAGCAACTGCCTGCTACGCACGCACCGCATCCATCGCGGAAGCTGGGCTCTCTGCTTTGGAGAAATCTCCTCGGAGAGCTTTCATGGCGTATTTTTCTCGGTCAATCTCCTTTCTGGTTCTGATTCCCATTCTTCGCAGGATGGGCAACGGCGGACACCAGCCCTGGGTCGCGTGTTGTAACAGAAACGGGAGGACTATTCCTGGCACGATCAACCATTTTTTATTGACGGTCACTCCGAGAATAAGCCCGGTAAGGGCAAGACTAGAGGCATTCAACTCTAGCGTCCGCTCCGTGTCCCATTCCCGTTCCAGCGTCTCGATACGATCGGTAATCGCTTTGCGACTTCGGCCGGCATATTGCCGAACGGATTGCTCCATCTGGTCATCGATTTCAGCATTCACCTGGTCTGCCGAGGATGCTCTCACCCGATCCAATTCTTCATTTTTGCTCTTGCTTTCCATGATGTCTCCTTTAACGTGCAATCTTCTGGTCCACTACGCCGGGGATGTCCTGCGTCGGGCGACCGAATTTTCCTTTGAGTGCATCGACGCCGGACTGAGGCATGGCCAATGAACGCAGCTCATCGCGGCTCTTTCGAATCTCTTGACTATCAATGTTGAGCTTTTTGTCGCGATCTTCAACGAGACCGGGCTTTGCTTCGCCGTCCCTGTTGAAAGACCAGGCAAGCATCGCCTTTCCGAGAGGAAGTTTGTCACCGCTACCGGTCATCCAGACGTGCCAAGTCTTTCCATAACTGTTCATCTTGCCGCGCATCAATTCATTTTCCGCGATTTCGGGAAG
>JBBQRA010000174.1:0-12512 GCA_038215275.1 Bryobacterales bacterium | reverse complement strand
TCCTGTAGTTTCATCATCCGCTCCATTTCCGCGGCGGAGTACTGTTGGGGGTCTTCCACCCATCCAGGGTCCCCCGCCGCTTTTGCAAAGCGGACATTTCATGTGTGAATTGGACCGGACAGATCACATACTATCGACACGCCAGCGGCCCCCCCTTTCGGTCGCGTTACAGAAGTGTTAGTGTCGCGGTCACTATGAAGGTCTACTCAGGAACTGAACTGCGCAATGTCGCACTGGTCGGCCACCTGCACGCCGGCAAAACCCAACTCACCGCCTCCCTCCTCTATACCGCCGGTGCCCTCAGCCGCCTCACCAAGGTTGATGACGGCACGGCCCCCACTGACTTTGACGACGAAGAACGCGCCCGGAAGCTCTCCATCCAGGTCGCCCTCGCCGTCCTCGAATGGAACAAACACAAAGTTAACCTCCTCGATACCCCCGGCTTCCACATGTTTCTCCACGAAGCCCAGGGAGCCCTCGTCGCGGCGGACTCCGCGGTGGTCGTTGTCGACGGAGTTGCGGGCGTAGAGGTCCAAACCGAAAAGACCTGGAACCTCTGCGCCGCCCGCGAACTCCCCTGCGCCTTCTTCATCAACAAGCTCGACCGCGAGCGCGCCTCGTTCTCGGAAGCCCTTGCCAGCATCCACAAAACCTTCGGCCGCCTCGCCGTCCCCATCCATCTCCCTATCGGCGACGAGCGCGAGTTCTCCGGCCTCATCAATCTCATCACCATGAAGGCCTACTCTTACCGCGCCGACGGCGATGGCAAAGGCCGCGAGATCTCCATCCCGCCCTATCTCGCCAATGAAGCCAAGGCTGCCCACGAAGTTCTCGTCGAAATGGTCGCCGAAGGGAACGACGAACTCCTCGACGAGTTCTTGCGCGAAGGCACGCTCCCCATTCCGCACATCGTCGACGGCCTCCGCCAAGCCTTTCGCGAACGCCGCCTCTTCCCCGTTCTCGCCGGTTCCGCGCTCCACAATGTAGGCACCGCGAAACTCCTCGACTTCCTCATCGACATCGCACCCTCGCCGGTCGAACGGGCTAGCACCGAGGGTACGTGGGACAACCAGCCCATCGCCCGCAAAACTAGCGACCAGGAGCCCGTCTCCGTCTTCGTCTTCAAAACCTTCGCCGACCCCTTCGCTGGGCGCATCTCGTATTTCCGCGTCGTCTCCGGCGTCCTCAAAGCCGATTCCCACCTCATCAACGGCCTCAACCAAGCCGACGAACGGTTCGCCACCGTCGGCGCGCCCACCGGCAAGGCGATCACCGCCATCCCCGAACTCCGATCCGGTGACCTCGGCGCCGTGGCGAAGCTCAAAGAGACCCTCACCGGTCATACGCTCTTTGAAAAGGCCCACCCCGTTCTCTACCCGCCCGTCGCCTTCCCCGAACCCTCCATCGCCTATGCCATCGAAGCCAAGTCCCGCAACGACGAAGACAAAATCGGCGTCGCCATGCACAAGATCATGGAGGAAGATCCCTGCCTTCGCTTCGATCGCGATCCACAGACCAAAGAGTTCCTCCTGCACGGCAACGGGCAAAACCACATTGATGTCACCGTCGCCAAGCTGCAGCATCGCTATCACATCAACGTCCACTTGCATGCCCCCAAGGTGCCGTACCGCGAAACCATTCGCACACAAGCCGCAGTGCAGGGCCGGCACAAAAAGCAGACCGGCGGCCACGGCCAATTCGGCGACTGCTGGGTTCGGTTCGAGGCGTCGCCTCGCGGTACCGGGTTCTCTTTTGCCAATGAGACCTTCGGCGGCTCCGTTCCTCGGCAGTACATCCCAGCCATCGAAAAGGGCATCGTCGAGGCGGCCTCCCGCGGCCCTCTCGCCGGTTTCCCGCTCGTCGATTTCAAGGCCGTGGTCTACGACGGCTCCTATCACGACGTTGACAGCTCGGAGATGGCGTTCAAGCAAGCCGCCCGCAAAGCGTTTCGCGCGGCGATGGAAGTCGCCAAACCCGCCCTGCTCGAACCATTGATGCGGGTCGAGATCCAGGCGCCCATCGACTACGCGGGCGACCTGATCTCCGATTGCAACGGTCGCCGCGGCCGCGTCACCGGAATGGAAACCCGCGACGGGACCCAGGTCATCCGCGCGCTCGTCCCGATGGCCGAGATGCTGACATATCAGAATGATCTGACCGCCAAGACGCAGGGCCGGGGGTCGTACTCCATGGAGTTCGATCACTATGACTTCCTGCCCGCCCCGCAGGCGGAAAAGATCGTCGCCGCGGCCCGCGCCGCCGGTTCCCACGCCCATGATGACGAGGCGGACTAAAGTTTGGTACCAACCCGGCCGATCTATAGTACTAGGTCTGCCGGGTTGCCCCCCCGATTCCAAAAATAGTAGAGTAAGGGGGTTGCTATGTAGCCCTTATTCCAACTCCGGTATGGAGACTGAATGCGCTTCTTCCTAAAGACGCTTTCCGCGAGCACCCTAGCTTGGGCCTTGAGCCTGCCAGTAGTTCACGCGCAGCCCCTCACGTTTGCCGCCCGCGCCGCCGCCACTGATGAAATAGATGACGGTAAAGTGCCCGACCCTTCCTCTACCGGTCTGATTACCCACGCGGTGCCTCCGTTGGTCAGCCAGCCCTTTCCGGCTAAGCCGACTCGTAAAGACGAACGGATGAGCCGCGCCGAAGTCATGTTTGAAGAGGGGCGCAAGCTCTATCAGGCGGGCAAGGTCACCGACGCGCGAAAGCTGTTCGACGAAGCCCTGGACCTGGTCTTGAATTCAAAAGCCGATCCCGTGAATCGGGCCCACTTCGACAAGCGCTTTGAAGAACTGGTCGCCAAAATTCATCGTTTGGACGTCGCTGGCCTCGGCGCCGGGGCCGCGACCGGCGAAACCAACTTCGACAAAGCTCCCATTGACGACATTCTCAGCCTGACATTTCCCATCGATCCCAAGATCAAGCCCATGGTGCGCGATGAAGTCGCCGCCACCGTCAGCCAACTTCCGCTCGAAGCCCCCGATGCCGTGCTGTCGTTCATTAATTACTTCTCCGGCGAGCGCGGCCGCGGCACCATCCGCGCCGGCCTCCGCCGCGCCGGCAAGTACAAGTCGATGATCTCCCGCATCCTCGACGAAGAAGGCATTCCGCAGGAGTTCATCTTCCTCGCCCAGGCCGAGTCGGGCTTCCTGCCCCGTGCCGTTAGCTATATGAGCGCCGGCGGCATGTGGCAGTTCATCCCCGGCCGTGGCGCCGAATACGGCCTCCGTCAGGATGCCTACGTCGATGAGCGCTTTGATCCGGAATTGGCCACCCGCGCCGCCGCGCGTCATCTGCGCGATCTCTATCATCAGTTTGGCGACTGGTACCTCGCCATTGCCGCTTACAATTGCGGCCCCGGCAACGTCGACCGGGCCGTCGAAAAGACCGGCTATGCCGACGTTTGGGAACTTCGCAGCCGTGGCGTGCTGCCGCTCGAGACCTCCAACTACGTCCCCATCATCCTGGCCATGACCATCATGTCCAAGAACCCATCGAACTATGGCCTCGATGACATCATCTACGATGAGCCGCTGCAGTACGACACCGTGGAGTTGACTGCGCTCACCAGCCTCGCGCTGGTCGCTGACCTGACCGGCCAGCCGGTCTCCGGCATCAAGGAACTGAATCCGGCGCTGTTAAGAGACGTAGCCCCGGCCGGCTACCGCCTCCATCTCCCGAAAGGCACTTTGATGAGCTTGATGGCCGGCCTTGAACTGGTCCCCGAAGGAAAACGCTTGGCCTGGCGCGTTCATCGGACCGAGCCCGGCGAAGATCTCGCCGCTGTTGCCCGGAAATTCGGATCCTCCCCGGATGGCCTGCTGGCCGTGAATGCTGGGCTGAAGGAAGACATGGACGCCGGTTCACTGGTGGTGGTTCCCGCTGCGCCCGTTCCGGCGCCGCGCGCCGCCAAGGCATCTCGGGCCCGCTCGACGAAAGTGGCTTGGGGCAAGGCTCCGGTGCGCTCCGCCGCCGCCGCTTCCCGCAGGGTTCCGGCTGCGTCCGCCAAAACCACAGCTAAAGCCGCGGCGAAACCTGCTGCCAAGTCTGCTGCCAAACCTGCTGCCCGGAAGCCCGTTACGGCCTCTGCGGCAAATCGTACTCGCCGCGGGTAGTTTCGGGGTATCATTCGTCTTGCATTCTCTGCAAGAATGAATAGACGCATGTATCAGCCGGCCGTGTGGTCCCGACCTTTTGAAGACGACGAATTTGACGATCTCACCCTCGACGATCAGTACGTAGAACTCGCCTCCGATATTCGCGAGTATGCTGACGATGAGGAAGACGACGAATTGAGCGAACTTGAGCGCCGAGAAATCGCTATCCCGTTGGCGCCCCCTCCACCGTCGCTCCCCGTCCTCCGCCCGCGCCCGGTGGACGAAGCGAAGTTTCTGTTCGAGCCGGACCCCCCGCTCCCGCCTTCCATGGTTCTCGCGCCGGGCCAGCTCCCGCCACGGCGCAAACCCGTGCCGCCATCGCCGCCGGTAAAGCCCGCCAGCAAGAAGGGCGCACCCGCCAAGAAAACGTCCGCCAAAAAGGCGGAAAACCCAACGAAAAAAGCCTCCTCACCTGCTAAGAAGGCCGTTTCCCCCGCCAAAAAAGCTGTCCCCGTGCTGTCCCCGCCAGCCAAGAGCGCTCCGCCAGCCAAGAACGCTCCGCCAGCCAAGAAGGCAGTTCCGGCCAAAAAGGCGCCTGCTAAAAACGTCCCCGCCAAAAAGCGTTAGGCTAAAAAACAAAACGGGGGCCGGAATCTCTTCCAGCCCCCGTTTCATCGTAGTCTTCCTACTAATCCACCGGCTGCTTCACGGCCTTCCGGCACCGCTGAAACAGCTCTAACAACGACTCGGCCTGCTCTTCCGGCGTACGCCCAGCCGAGGTCTTCCCCGTAAAACCGGCGTTCGCCGAGCCCTTGCCGTAACCCGTCGTCACCGTGATGAATTTCATCAGCTCCAAGGCAACCTGGTCCGTCTCATTCTTCTCCGGCTTCGCCGCTTCATTCTCTTTTTCGTCTGCCATATCCTATGGGTCCTCCGCGTTTGGGATAATTCTCTAGTTTAGAGCAGAATGCCAATCCAGGCTCGCCGATTCCTACGTCGCATGCGCGGCGGGGCACAAGCCCACCTCCTCGAAGCCGACGACGGCCGCTGGTACGTCGTTAAGTTTCTCGAGAACCCGCAGCATCGCCGCATCCTCGTCAACGAATGGATCGCGGCGGGCATCCTGCCCTATCTCCGCGTCGCCTGCCCCGAAACGCGGCTGATCGAACTCTCCCCCGGCTTCCTCCGCGACAATCCGGAAATCGCCATCCAACTCGGCTCCACGCGCCGCGAAATCCTGCCCGGCTGGCACTTCGGCTCGCTCTTCCCCGGCAACCCGATGATGCAGGCCATCTACGACTTCATCCCGGATTCCCTCCTCCCCAAAGTCGCCAATCGCCCCGATTTCCTCGGCGCCCTTGTCTTCGATAAATGGTGCGCCAACGCCGATTCCCGCCAAGCCATCTTCTTCCGCGCCCGTCTCGGCGACTGGCTAACTAACCCCGAAACGCCTTTGAAGGTGGGCTTCGTCGCCCAGATGATCGACCACGGCTACATCTTCAACGGCCCTCACTGGGAGTTCATCGATTCCCCCCTCCAGGGCCTTTATTTCCGCCACGACGTCTACCGCCCCGTAAATTCGCTCGCCAACTTCGAACCCTGGCTAGAACTCGTCCGCCACTTCCCCGAAGAGATCCTCGACGAAACTGCCCGGCAGATTCCCCCCTCCTGGCTCCCGGGCGACGAGCGCGAACACCTCGAGAACCTCCTCCTCGCCCTCCAACGCCGCCGGAGCCGCGTCGCCGACCTCATCAGCGCCTGCGTCGACGCTCGCGTTAACCCTTTCCCCAACTGGGGAGAATCTCGTCACACAATAGCCGGACGGTAAATGGCGGAATGCCACTCCGTCCGCCTCCCGCTGACATAATCCCCGACCAAACCAAGCGCCCCAATCCCCCACTCGCCCGCCCCGACGCCCGCACTAACCCTTCCTCAAACTGGGGAGAATCTCGTCACACAACACCCGGGCGGTAATCGGCGCCAGCAGGATCCCATTCCGGAAGTGCCCGTACGCATCCCATTCCCGGCTCTCCCCTCGCCGTCCCACCACCGGCTCCCCCGTCGGCGACCCAGGCCGGAACCCGTTCCACGCCTCCGCCACCGCCACGCCCCGCAACTCCGGCACCATCTCCTCCACCGCCGCCCGAATCTCCGCCACCGCCGCCGGAAGCACCGTTCGGTCAAACCCCGCGCGCTCCATATCCGCCCCCGCAATCGTCTCTCCCGTCGCCCGTTGCAGCACATAAAAGTGCCCCTGCCGAATAATCCGCGGCAAGCTCCCCGGCGCCAAGTCGTAGCGGATCAGATGCCCTTTCACCGGGAATCCTCCCGGCGCCCAAGCCCCGGTCGCCCAAACCACCGCGTCGCCTTCCCCTTCCCGGACCTCCACCCCTTCCCGGAACTCCACCCCCAACCCGTCCCCTGCCTTCCGCAACGCCGCCACTACGTCCCGCGGGTTCACCACCGCTTCGTCCGGGTACCACCACCGCCCACCCCCCATTGCTTCCACGCGAATCCCCATCCGCCGCTGCACCCCCACCCGCCGCTCCATCTCCCCGGCGTCGTCTGCAATCTCCTCCGCCCCGCAAACCCGGAAATCGATCCGCCGGCCGCTCGCCGCCTCCAACTCCGCCACAAATGCCGGATACATCCCCAAACTCTCTACGCCCAACCGCCCCCACCGCGAATCCTCGCCAAACTCGCCGCCCGGCGCCAACATCCCAGCCCCCGCCCAACTCGCCTCCCCCCCAATCCGGCCCCGGTCGCACACCGTCACCCGCGCCCCGCCCTGCGCTAATCGCCATGCCGCCGCGCACCCAATGATCCCGCCACCCACCACCGTAATCTGCATCTCCCCCTATCATAAAGCCGCTACAATCAGAGCATGCATCGCTGCCTGCTTTACAACGAAGAGGTGCGCGACTCCTCCGAACGCTTTCTCTCCCCCGGACAGGTCGGTCTGCTCAACGGTTGGGGGGTCTTCTCCACCCTACACGTCTCAAACGGATCTCTCTTCGCCTACGAGCGCCATTGGAACCGCATGATGCGCGACGCTCAGCGCATGCACGTCCCCATGCCGCCCTCGGCCGAAGAACTGCACGCCACCCTACTCCGCCTCGTCGCCGCCAACCAGGCCGAAAACTCGACCCTCCGTGTCGCCATCATCCGCAATACCGGTGGTGCTTTCGACGCCCCCGGCCTCACCCGCCCGTACGACGTCATCGCGTTCACCAAAGATCTCGTGAATTGGGGCGCTCACGCCCGCCTCGCCCTCAAGCGGGACGCCCGCCACGGCGCTAACGAATTCTCTGGCGCAAAAATCACCGCCTGGTCCCAGAATCTCACCTGGTACGAACAGTCCCGCCAGCGCGGTTACGACGAAGTGGTCCTGCTCGATGAGCACGGCCGCATCAGCGAGTGCACCTCCGCCAACCTCTTCGCCGTCTTCGGCGAAACGGTCGTCACCCCGCCCCTCGAATCCGGCTGTCTACCCGGCATCACCCGCGAAATCCTCCTCGAAGCCGTCACCATCCCCGGCATCACGATCACCGAGCGCCATCTGTCCCCAGCCGACCTTCAGAGAGCCGACGCCGTCTTCATCACCTCCTCCACCCGCGAGCTCCTGCCCGTGGCTGAGATCGAATCCCTCGGCCTCCGCACAACTGACTCCACCGTCATCACCCGCCTCCTGACCGCTTTCCGCGAGTATCGGGAGCAGTATCTCCATCGCTTTAGTACTGAAGCTGTAACCAGCCAGAGAAATCCTACTGGAATCGTACTGGGATTCGAGTAATATAAATTTACTCCCATCTCATGCTGATCACGTGTTCCCGTTGCGGATCCGACTCCGTGCGTTCGTCCCGGTCGCGCTCTGTCTCCGGTAAGGCACTGAATCTCATCGGTATATTTCCGTTCCGCTGTCTGGATTGCGATCACCGTTTCCGCGCTAGCATTTGGTGGGCCCGGCAAATGCTCTATGCAAAGTGCCCTTGTTGCCATCGCTTGGACCTATCGAAGTGGAATACAGACCACTACAATCCTCCTCCCGGCACTCGCTTAGCCGTCGCCTTTGGCGCCAAGGCGGTCCGCTGCGAGTACTGCCGGCATAACTTCTGGAGCTACCGGCGGATCAAGCTGCAATTCAGCCAGTCCGCCCGCTCCAAGAGGAGCCCGATCGTGATTCCTGCCGGGGGCAGCCCCCTATTTAGCGACGACGGCCCCGCGGTCGAGCCGAAGAATCATCCCGGCGTCAGTAGCAGCCCACAATTGGCCGTTCGGCGCAACAGCTAGCTTCACTTGCCGGGCGACGGCCCGGTAATCCACTGCATGCTCCTCGAACGCCCCCACCTTGCTGACCCCATCGATCTTCGCCTCGCGGATCACAACCTTGCCCGGCAGTTGCAAACTCCGTAGTCCAGACGGCTGCGTTCCCGCCGCCACAATCGAACGGTTCGCCAGGTAAGCCACGTCCGTCACGGCATGTTCCTTAGTCCGGTACATCGCCGTCATTTTGCCAGTCTTGAAATCAATCTGGCTCACCTCGGCCGGCACTTCAAACGTGTCGCCGAATTGCAGCAGCACCACCGCAAACCCGGCCGGGTCCACCAGAATCCGGCTGATCATGCCGAAGATAGAAGCCGATGACATCTTCCACGTTGCACCCGCATCCCGTGTCTCGGCCAGCATCATCAGGTTCGGCCAGTCCCGGCGCTTCGCCGCGCGTTCCGGCTCCATCCACGGCGGAAACAGGCTCATATCGTCCCGGCGCGGCGGACGGCTCGTCCCCGCAATCAGCCCAGTCCTCCCGCCAAACCCCATGGTGTGAAACACCGAGAACTCCGGCTTCGCCGAAATCTCCTTGGTCGCCTCAATCGGGTCCCAGCTCTTCCCGCCGTCCTTGGTCTCCCAGATCGTCTTCTTCTCGCCCCCGGCAAACCCGTGCGTCGCGGAGTCGAAATGCATCGTCAGAATGCCTTTCTGCTTCGATACTTTCCGCCACGTCCGCCCCGCCTCTTCCGAGTACAACACGCCGCCGTCCGTCGCCATCCAGCACGCCGAATCGTTCACGCAAGTGATCGTCGTCGGAACATCCTTCAACGGCACCAGTTCCCAGCGATCGCCCCCGTCACCGGTCACCACGGCCACCGGCTTCACCCGGCTCTTTTCGTTCAACACCCCAATGGCGATGCCGCGCCGTTCGGAGGGAAACACAATCTCCCCCAGCGTCAGCGTCGAATCTTTTTCATCGTGGAAGAACGCGATGTTCCATTTGTCCGCCGCCCCTGCCGCGGCTGCCAGCAGAAATGCCCCGAGCAAGCAGCGACGCAGCATTAACCCCTCACCGTCGCCGTTCCCGCCAGCACGGTCTCGAGCGACATTGAGCGCTCCATCATTTCCCGGTCCAGCCGCGCCAGCATCAGCAGACACCCCACCTGCTCGCCCACGGTCGTCAGCAGTTCCATATCATCGCCCGTGTAGGCATGCGGCTCCCGGTGCTGCACGTTGATCACGCCCACCACCTTGCTCCGCGCCATCACCGGAGCCGATAGAAACGCCTCGAAGGTGTCCGCCTCCAGTTCCGCAAATGTTTTGAAGCGGGAATCGTTATAGGCTTCCCGCGAAATAGCCAGCAACCGCCGCTCCCGCGCTACCCATCCCGTCAACCCTTCGTTGAGATGCAACCGCACCTCGCCCAACGCTTCATTCGTCGCCGTATTGGAAGCGCACAGCACCAACTGCCGGTCTTCCAGCAGATAGACCAGGCAGGAATCGCAAGCCGTGAACTCCTGTATCAGCTTCACAATCGAGTTCAACACTTGTTGCAACGACGATTCACTCACCATCAAACGGCTGATTCGTTGAAAAAGGCGGAACTGTTGCTCCGTCCGCGCCAAGCGCTGCTCCAGATCCTTCGACTTAGACACTGCTTTGATTATCCTCTACAATCGAAAGCTACGGTCGATGGAAGCGTCCCCAGCGAATTATTTACAGTTCCATCAACGCCGCTATGAGTTCCTACTCGACATATTGCATCGGGTAGAGAAAAGCCAGCGCCCCTTCACCCGTCTGCTCGACGTCGGCCTCTCCCATCAGACCCTACTCTTCCAGCAGGCCTTCCCCCACGCCGTCATCGACACCCTCGGTTACTTCGACCACCGCTTCACCGGCCAACTTCTCGGCCAGCACATCAACTTCGATCTCAACCATGCCGCCGATCCCGCCCAGTGGCCCCCGGTTGCTCCCTACGATATCGTCGTCATGGCCGAAGTCATCGAGCATCTCCACACCGCCCCCACCCACGTCCTCTCCTGCGCCGCGTCCTGGCTTCGCCCCGGCGGCGCCTTGATCCTCCAAACGCCCAACCCCATCAGCCTCGGCAAGCGCCTGGGACTCCTGTGCGGCCGCAGCCCATTCGAGATCATCCGTGAAGATGCCAGCAACCCCGGCCACTTCTGCGAGTACACGGCCACCGATCTCCGCTACCTCGCCAAGCGCGTCAACCTCGAAGTCACCGGCCTCTGGCTCCGCAACTACTTCGGCCCCAGCGCCCTGCTATACAACCTCGCCTGCGCCCTCTTGCCCGGCCAACTCCACGACGGCATCACCGTCACCCTCCGCAAGCCTCATCTCACTGAGCACCGAACAGCCCCGGCCGGATCCGCTGATAAGTAAACCGCGCCGGGTTCATGCCCGTCACCCCACCCGAATCCACTTCAATAATCCGGGCCGAAATCGGTTCGTACGCCGCCCGCGGCGCAATCGTCCCCTTCGCCACCAGAATCTTCATGTACTCGGGGAAAATCCCCAGACTCACCAGTTGCCCCAGGCTGAACGGAATAATTCGCTTCGGCGTCAAAACCAGCAAATTGGGCATATCCGGCGTCGACCCCTCCACCTCAATCACCGCCGTCACCCCCATATCCCAGTACCGCCCGCCCCCATGCCGCACCGCGCGCTCCACAAACCGCCCGTCGTGGATCCCCTTCACCTTCCCCTTTACCCGCACCGAATCCCCGTGCAGGTTGTCCGTCTTCCCACCCACCGGCATATCGAACGCCCCGCTCACGCCGCTCTTGATCGCCGCCTGCACCGCCGCGGGATCGGAAATCACCACCACCCATCCCTCCGCCTTCTGCTTCAAAAGTTCCGTCAAAATATACGTGCTATCCCCCGCCGAACCCCCGCCGATATTGTCTCCCGCGTCCATCAGCGTCACCGGAAACTGCCCGTTATTCATCGCCATCTTCACGGCCTCTGCCGCCGTCGGCGCTTTCATCACCAGTTGCTCCCGCAAGTCCCATAGCATCCCGCTCAGCCGGTCCGCCTCCCGCCGCGCCAGCGCCGGATCGTTGTCCGTCACCACCACCACGCTCGGCCCCATCGCCGGAATATCGGCGTACTGATAGCCGCCCGCTACGCTCGCCGCCAACACCTTCGGCGTCTTCTCCAGCTTTTTACTGGCGTCCGTAATCGCCTGCAGTGGAGCGGCGTACGTGTTGTGGAACAAAATGTTCAGCAGCATCGGCGGCTTGGCCAACGCCTGCGTCGGCTTCACCTTCCCGCTCAGAATATCGCCCATAATCCGGGCTGCGTTCACGCCCGCCTCCCGGGCATCCAAATGGGGACACTCTTTATAACTCAGTAACACGGTCGACAACCGAACAATCTCTTCCGAGATATTGGCGTGAAAGTCATGCACCACCACAATCGGAATCGTCTCGCCGAACGCCGCCCGCACCCGCCGCACCACCTCGGCATCGGCATGCGGATAGCTCTCCGTCACCATCGTCCCGTGCAGAAACAGCAGAATCCCGTCCAGCTTCGGCGCCTGTTTCAACCGGCTGATCAACTCCGCCACCAGCGGTTCAAACGCGCTATTCAGCACCGTGCCCATGGTCTGTGGCCCGGCCACCATCGTCGGAAACAGCGTATACCCGGCCTGCGCCGCGCCATGGATGAAGCCGGCTGTCGTGTTGTTCGACTTCTCGGACTTCGTAAGCACGTCCTGCCCGCGCAGAATGCCCTCGGCCGCGCCCAATCCGGTCGCGAAGTCCTCCAGGCGCGTCTTGCGCGGGTTAAATGTGTTCGTCTCGTGAACGATGCCGCCCACCCCCACCACCGGCTTCGTCTGGGCCACTGCCACCCACGTCAATACCAGCAAGAGAGTGATGCGCATGGTTGGCATCATATCAACTGGCCCGTTCCGTCGTCGCGATCGCGTAAACCTCCCCGCCGTCGTTCACCAGCACCGACGGGATCAGCTCCGCCCGCAGGCGCAATTCCGCCATCGCCCGCGCCGCATCGCGATCCACCAGCAGACTACGGTAGCTCCGCTCCAGCGCCTCGTCCTCACTCCAACCGTATAGCCGCTCCGCCCCAGGGTTCCACGCCACAATGTGTCCCCCC
>JBBQRA010000173.1:0-12761 GCA_038215275.1 Bryobacterales bacterium | reverse complement strand
CGAACTCCGTCAACTGGATCCCCGCCTCCCCGTCGACCCCTATCCCCTGACCCACAAAGTCGCAGGCCTCACTGCCCAACCCCGCTTCGAATCCGCCCTCCTCGGCGGCTTCGCGTTCACAGGTCTCCTCCTGGCCGCCATCGGCCTATATGGCGTCCTGGCTTTCCTGGTCGCTAGCCGCGGCAGGGAGATCGCCGTCCGTATGGCTCTCGGCGCCACCCCTGGCCAGGTTCGCGCCCTAGTCCTACGCCAGGCCCTTCTCTGGACAATCCTCGGCCTCTCCCTCGGCGCTGCGGGGGCTATCGCGCTCCAGTTCCAGCAAGGCCTGGCCCCCACGGTCGCCGTCCTCGCGATTACCGCCCTGCTAGCTGCCTGGCTGCCCAGTTCGCGCGCAGCTAGAGTCGACCCGGCGACTGCGTTGCGGTGGGAGTAACGGTCAGCCGAAAAGCGGGTATATCCTAGTGAATATGGAACAGAACCCTCGCCGTGACTTCCTGAAGTCCGGAGCCCTTATCCTCGGTGCCCCCGCCGTCCTCTCCGCCCTCCAGGGCTCGAAGGCCATTAAAGTTGGCCTCGTGGGCTGCGGCGGACGCGGCACCGGCGCCGCCTCCCAGGCCCTCAAGGCCGATGACTTCGCCAATCTCACCGTCATGGCCGATGTGTTCCAGGAACGCATCGACGATTCCGTCGAGCGCCTCAAGAAGATCCACGGCGACAAGGTCAAGGTCGAAAAGGCCAACATGTTCGTCGGCCTCGACGCTTACGAAAAGCTCATCAACTCCGACGTCGACGTCGTCCTCCTCGCCACCCCTCCCGGCTTCCGCCCCGCCCAGCTCCGCTACGCCATTGAAAAGGGCAAACACGTTTTCTGCGAAAAACCCATGGCCGTCGATGTCCCCGGCATCCGCCACGTCATGGAAACCTCGAAGATGGCAAAGGAGAAGAACCTCTCCCTCGTCGCTGGCTTTTGCTGGCGCTATTCGAACTACATCGTCGACACCTTCGATAAGATCAAGGGCGGCTCCATCGGCGACATCGTCTCTTACTACGGAACCTATTACACCAACCCGGTGAAGCCCATGCCCCCGGCCGACACCCGGCCCGCCGGCATGTCCGAAGTCGAATGGCAGATTCGTAACTGGTACAACTTCCAGTGGCTCTGCGGCGATTCGCTCGTCGAACAGGCCATCCACACCGTCGACAAAGTGGCTTGGGCCTTTAACGACCAGCCCCCCGTCTCCTGCGTCGCCACCGGCGGCCGCCAGATCCCGGCCGAAGGCGGCAACATCTACGACCACTTCGCGGTCAACTACCTCTATCCCAACAACGTCCGCGCCTTCGTCTCTAACCGCCAAATGGAAGGCTGCTACAACGAAAACGCCGACTACATCATGGGCACCAAAGGCCAGGCCATCATCGGCCGCGGCCCCAATCCCCGCATCGTCGGCGAAAACCCTTGGACCTTCTCCGGAGAGAAGTACGACATGTACCAGAAGGAGCACGACGACCTGTTCGCCGGCATCCGCAAGGGCGCTCCGCTCAACGACGGCGAACGCATGTGTACCTCCACGCTTCTGGGCATCATGGGCCGCATGGCCGCCTACACCGGCCAGCAGATCACCTGGGAGCAGCTCATGAACTCCCAACACCGCATCTTCCCGGATAAGGTCGAATGGTCCGGCAGCGTGCAGAACGAACCGATGCCGCTGCCCGGCCGCACCAAATTCGTCTAATGCGCCTCAGTCTCTTTTTTCTCCCGCTGTTCGCCTTCGGGCAAACCCCCGAGTTTGGGCAAGTCCTGGAGCAGCAGTGCCTCTCCTGCCACGGAGCCGAAAAGGGCCTCTCCGGCCTCAGGCTCCATACCCGCGCCGCGGCCCTCAAGGGCGGCACGCGCGGTCCGGCGCTGGTCCCCGGCGATCAGGCCAAGTCATTGCTTTATAGCACTACTGAGCTCGCCCCCGGCACGTCGATGGCCATGCCCCCGGGTGGTCAACCAATCCCTCCCGTCCAGCGGGAAATTTTGAAAGCCTGGATCGCCGCCGGCGCCCCCTGGCCCGAAACTCTAACCCTCAAGCTCCCGCTGCAAAAAATTAAGGACGATGAGGCCCTCGTCGCCCGCATCCACCCAAAGATGGAGCAGGCCACCGAACTCAAGCCCTACAAACGCACGATTCCCCACTCCACCGTAGAGTTCGAAATGCTGCCCGTCCCCGGTGACGCCAAGATTGCTCCCTTCTGGATGGCCTCCCACGAAGTCACCTGGGACGAGTACCGCCTTTTCATGTTCCAGAATCTAGCCAACGAGGCCCGTGGTGCGGACCCGGTGATCGACGCGATCTCACGACCCACCAAGCCCTACGTCGAAATGTCGTTCGGCATGGGCATCGATGGCTACCCCGCCATCTCGATGACTCAACACGCCGCGAACAAGTACGCGCAATGGCTCTCGACGAAGACCGGTCAGTTCTACCGCCTCCCCACCGAAGCCGAATGGGAGCATGCCTGCCGCATCGGCGATACCGAAGCGACCCCCATCAACGAACGCTCCTGGTACACCGGCAACGCACCCGAGAAGTACGATCAGGTCGGCAAGAAGAAGCCCAACAAGCTCGGCATCTATGACATGCTCGGCAACGTCGCCGAATGGACGCTCGACCAATACGATGAAAAGGCTTACGGCAAGCCTCTGCCTCCGGAAGGCTATGTCCTGTCCACCAAGCCCTATCCCCACGTCGCCAAGGGCGGCGCGTGGTCCGATCCGGCTGACAAGCTCGGCTGCGGCCAGCGCATCTGGTCCGACCCGCAGTGGAAGATGCAGGATCCTCAACTGCCCAAGTCCATCTGGTATCTCACGGATGCTCAGTTCCTCGGCTTCCGCCTCGTCCGTCCGCTGAAGGTTCCCAGTGCTGCGCAGATGTTTCGTTATTGGAATAACGGCGTCGAGCGCGAGTAGCGCCGCCCCGGCGCTCGAACGATTCGAAGCGGTGGAGCCCCACCTCGGCACCCTCGTCGGCATCACGGCTTACGCCCGGAATGTCGACGAGGCCCGCGCCGCCTTCCGCCGCGCCTACGCCCGCATAGCGGCCCTGAACCAGATCCTCTCTGACTACCTCCCCGGCTCCGAACTCAATCAGATCTCTACAACTCCCCGCCAGATCTCCCCCGAACTGGCCCGTGTCCTCCAAACCGGGCAGCAAGTAGCGAAACGAACCCAAGGAGCCTTTGACATCACGGCAGGGGCCCTCATTCGTCACTGGCGTCAAACCAAAACCTTCCCGCCCTCCCATCTCCCCTCCGGCTACCAGCACCTCCACCTCAAGGGCAACATGGCCTGGCTCGACGACCCCGGCATCCGCCTCGACGTCGGCGGCCTCGGTAAGGGCTACATCGCCGACGAGGCGCTCCGGGCCCTCGGCCTCCCCCGCGCCCTGATCGCCATCAGCGGTGACATCGTTTGCGGCGCACCGCCCCCAGGCCAACGCGGCTGGCGCGTCCAGGCGGCGGAACGCGTCTTCACCCTCAAAAACGCCGCCGTCTCCACGGCCGGCGACGCCGAGCAGTATACGGTCATCGACGGCCAGCGCCACTCCCACATCATCGACCCGCGCACCCGCCGCCCGCTCTCGACTCCGCGCCAAGTCACCGTCGTCGCCCCCACGGGCCTTATCGCCGACGCCCTCGACACCGCTATCTGCGTCACCGGCGATCCCAGCTTGACCCGCCACTACCGCCACACCCGCGCCTACATCACCTAGCCTGAACTCAAAGTTTCAGTTCATTCCCGGGCGATGACCCTGTGCAGAACCGATTGCGTGGGCGTCACCTCAGCGTCCACTGAGGCCATCGAGACAATTTCCATTCGGACCGGGCTCATAAGCTGCCGGGCAAGATCCCGCTATCGCGTTCCTCGTCAACAAACAGAATCCTCTCTGCTCTCCTCCTCCGTCCCGCCATACACTGAAATCCTACCGCTTTGTAAGGAATCAGCCTTCGCCCGTTCCTAATCCTGCGAACGTGCCTACTCCGCCCCGACTCGCGACCTTCGAAGCCTGGCTCCAGCAATACGGCGCCATCCTGCACAAGATCGCCCGCGCCTACGCCAATCCCACTGATCGCGACGACCTCCACCAGGACCTCCTCCTCGCTCTGTGGGACGCCCTCCCCTTCTATCGCGCCGAATCGCAACCCCAAACGTTCATCTACCGCGTAGCCCTCAACCGCGCCCTGAACTGGACCCGCTCACGCCGCCCCCACGTCCCGCTGCCCGACCTCCCCGCGCCCATCCGGGACACGGACCAACTCGACCAACTCTACGCCGCCATCGCCCAACTTCCGGAGCTCGACCGCTCTCTCATCCTGCTCCACCTCGACGGCCTCACCTACGCCGAAATCACGCAGGTCCTCGGCCTCACCGAAACCAACATCGGAGCCCGCCTCACGCGGCTCCGTCAACGCCTCAAGGAGATGCTCACATGAACCTCGAATCCTACGAAGCCGCCTGGCGCAGCCAGGCCGCTCCCACCCCGGCCGATCTCGCGAGACGGGCCCGCCGCGCCCATCGCGGCCGCCTCATCATCCTCGGCCTCGCTACGGTCAATACCCTCGCCGCGACGGCCCTCGCCTTCGCCAACGTGTCGTTCTCCCCCCTCGCTCTGGCCCTGCCGCTGCTTGCACTCGGCTTCCTGGCCATTCTTATCCGCCGCCTACTCCGCCTCCGCCAAGCCTGGCGCCAATCCACTGCCGCCGTCGCCGAGGCCCTCCAACTCTCGCTCCGCGAAGTCGACCAGGAACTCGCCAGCCAGAAAACGCTCGGACTCTATGCCGCCCTCACCGTTCCGCTCTTCGCCGTCCTCCTCTATCAGCTCCACGCCGCCGGCAAAATGAACGAGAACGCCGTAGTCAGCCTTAGCCTAATGCTCGCCGCCGTCTATCTCGGAAATGCCGCGCGCATCTGGTACCGGCGCGGTCAACTGCTCCCCCAACGCGACCACCTGCAACGTGTCATCGCCCAACTGCAGTAGCCCACCGCCGCCACAGCGCACATCATCGAACGGGGGGTGGATTGGACGATCTTAAGCCCCGCCCTGACAATGAAGGATATGCCCTCCATCCCCATCGGCGTCGACCTCGGTGGCGCCAAGCTGCTCGTCCTCGCGGGAACCCCCGCCGGCGAACGCTCGTGGAAGTTCTCCACCGGTCCCGGTTTCACCCCGGCTGATTTCACTGCCCACCTGGCCACCATCCTCGCCGAACTCGCCCCCGCCGAAGTCGTCTGCGGCATCGCCGTCCCGGGCCTCGTGGCCGCTGATGGCGCCATCGGCCCCTGCGACGTGCTTCCGCTCTTCACCGGCTGGCGGCCCAGCGCCGCCGCCGTCCTGAATGATGGCCAGGCCGCCCTCACCGCCTATGCCGCCAACGCCGCGCCCGACGCCACTGTGGCCATCGTTGGCTCTGGCACCGCCATCGCCGCTGCCATCCAAGTCGCTGGCCGCCGCATCGGCCCGCAAAGCATCCTCGACGATGTTGCCTCCGGCGTCGCGCTCCTCGCTCGTCTCAATCTCACCGCTGCCGAACTCGCGGAAAGCCTCAGCCGCCACGATACCGTCACGATAGCCGCCGTCCGCTCCGCCGGCGATGCCTTCGGCGCAGGGCTCGCGACGCTTATCAATCTGCTCCGTCCTGAACGCATTGGCCTCTACGGCGGTACCCTCTCCTACCGCGGGTACCTTACCGCCGCTCTCTCCGCCGTCGAGCGCCGCGCCGTTCCTGCGCTCCGATCTACCTGCCGCGTCGAACTCGCCCCGCAGCCCGAACTGATTGTCGCGCGCGGCGCGCTTCTTGCAGGCCAAGGCGCATGAACACTCCTCGGCGCCCCGTCGCCCTCCGCAACCGCAGTTTGTGGCGGGTGCCCAACGGTTTCATCCCGCGGGGACTGGACTGAGGTGCCGGTGGTCGTAGTGGACCAGACGAGGTTTTCCTCGATCCTGGTCCCACTGCGGCCGGCCACCGGTAGCTAGACTGTGAGGCTGCCACTCACCCTCGGGTGCCGTTTCCTCCTCGCCGCCATATGCCAACTAGAAACAATCCAGCACCCATCAGTAAAAGCGACGCTGGTTCTGGCGTCTCGTTGACCACCAGCCCTGCCGTCGGGCTGAAACCGAACAAGGTCTGCGAATAGCTCGGACCTTGATCGGGAACGTAGAAGCTGACGCCAGACGTTGCCTGACCCGCACTCGCCGCCAGCATGTCGTTGGCCAGCGCCAAAACCCCGGCGTCGGTAGACGAACGCGCCTGCATCCGACCGGCCGTAAAGCCGTCGCCGCCATCCAGCACGATCTCCCATGCTGTAAACTGCAATGCCGCGGCCTGCCAGCCCGCAGTGATGCCGCCGCTATAGTTTTGCAGCAACCAGGCTAGGCGCGGCCCGTAAGAC
This sequence comes from Bryobacterales bacterium, assembly GCA_038215275.1. Classification (GTDB taxonomy): domain Bacteria; phylum Acidobacteriota; class Terriglobia; order Bryobacterales; family Bryobacteraceae. The sequence goes on along the minus strand of JBBQRA010000173.1, from coordinate 6,328 downwards.
AGGGTACCGGAGGGGACCGCCGTCACGGCCACCGTCTCATTCCGCAGCCAGGTCAACGGGTCGGCGCAATAGAGCAGTGCGGGCGAACCGTCATTAAATCGAATGCCGATCTCTCCCGCGTAGTAGGAAGTAGAAATGCCATCCAGAGAAAGATCAATCCGCTGATGCAGCGCGGGAAGCGAGCCATCGGGAGTAATCGTCAGGGCGAAACAAGGGGAAATTGCGATCGCAATCGCAAACAAAGCTTTCATTCAATGTCTGCATGCAACCACCGGGCCAATTGATAAGTAGTCTATAATGAAGGGCTTACGGCTTCTGCAGTTCCTTCAGCGCTCGGGGGTCATCCATTTTGGGTCCCGATTTGGGATCGAGCGGCTCCCGCGCTTTGGCCGGGTCGAACAGCTCGGGCCGGACCGATAGCAGCTTAAAGGGGGCAAAGTCCGGATCGGCGCTGGAGAAGCAATCGGACAGGTCGGCGGCGGCCGCATCGTATAGGTTCAGCGGAGGCATTCCTAGCAAGCGGAACGCGGTCTTTAAAAGTCCCGGGAAGCTCGTGTTGACCTTCGAGACGTAGTTCTTCTTCGCATAGGGGCTCGCGACCATCATCACGGTTCGATGCGAGTCGACGTGGTCGACGCCGCCCTGCGCGTCGTCCTCCGTGATCAGAACGGCCATCTGCTTCCACCATGGGCTCTTTGAAAGAAACTCCATAATGCGGCCCAGGGCGATGTCGTTGTCCGCAACGAAGGAGGCCTGATAGGGGTAGCCGTCCTCCGGCCGCGGCTTCGCCATGTGGTCATTCGGCAGGTGGATGAAGAGGAACCGCGGAAACTCCTCATTGCCTTCAATGTAGAGGCGTTCGACCTCTTTGATGAACTGCGAGGCGCGGAACTGGTCCGGAATGTTCGTGTTGTAGTTCGGGTATTCGCGCGAGGTGTTGCGGTAGAGAGGGTCCGGCATCGGGACGTTCGTTAGGAACCGGATGCCTGTCGGCTTCAGACCCTCGCCCTCGTCGCCGCCAGCCAGCTCAAACCCTTCGCCGAAGTTGCGGAAGCGGATGTTGTGCTTCTCGAGGTGATGCCAGAGCGCCCCGGCTTCGAGTTGCTCCTCCGGATGCACCGACGAGTTGCTGCCCGCGTACAGCAGCCGTCCAGGCGCGGCGGTGGGGAACCGGAAATTCTTCTGGCCTCCATAGGCCGCCATCAACGTCGACTCGGTCCAGGCGTTCGGGTAGGAGCCAACGAGCCAATGGTGGCCATCGACGGAGACCTCCGAATCGGCATAGAAATTGTCAGAAAACGCATAGCGGTCGATCAGCGACCGGTGGTTCGGTGTGACCGCGATGTTCCGCAGTTCGGCGCGATTCTGCAGTGTCCCGCGTTCGGACTGCACGATCGCGTACTGCCCCAAACGCGCCAAGTCCCAAGCGGAGTTCACCGCGCCATTCGAGGCCGTCACCACGTCCCCGAATACTTCGTCGAACGTGCGGTTCTCCTTCACGATCACGACGACGTAGCGGATCTCCTTCGGCATCGCCGAACCCTCAACCTTCTGCGGAACGAATCCATTCAGTTGCAGAACCTTGGCCGTGTGTTTGGCGAAGTCGTCCGCAGCCGGGAAGGCGTAGACCGAAACCGTACCGCGGCGGAGTTCGGCGTTGAAGCTGCGGTCAAACGCCTTCGTCATCGAGGCGTTCGGGCCCGTGCCGTGGCCCTTGGCATTGCCGACGTGGACAACTCCCTCGCGCACCGCGACGCTCGTGGGAAACCATCCGGAGGGCAGGTGAGCGATGTGCTTCTGCTGCTTCAGGTCGATGACGCCGATGGCGTTGATCCCGGACTCCGCCACCAGCAGATAGTCGCCCTGGACGGCCATCCCCGTCGGCAGGACCCCACGCAGCGACTCCAGGCCCGGAATGCGGATCTCGATCTCCCGCTCGACGGCCATCGACTTCGCGTTGATCACCGTGATCGAATCGTTGTGGCCATTGGCGACATAGATATGGTCGCCGTGCGCGAGCACGCCGCTCGGGCTGGATCCACCGTTGATGCCGTTGCCGAAGGGCTTGCCGGTGGGGATAAACTGGAGCACCTTCGGTGCGGCCGGGTCGTCAATATCGACGACGGTCAGCGAATTGGCCTCCTTCACGTTGGGGCTGCCGAGACCGGGCACCGCCACGGAGACGCCGGCGGCATTCTGCCGGGTGGTGCCTTGCTCCGCTTCCGCGCTGGGGAAGCCGAAGGCCGGGAACGGCAGGCCGGTCAGCCGCGCCTGCTTGGCATCGGCGCCCGGCACGGCGCTGTATTCGAACATCCCGATATTGGTGACGTAGGCGCGGCGGGCGTCCGGCGATAGTGTAATCGCGAACGGAAGGCGCCCTGTGCGAAACGAACCCACCATTCGCCTTTTCTTCGTATCGAAAATGACTACGCGGAAGTTGGCTTGGTCGACGACGTAGAGCAGGCCGCGCGCGGAATCGAGAGCGAGGTCGCCGGAATACGAGTCGGCGAAGCCGTCGCCATTAAGTTCGAAGATCTGCTTCCGCTTCCCGCTGCCGATATCGACGAGGCGAACGCGTCCGGAGTTGCCCTCACTGGCCCAGATGTCATAGTTGTTCTCAAAGGCCAGGCCCATGAAGACGCTGCGGAACTCGTCGTCGTCATCCTCCGGCTTAGGCCGGGAGCCAAGGGCCTCGATGGTGCGGACGCGATAGGTACCCGCGCCCTGGTCGAGCACCGTTAGAGAGTAACGGTTCGGGCCGCCATCGGCGGAGACCACGTGGCGCCCGTCGGGAGAGACGGCGAGGCCCCAGATGCCGGGGCCGGTTTGGAACTGCCGGCCGAGGGGCGCGAGCATGCGGCCACCGGGCAGGACGGTTTCGCCGCCGGGCCGGCGAACGGCGGGGCGGGTGCCGGCGGGCGTGCGGTAGTCGGCCGCGAAGAGGGCGAGGGGCAGGAGAAATCCAATTGCGGCGCGCATAGAGGTAATCTCAATTATTATCGTGCTTAGCCAAACTTCGCCAACTCAGAAGACCCAGCTTTATGTGCTGGAACAGTTTGTTCTGCATCAGGGGCCCCAGGGGCCGTCGGTGCACCAGTGGATTCAGGATACCTGGTTGCCGGCCCATCCGGGTCCGGCGATAGTGCTCGATGCCGTCGTGGCGTCGCAGATGCCGCAGGTGGCGACCATCCGCGGATACGGGTCGGCGCAGGAGTGGCTGGACAGCCGCGTGGAAGCGCCGGCGACGGCCGACTCGTCCGTAACGCTGCTGCAGCCGACGAGCTATTCGCCGGAGTTGGAGGTGGGTGGCGGGGAGAAGGGCCGGATCTTTGAGATGCGGCTGTACCATTCGCCGTCGTGGCCGCAGTTGGAGCTTTTGCACGAACGCTTCGCGGGCCCGGAGATCGGGATCTTCCATCGGCTAGGGATCCGCCCGGTGTTCTATAGCAGTGCGTTGGCGGGCAAGCATCTACCCAATTTGGTGTATGTCACGCCGTTTACCGATCTGGGCGAGCGAGAGCGGGCTTGGGCGGCGTTCATGGCGGACCCGGAGTGGCATCAGGTGCGAGCGGAGAGTGTCGAGCGCGGCGGGCAGATTTCGCAGTGGATGGAGATTACGCTGTGGCGGGCGGCGGCGTATTCGCCGGTTCGATGAGGCTGCCTGCCGAAGCCAGGAGCGCACGGAGATAGGGGAGCGTCAGATACACGAGTTTCCAAGCCGCGAGTTTGTGCACGAGAACAACGGTTCGCAGTTCTTTCTTGCAGTATTTATCGAACAGCCGAACTCCGAACAGACGAAGCTGCCGCTCCGGCAATAGGTCCTGGAAGCTGTAGCCCTCGGACGTGTTTAGCCCCGAATAGAGGCCCACATGTCGGAAACCGCAAAGAGCGGTTTGTCGCCGCTGATGCACTCGACAAGCTTCCCTCCGACGGATCCCCTGACAAATTTGACATCGAAAGTCGAGCCCCGGCCGAGCTGGTCGAAGATCTGACCACCGGTCAGGAGAGTCAGTTGCATCCTACGCCGGCGGCGCAGTGGGCTCGGGTGGGGCCGGGAGAATCCGCGCCGCCGGGATTCCCGCCCGGTTCAGGTTGTGCTCCACCTTGTCAATCGACAGCCGCGAAGCGTCGTACTCCACCAGAATCTCGTCCAGCGAGGGCTGCAGCTTAATCTGCTCAATGCCATAAATGACGAGGGCATCGTTGATACTCTTCATCAGAGCCTCGTCAACGGGTTTCAAAAGCTGGTAGCGAAGTTGGACGCGGGTCATCTCCTTCGATTCTAGCCCCACAGCTCATGAATCGGCTTGTACAATCCCTCGCTGGCATACGGCACGTACTCAAAGCCCCGGCCAAACGGATCGTCATACCGCACATTCGTCCAGTTGATCCCCAACGCCGAGTAGATCGTCGCCTCAATATCCTCCATCCGGATATCACGCCCCTCCGCCCAACCAAACTCCGTCGTCCGCGCGCCCTGCGCGTCCGTCTCGCCGATCGCCCGGCCGCCCTTCACGCCCCCGCCAGCAAACACCGCGAACTGCTGCGTAAAGTGGTCCCGGCCCGCCTGATCGTTCAACCGCCCCACCGTCCGGCCGAACTCGCCCATCATCACGACCAACGTCTCGTCGAGCAAACCCGCCGCCTTCAGATCCGCAATCAACGTCGCATACCCGTTATCCAGGGTCCGGCCCAAGGTGAACATGCTGTTGCCGGCGGCGGCATAGATGCCGGAGTGCATATCCCAGCCGCCGAGCGTCACCTGGATATACCGCGTCCCGGAGTTCGCCGCCAAGACCTGCTTGGCCGTAAGCAACGCATTCCCAAAGGCCGTGCTGCCATAGCGGACGCTATCTGCCGCCGTGTACCTAAACGCCTGGTCGACCGTCGGGTTGTACATCAACCCCCGGGCCGATTTATAGAAGTCGCCGTAATCCTCCATCACCTCCGCGTAGGGAGAATTTACCCGCAGCGGCGTATCGAGGCTTTCGAGCAGGTTGTACTTGGCATTGAATCGCGTAACGCCGTCGGGGTTGGTCGTATTCGCCAAACCGTTGGCGTTGGGCGCCGTCTTGAACGGCTCATAGGTGGCTGGCAGATAGCCGGAGCCCACCGCATTGTCGGCGTTCAGGGCGAGAAATGTCGGGAACAGTTGGCCCGGCGTCCGCTCCGGACGCTTTTCGATCGCCACGATTGAGCCGATGTTCGGCGCGACATCGCCCAGCACGGCGGCCGGGCTGCGGCCAATCTGCACCCAGGTCTGCGACAGCGTATGCTGCGCGGCCCAAGCCCGGACGCTCCGCACGATGGCAATATTGTCAAGCTGCGCGGCGATCTTCGGGAACACGCCGGTATTGAACTGCAGGCCGTTGATGGTTTCCGGCTGGAACGCCGTGGGCGTCACGCCATCGAGAAACTTGAAATCGAAGGTGTCCACGTGGGATGGAGCGCCGGTGAGCAGGATGAAGATGACGTTCTTGGCGGTATTCTTCGTCGTGACGTTAAGACTGCGGATGAGCTCGGCCTTGGCGTTATCGGCCAAAAACGAACCCGAGACCCCGGCGCCAAGCAAGCGGAAGAACTCGCGGCGAGAAGCGAACGGGCGGCGGAAAAAAGGGATGTGAGGATGGGAGGGGATCATGGCTGGGCTCCTTAATAATTGAAGGTGAAATCCACTTTGTTATAGAGGGTCCACAGGAGGTTTTCCGCCTGCTGGCCGCGATTGCCATTGCTGAGGGCGCTAATGGTGGCCGCGCGTTCGGTCTCGTCGGGGTACCGCGAGAGAACGGTGAGGAACAGGGTATCCACCATCTGCCGTTCGTCCAGATTAAGCACCTGCCGGAGGAGGCTGGCGGTGGGTCCGGCGCCGGAGGCGCGGGACCGGGTCATGACGAAGTTGTTGTTCATCAGGGCCAGCGCCTGTTGATCGGAGCCGTCGCGGCGACGCTCGTTATCCTCGCGGTCGCCGGGGTAGAAGATGTTCAGGAAGCCTGCCGAGCCGCCTCGGGCGTTGGGAGCCGGAGTCTGCATTGCCCAATTCACCGTTCGCGTCTGGGTCCGGTCGTTCGAGTTAATCCCGAACGTGATCGTTGCCGGGACGTTGCTGGTCTGCGCAATCGCGTCGTGCAACTCTTCGGCCGTCAGACGGCGGACCAGGCGACGGGCGTGGAGAGTATCCCAGGATGGGTTCCATTCACCGTCGTAGCGGGCCGAAAGCTGATAAGCCTGGGAGTTCGTGATCAGCCGCATCACAGCCTTCAGGTCGAAGTTGTTTGCGGCGAAAAATTCGCCCAGTTCTTTGAGCAGCCGGGCGTTGGACGGCTGCAGC
>JBBQRA010000172.1:0-12810 GCA_038215275.1 Bryobacterales bacterium | reverse complement strand
GAATGGCGGCCGGGGTCAATCGCCTGTTTAGGGCAGGCGTCCGTGGACGGTTTCAGCAGGAAGAACAGAAGAAATCACGTGCTCCGGTGTCGAGTTTCAGCTTGAGGCGCGGGATGGCCATTTCGGCTGCGCGCGCTTCGGGAGAGTCGGGCACGGCATGGAGGAGCTCCTGATACAGGTGGATCGCACGAAGGCGCGCCTGTTCGGCGGTGGCGGAGGTGACGTTTGCTCCTTCCGCGGAGATGTCTCCGGGCCGCGCGTGACCGAGAGACCACCAGGTTTCGCGGGCGACGGCGAGGATGTGGATCTGCTGGGTTCGCAGCGGGCTGGTGGGATAGCGTTCCAGGAACTTCCCGCCCTGCTCGATGACGGCGAGAAAGCAGTTCGGGCCGTCACAGGAAAACTGATTCGTGGCGCAGCCCAGACGCTGTAGCATCAAGAAGGCCCGCTGCCCCCAGATCGTATCCGGATACTCGGTCCATGCGCGTTCGAGAAGACTACGGTCGTACTCGAGGTCTCCACTGTAGTGGCCGATTTCGCCGTAGCGCACACCGAGCTTCGCCAGTTCGGTTCGAATTTCAGCGGCGCTGGCGGCGAGGCCAAGATTTTCCGCTCCTTTCTGGTACGTGCGCGTCACGAGAAGGCTCCCGAGACGCACGGCAAGATCGTCCGCGGCGACGAGTGCGGCAGCGCGTTTCGCCTCTCCGACCTCGGCATGGCGAAGCAGCCGGAGGAGTGCAGTGCGGGTCCGGTGGTCCTCAGCGTCGCGCGCGGCTTCAGGTCGTGGATGTTGTTGCGGAGCAGCCGCAGAGTACCACTGTGACAAGACCTGTTCCAATTCGCGCGCATGGGCGAATGATGGGGCGGCAGGCTCTGTTGCCGGACGCTGGGCAAGGATTTCGTCACGAACGGCAATGAGCACGACTCCGGTGCGGATGCCAGTAGGCGCCAAGTGGCCGAGGTTGCTGTTGAGGAAGTAGGTAAGCCGGCCCGTGCGCCAAGACCGCCCCGGCTGGGGACGATATGCACCAACTTCGTAAATCATGTCCGGAGTGGAACCGGGGCCAAAGGCTTCCGTGAGATGGCGGGTGAGATGCTGCTCGACTTCGGCGCTCCACTCCGGGTACGTCGTGAGGGGCCGAATGTCAGCGCGAAGGAGGAGGACTTCGGGATCAGCCGGATTGACAGGGTAATACAACGATTCCGTTGTGACGCCCGACGCTGACGCGGCGCAGTGATAGGCGTATCCGTTGAGTCCGCCTCGCGGCGCAGTAGGCTGAGCGGGTACAGCGGCACACCCGGCTGTTGCTGGCCGGTATCGCTGCTGCCAGGAGACTCGCTGCAGGGCGGACCACATGCTTTCGGCCACCTGTTCGGGCGTACGATTGGGGGCGTCCGTTGTCAGCGGTACGGAAACAGAAGGACCTGGCCGGGCGTTGTGGAGGACCCGGACTTCGGTGGAGCCGTTCGTTGGTAAGGACTGGGGTACGCGGAAATTGATCTGACCAGCGGCAACGTAGAGCAGACCTGCGGCGACACCGCCCACCTGGACCTCGGAATCGCACAGCCGGGTGGGGAATAGCTGCATCTCGATTGCTGCCTGATTGGGCCGAAGCGGATTGGGCTTCTCGCGCGTACTCGGATCAGCGGCTCCTAGGCAGGGCTGCGCGGGTCCGAGATGCTCCCCGTAGATGGTCGCGAGCCTGCCCGGGGCGAGCGCGGCCGCTTTCAGGGAACCAGTGGGGACGATGTGTTCCGCAGAGTAAGAGGGAGATGGATCGGACGGTGGAATGGGTTTGGCGGTCCCGCGCGGTTCGCGAGAGCAGCCTAGAGCGAGGCAGATTCCGAAAAGCACAGAGGCGCTGGGCCTGAACGGCATGATCTCAGCTTGCCACAGCAACGTGGTGGCGGGAAGTACCAAACGGGGAGTTAGGGGAAGAGGGCCATGAGAGCATCCGCGAAGAGGCGCATACCACGGGGATCGGGGTGGATTATGGCATTGAGCATGAGGGTGCTGTAGGGGATGCCTTGACGCCAGAGGCGGCCGTAGCGGAGGGAGGCATCGGCGAGGGGGACGTTGTGTTTGGCGGCGAACTGGCGGAGGCCTTCGACGTAGGGGCGGGGATCGTGGTCGATGTCGCGTTCGCGGGTGAGCGTCATCCGATCGGGACGGAAGTAGTGAGGGGTCAGGATGATCCACTCCGGCGCCTTGACATCATTCCCTTTACAGTCATGGCCCCTTTACAGTCATGGCGTAATTCCCTTTACGCCTTCGCGCCTTAGCCTCTCCACCAGCCACGACTGGACCAGCGCCGGCATCACCCTCCCCGGCATGGCCGTCATGGTCTACGGCTGGACCGCCACCCACTAACCCGCCCCCCTCACTCCGCCGGCATCACGGTCACCGGATTGATCTCCGCCGCCCTCCGCGCCACCATCTTGCAAGGCTCCACGCCAGCCGCTACCATCGCCAGACCAGCCCCCAGGTACACAAGCGGATTCAGCGGCGTTACCTCAAAGAGCAAGTGCCGAACCACCACTGGTCAGTTCGGACAGTGGCCAAGCAGGGGACACCGGCGCGGAACCCTTCGCCGGGAGCAGTAACGCCAACAGTATGACATCGGCCGCCGTCTGACCACACGTTCCACGTTGCGTCCTGCCCCGTATCGTAGTCTGGCGAACGGCGAAATAGCTCGACTCCGATCGTACGTTCTTTCAGCCCTTCACTCCCACCACCACCAGATCGCTCGCTTCGTCCCATTCACAACCCAGGCGATCCGGAAGATTGGTCACCGCTTTGAGCAGGGTGGATTGGATCAGGCCCTCTACGACAAGCAGCGTCCCGGCGTAACTGCACTGCTCGACGCCTGCTCGACGCCTGATTATCGGAGATTGCCAGCGCCAACCGTTCCCTGGTGCGCCGTAACGCCCGCAACAGCGATAAACTGCAAGCCATGCGCTTGCTCTTTTCCCTATTGCCCGTGCTGGCCCTCGCGCAGCAGCCCTACGACATTTTAATTAAAAACGGCCGCGTAGCCGACGGCACCGGGAATCCCACCTTCCTCGCTGACGTTGCCATCACGGGCGGCAAGATCGCCGCCATCGGCAAACTCAGTGGACTTGCCCGGCAGACCATCGACGCCAAAGGCATGATCGTCGCGCCGGGCTTCATCGACATTCATAACCACTCCGATACGTCCCTGCTGGCTGATGGCAACGCGCAATCCTTCGTCCGGCAAGGTGTCACAACGCTGATCTTCGGCGAAGGCCCGTCCGCCGCGCCGTCGCGCGACTTCCCACGATTTACGAATTACTGGGAGCGCCTCCTCCGCACAGGCATTTCACCCAACGTGGGCAGCTATGTCGGTTCGAGCCAAGTGTGGACACAGGTCCGCGGCCCGAAGGCCGGCCCCCCGACCCCGGCCGAACTCGTCAAGATGCGGGCCCTCGTAAAGCAGGCGATGGAAGATGGCGCCCTCGGCGTTTCGAGTTCCCTCTCCGGCCCCCCGGGAGCCTGGATCGACACCGACACGCTGGTCGCCATGTGCGAGGAGACTAAGCCCTTCGGTGGAATCTACTCCACCCACATGCGGACGGAAGGCCACGGCGTCTTTGAATCGATCGCCGAGGCGATTTCCATCGGCAAACGGGCCGGCGTGCCCGTGGACATCATCCACCTGAAGATCGCCGAGAACAAGCTGTGGGGCAAGATGCCGGAGGTAATCGCGACCATCGCCAAGGCGCGGGCCGAGGGAGTCGAAGTCGAGTCTCACGTCTATCCCTACCGCGCGGGACAGAACAATCTCTCCAGCATCCTTCCGCCGTGGGCTCACGAGGGCGGAATAAACGAAATGTTGAAGCGGATTCAGGATCCGTCGTTGAAAGAGCGCCTGACCAAGGAGATCCTGAACGGCATTCCCGGCACGAATTGGTACAACCACTACACGGCCACCGGTTCCTGGGAAGGCATGCAGATCTCGTCCTTCTCGAATCCGAGCTACAAGAAATACGAAGGCCAGCGGATGAACCAGATCATCGCCGCACTAGGCAAAGATCCGGTCGACGCCCTGTTCCAAGTATTGGTTGACAACGGAGGCTCGGTGCCGACGGTCTACTTCCATCACAACGAAGAGGACATGCGGTATGCCCTGAAGCAATCGTTCGTTTCGATCGGCTCCGACGGCCGGGCCGTGGCGACCACCGGCCTGCTCTCGGCCGAGCATCCGCATCCCCGCTACTACGGCACCTTCCCCCGGGTGCTAGGCCGCTACGTGCGGGACGAGAAGGTGATCACTATGGAGGAAGCAATCCGCAAAATGACCTCGGCCAATGCCAACAAGCTGCGCATTTTTGACCGCGGTCTGCTCCGCACAGGCTTGGCGGCGGATGTTACCGTGTTCGATCCGGAGAAAGTGATCGACCACTCGACATACGAGAAGCCGCACCAGTACTCCACCGGTATCATCCACGTCTTCGTCAACGGCGTCGCGGTCCTCAAAGACGGCGAACACACAACCGCCAAACCCGGAACGATTGTGATGCGTCAGCGCTGAAGCACGCGCTCCCAGGAGCCGTACATCGGATTGGGCAACAGGAACCAGCGGTCCCCGAAGAACTGCTGGTTCGGCCCCAGTATCTGCCGTCGGCCGGCAACGGAGTTCTGCTCGCTCGGGACGCTGACGAAGTCCTGAAAGTCGTCGCCAATCAGCACCAACACCCGATAGGCCCCGGCGACGGCCGTCCGGCGCGCGCCTTTGTCGCTGCCGCTAGCTTCCCGGCATAGCAGCCGCGAGGGCACCCACGGAGCGCCCAATCGCCGCAGGTTTCTCACCGTGGGGTCGTTTTCGTCGTTTGCTTTGCACGCGCGGTTGGTGACATAAACGAGCGCCACGCCGCGCATCTGCGCGAACTTCAGGAACTCGATCGCGCCCGGAACGGCGGTGGCCTTCGATTGGCTGACCCATGCATTCCACTTGTCGTTGTCGAAGGCGATCCGCTGCGCAGCGAGCGTCGCCTGATGTTCGGAGTTGTCGAGCACGGTCTCGTCCAGGTCAAGGATGACTGCGGGAGGCAGTTCTTCAAAGCCGGATTTCTGTTCGAGCGCGGCCGTCCAGTGGGGATCGGCGAGAGCTGCTTCAAGCGACTGCGAGGCGGCGCGATAAGCCTGCTGCGAGAGCGCAGCGTATTCGACGCTGGAGCGAACCCAGGCAACCGGGAGATCCTGTTGGGCGAAGAGCGGAAGGGCGAAGAGGAGGGCGAGTTTCTTCATTGCGAATACTTATACATTAGCTCCAGAAGTTCCTTCTGCATGGCTGCGGCCTTCGCCGGATCGCGGGACGCAAACGCGGAGGCGACGCAGTGCTCAAGATGCCCCTGCATCACTTGCTTCGACAGGCCCCGCAGGGCCTGCTGGACGCTCGATATCTGCACGAGGATTTCGGCGCAGTAGCGATCGTCATCGATCATTTTGTGGATTCCACGGACCTGTCCTTCAATACGCTTCAGGCGCTGGAGGTTCTTCTCTTTGTTCATAGTTGGATGCGGCGAAGACGGAGGCTGTTGGCGAGCACGCTGACGGAACTCAGCGCCATGGCGGCGCTGGCGAGCACGGGGTTGAGCTGACCAAATGCGGCCAGCGGAATGCCGATGGCGTTATAGACAAAGGCCCAGAACAAGTTCTGGCGCATCACTCGGACGGTGACCCGCGCGAGAGCGAACGCATCGGCGGCGGCGAGCAGATCAGGCCGAAGCAGGGTGACCGCGGCGGTCTCGGCGGCGATGTCCGAACCAGTGGCCATGGCAAGGCCGACATCGGCCTGGGCCAGCGCCGGGGCATCATTGACTCCGTCGCCAATCATGGCGACGACGCGGCCCTGCTTCTGCAAGTCCGCGATGAACTGCAATTTTTCGGCGGGAAGGAGGCCGGCGTGAACCTCGGCGACACCGACGGCGGCCGCGACGCGCTGGGCGGTAGCCGGACGGTCGCCCGTCAGCATCACCGTACGAACGCCGAGCCGGCGGACGCCCTCGGCGGAAGTGGCTTTGACGGGGTCGTCGACATCGAGTGCAAGGACATAGGCCCCGTCTACGGTTGCGGCGATGGGGAGGTCACTGTCGACGCCGAGCCACGCCGGACGGCCAACGCGTACATGACGCCCCTCGACGACCCCTTCCGCGCCTTGCCCAGGCGTTGCCACGAAGTCTGTGGCGGCTGGTAGCGGAGTGCCGGCGTAGGCGACGACGGCGGCGGCGAGAGGGTGTTCGGAATTCTGCTCCACGCCCGCGACGAAACGAACCCATTGTGGATCGCCCTCCAGGCGAATGACCGCGGGGCGGCCTTCCGTCAAAGTGCCGGTCTTGTCGAGGACTGCGACATCGACATGCGAAAGCCGCTCCATCGCCTCGCCGCCCTTGAACAAGACGCCGAGGCCAGCCGCGCGGCCCGTGGCGACCATCACCGCGGCAGGGACGGCCAGGCCCATGGCGCAGGGGCAGGCAATGATCAGCACGGCGACGGCGGCTTCTAGGGCAGGACCCGCTTCCCCGCCCCACACGTACCAAGCGACAAAGGTGAGCACCGCGATGGTGACAACGACAGGTACGAAGACGGCGCTGATGCGGTCCGCCAGGCGTTGCAGCGGGGCTCTGGTGGCCTGCGCCTCGCGGGTCATTCGGACGATCTGCCCTAACATGGTGCCCGCACCGATGGCCGTCGCACGGAACTCAAACGAGCCGGCGCCGTTCAGCGTGCCGGCGGAAACGCGATCGCCCGCGGCCTTCGCAACCGACATGGGTTCACCGGTAAGCATCGACTCGTCAACTGGCGAGGAGCCGGATTCGAGGACACCGTCTACCGGAATCCGTTCGGAAGGTTTGACTAGGAGGCGATCCCCGAGGGCGACCGCCTCCACTGGAACACTGATCCATTCTTCTTCCTTCAGCACCCACGCGGTGGCGGGCGCGAGTTGGGCAAGCTTGCGAATGGCGTCGGCCGTCTGATGGCGAGCGCGCGCCTCCATCGCCCGGCCGGCCAGCACCAGGCCAAGGATGAAAACGACGGCCTCGAAGTAAACATCATGGACGAATCCTGCGAGGGCTGCCACGGAGTAGGCGAATGCAGCGCCGGTGCCGAGCGTGATCAGCGTACTCATGTCCGTGTTGCCGTGGCGGATGCCGCTAAAGGCTTTGACGTAGTATTGGCGGCCTGGCCCGGCCATCACAAAGACGGTCAGCACAAATTGAATCCAGTTCCAGGTCTGATTGGCGTGGCCGGCGAAGGGCATCGCGGCCATCATCACGAGGCCGATGGCGATACTGATCGCCGCGGGGCGAATGTAGTCGGTCTCGGCGCGGACTTCGGCCTCGTAACCGCTATCAACGATGGCGGCGACGAGCGCCTCCGGCGGCGAAACCGCCGGATCGAAGACCACACTGGCTTCGTTCGTCAGTAGGCTGACGCTGGCGCGCTCCACGCCGGGGACATCTTCGAGCGCGTGCTGGACGTGGACCTGGCAGGCGGCGCAGGTCATGCCGCCGACCGGAATGGTCATCGTCTTCATGGCACGGGTTGCGCCGTGAAGCCTGCCTTCTGAAGGGCGGCTAGCACGGGCGCGGGGTCTGCGGTCTCAATCACGGCCGTTCCAATAGCGACCGACTCCACTTTTACGCCGGGGGTCTTTTCGAGCGCCTGGGTGACCCGCCGGACACAAGCTTCACAATGCATGCCTTCGATTTTGAGTTCCATAAGAGTTATAGGGTATACCCCTACCCCCTATCATACCTCAGTTGTAAAGTAGCCAACGACCAGAAGTCCGAGGAAGAGTTGCAGCACCTCGCTGTCGCCGAGGTTGTACTCAAAGATGCCGGCCGTGAGCACCCCGATGATGACCGCGGCGACGCCGTGGAGCACGGCCCGGCGTTCGGCGTCCGCCGTGCGGCGAGCGCCGCGAAGGAAAACCCAAAGAGAGCCGCCTATCATCCAGAGCAAGGCGACGAGCGCCGGGATTCCACGTTCGGCGGCGAAGTGCAGGTAGATGTTGTGCAGGTGGTCGTACCACCAGTGAATCGGGAACGGGCGGGGGATATCGGCCGGTGCGTACTCCGGGAACTTGCGCTTCACCATTTCGGGGCCGATGCCGAGAACGGGATGGGCCTGAATAATGGCAATGCCCGTGCGGAGCATGGCTTGGCGATGTGCGTTCGAGTCGAGATCGCCGCGCGGCCGGACGATGGAAAGTGCCCGGTCCTGCAAAGTGGCGGGGCCAAGCGCGAGCACCAGAACGGCAAGAACCGGAAGGGCCAACACGACCGGACGTTTCCAACTCCAGACGAGATAAACCAGTCCAGCCGCCGCGCCGATCCACATCCCGCGGGTTTGGCCGAGCAGCAGGGCCACTCCCGTCAGCAGCGCGACCACCGCCCCGCGCCAATCTTTCTTGAAAAGGAACCAAGAGACGGCGAGGAGTAGGACGATCATCATCTCGCCGCCGAAGGTCATCCAATGGCTCATGAATCCGGTGGTGCGGTCGGCGATATAGGCCAAGGTAAAGTCAACGCCGGCCGCCTTCGCCGCGGCATACTTGCGGGCGTACTGGACGAACGACCAGACGGCGGACAAGGTACCGGCGGTAGCCAAACCGGCGAGGATCCAGCGAACCTCCACCCAGCGGCGAAGCGCCGTCGCCAAGGCGAAAAGGATGAGATATACAAAAAATTTCCGCAACTGCGGAACCCCGGCCGCCGGATCGTCGCTGAAGGCAACGGCTAGAAGAGAGCAAACAAAGAAGGCAGAGAGCGGCCAACCGATGGGCGGGAAACGGCGGTCGCGCCACTGAAACAGGGCGAGGGCCGTAGCAACGCCGAGGAGAATTTGCGCGACGGCAATGGAACACAACGTCGCCACAAGGGCACCTCCGGCCACCAATACGGAGACCCGCTGCCACTGCTCTGAACTCATGCGCAAACCTCTGAGTATGGCAAAATAGCAGCACTACCGCGACCATGCAGATTTACCTGCTCCGCCACGCCATTGCCGAAGATCCCAAACCGGGAATCCCCGACGCCGAACGGGCGCTCACCAGCGAGGGCGCGCGCAAACTGAGAGACATCCTGAAGCGGGCCAAAGGCGGCGGCCTGGATCCGACGAAGATCCTGTCGAGCCCCTACCGGCGGGCCATGGAAACGGCAAATCTGGCGGCTAACGCCCTAGACTTTCACCATCCGATAATCACGACGAAAACGCTGGTCCCTTCCTCAATCGCACAGGAGACTTGGGACGAGATCCGGCTTTACAAAGGCGAGCCGTCGCTCCTGTTGGTGGGACACGAACCGGCCATGGGCCAACTGGCGGGCTACCTGCTGGCCGTACCGGAATTGCACGTTGACTTCAAGAAAGGCGCAATCGTGCGGGTGGACGTGCCCTCGTTGGGCTTGCGGCCACGGGGCGTGCTCAAGTGGATGCTGGCGCCGAAACTTGCCGGCTGAGCCAGGCGAGAGCTTCTTCCCTGGTAGTGAGATTCCCTTCCAGTTGCTCCTCTTCAAGGGCACGGATCAGTTCCCCGATACGCGGACCGGGAGCCAAGCCTAGGGCCATCACATCGCGGCCAGTGGCCAGCGGCTCGGGACGAAGTTCATCCGGGGTCAGACTGGTCCACTGCTGCCGGGCGAAATCGTAGGTACCGAGTCGGCCGCTGCTCCCAAGGCAATCGAGGCGGTGGAGCTCGAGCAGGTCCGGAAAGTGATCGTGACGGAGGAAGCGCTTCAGGTTCGCTGGCTTCATCTTCGGAAGGTCCGGGAATCGCATGTGGCAGGAGACGAGATACTGCACCTCGTCGGTCAGTTCCGCCGAAGCGCGGAGGCGAGACAGGATGCGGCGGGCCATTTCTGCGCCAACGCGATCGTGCCCGTTAAAGCGGATACGATCTTCGATGGTTTGCGTTACGGGCTTGCCGACGTCGTGCAGCAGAGTGCTCCAGGCAAGCGCGGCCTTCGCCTGGCCCATGTGCCGAAGCATAGCCAACGTATGCACCCAGACATCGCCTTCGGGGTGGTAGTCCGGCGGCTGCTCGACGCCCTGCATGGCTTTCACCTCAGGGAGGAGTTCGGCGAGCAGGCCGGAGCGGTCGAGAAGTTCGAGTCCGCAAGCGGCGCCGCCTTCGCACAAGATGCGGTTGAGCTCGGCGAAAACCCGTTCGACGGAGATTTTGCGGATCGAAACCGGGTCGATGGCCTCCAACGTCGCTGGCTCGATCTCGAAACCAAGCCGCGCCGCAAAGCGGACTGCGCGGAGTATGCGCAGATGGTCTTCGGCGAAACGGATGGCGGGGTCGCCGATCGCCCGCACCATCCGATTGGCGAGGTCTTCGCGGCCGCCGACATAGTCCAGAACTTCGCCGGAGAAGGGATCAAGGAACATGCCGTTGATGGTGAAATCGCGGCGCTGGGCGTCGGCCGTTGGGTTCGTTTCGTACTGGACGGATTCGGGACGCCGTCCGTCGGAATAGGCGCCGTCGCTACGGAAGGTCGCCACTTCCACGTCCCCAATCAGCATCACCCCGAAATGCGCCCCCACCGGATGGGCCGCGGGAAAGAGCCCGGCAATCCGTTCGGGGCGCGCGTTCGTGGCGACGTCGTAGTCCTGCGGGGGCACACCGAGGAGCAAATCGCGAACGCAGCCACCGACCAGCCAAGCGGAATATCCGGCCTCGCGGAGCGTCCGGATGATTTCAGATCCATCTTGCATCCGCTATTATCGTAGCTGGAATGCCTGAGCCACCTGAACGCCAGGCAACAACATCCATCAGCAGTAGCCGGGTTGTTGTTGCCACCACCGTTGCGCTTTCGTTCATTTCGTTTTGGCGAGGCGCGGCAATTGTACTGAGCGATCTTGCCTCGACGATGTTCTACGTTGGCGGCATTACCGAACAGGCCATCGGCAAGTCGGCCCCCTGGTTTGTCCTCGCCGTAATGCTGTTCTCGTTCGCGGTACGTTCCATCTACATGGAGAGCTGCTCCATGTTCGTCCGGGGCGGCGTCTACGTCGTGGTTCGGGACTCGATCGGTCCGAACATGGCCAAACTGTCGGTTTCAGCGCTGGTGGTGGACTTCATCCTCACTGGCCCTATCTCGTCCGTCAGCGCCGGGCAGTATATCGGCCGGCTCTTGAACGAGATGAGCGAAATGGGCGGGCATCCGCTGCACGTGAATCCGAATCTGTTCGCGGTGTTTTTCGGGATCGCGGTGACGCTGTACTTCTGGCGGAGCAATACCAGAGGAATCCACGAATCGAGCGGCCACGCCCTGCGAATTATGCAGATTACCACCGTGATGGTGGTGATTCTGGTTGCGTGGTCCGTCATCACGCTATTGATCCGGGGAGGCGCGCCGCTCCCACCCGCGCCCAGCGCCGCCAACCTGACGATGAATGAACATTCGCTGGGCTGGCTCGAAGGGACATTCTGGCAGAGCATCAGCGCCGCAATGCTGGTGGTGGCTTTTGGTCACTCGCTGCTGGCGATGAGCGGCTTTGAAACGCTGGCGCAGGTCTACCGCGAAATCGCCTATCCGAAGATGAAGAATCTGCGGATTACGGCCAATATCGTTTGCATCTACGCGCTGCTGTCCACCGGCCTGATCTCGTTGCTGGCCGTGATGATCATTCCCGACGCCGTGCGGCCGCAGTATTACGACAACCTGATCGGTGGCTTGTCGATGAACCTGGAAGGACCGCAGTTAATGAAACTGGGCTTCCATGTTTTCGTCGTGATCGTAGGCGGACTGATCCTGTCCGGCGCCGTAAACACATCGTTGATTGGCGCCAATGGCGTTTTGAACCGGGTGGCTGAGGACGGCGTTCTGCTGAGCTGGTTCCGGAAGCCTCACACCAAATTCGGCACGACGTTTCGCATCATCAATCTCATCGTCCTGCTCCAGATCCTGACCATCATTGGCAGCATGGGCGACGTCTACCTGCTCGGTGAGGCCTATGCGTTTGGCGTGGTGTGGAGCTTTTTTCTGAAAGGACTCGGCGTGTTGGCGCTGCGTTTCCAACGCCACGATCAGGAGTACAAAACTCCCTTCAACTTCCAGTTAGGCGGCCGGGAAATTCCGGTGGGACTCGGCGTCACTGTGCTGATGCTCTTCCTCGTCGCGATCGCGAACCTGTTCACGAAGAAGATTGCGACGATTTACGGTCTTTCGTTCACTTTGATTCTGTTTGCGGTGTTCCTGATCTCGGAACGGGTGAACGCGCGCCAGACCCGGAAGGCGGAAGCGGCCAAGGCGAATAACCTCGAAGAGTTCAACCTGGAGCATCAGCCCCACGTGGACACCGCCCACCTGACGGCGCGGCCGGGCTGCATTCTCGTAGCCGTGCGCGACTACAACAACCTCGAACACTTCCGGCGGATCCTCGAGAAAACGAACCTGCGGCGGCATGACGTCGTCGTGATGACCGTCCATCCCATTTCCACCGGCGCGGGCGAATTTGAACTCCAGAACGAGCAGTTGTTTGGCTCCTACGAGCAGGAACTGTTCTCCCGCGTGGTCACTGTGGCCGAGAAAGAAGGTAAGCCGGTCGAGTTGCTCGTAGTGCCGGCGACGGATCCGTTGGCGGCGATGGTTCAGGCGGCGAACCAGTTGAAGGCCTCTCGGTTGGTGACTGGAGTTTCCGCCCAAATGGCGTCTGAAGAGTTGGCGCGGCGCATCGGTCTGGCGTGGGAAGCGCTGCCGGAGCCGAGGCACCCGCTATCGCTCGAAGTGATCCGGCCAGACCGGCAGTCGACGTTCGTCAACCTGGGCCCGCATCCGCCT
>JBBQRA010000171.1:0-12849 GCA_038215275.1 Bryobacterales bacterium | reverse complement strand
GTTCTCGCGCATGGGGGTGCGGCCGAACTCGCCGCCCCAGACGACTAATGTCTGGTCGAGGAGGCCGCGCTGCTTCAGGTCCTTGATGAGCGCGGTAACGGCCTGGTCGGCGGAGCGGATGTGGGGGCGGAGGGCGAACTGGATATCGTCGCGTTTGCTGGTGCCGTGGTGGTCCCAGCCCCAGTCAAAGATCTGGACAAAGCGGACTCCGTTTTCAACGAGACGGCGGGCGAGCAGGCAGTTATTGGCGAGGCTGGTCTTGCCGGGTTCGGTACCGTAGGCTTCGTGAACGGCGGCGGGCTCCTTCGAGATGTCCATCACCTTGGGGACCGAGATCTGCATGCGGTAAGCGAGTTCGTACTGGCCCATGCGCGCGTCGATTTCGGGGTCGCCCGCTTGCTTGGCCTGGAGACTGTTGAGGTCCTTCATGGCGTCCAGCGTTTTGCGCCGAAGGGACCGGGTCATGCCGTCGGGGTCGGAGAGGAAGAGCACAGGGTCGCCGTGGGAGCGGCAATGGACGCCCTGGTGGACGCTAGGGAGGAAGGCGCTACCCCAAAGGCTCTTTCCGCCGTCGGGGTTGTTGCCGCCGCTGGTGAGGACGACGAAGCCGGGGAGGTCTTCATTTTCGGTGCCGAGGCCGTATGTGGCCCAAGCGCCCATCGAGGCGAAGCCGAAGCGGGGGTTGCCGGTGTGGACGAAGAGTTGGGCGGGGGCGTGGTTGAACTGGTCGGTGCTCATCGACCGGATGATGGAGACGTCGTCGACGATGGTGGAGAACTGCGGAAGCAGTTCACTGAGCCAGGCGCCAGACTGGCCGTATTGCTTGAATTTGTATGGGGTGCCGAGCATCCGAGGCACGCCCTTGATGAAGGCAAAACGCTTGCCTTTGAGTAACTCGTCCGGGCAGGGCTTGCCATCGTACTTGACCAACTCGGGCTTGTAGTCGAAGAGTTCCAATTGGCTGGGAGCGCCGGCCATGTGGAGGAAGATCACCGACTTGGCTTTGGCGGGATGGTCCGGCTTCTTCGCGCCCCGGGCCTCGGCGAGGAAGAGATTGGCGAGACCGACGCCGCAGCCGGACAGGAAGTGGCGGCGGGTGGCCGCGAGGGCCGAATCAAGTTTGGGGTTCATCGACGGGTCACCGTTTCATCGAGGTTGAGGATCGTGTTGGCTACGACGACCCAGGCGGCTTTGGCAGCGTCGCCGGGCTTGGGTTTGCCGAGATTGAGCGGGACCGAGCCCACCAGACCGGCGTCGAAGACCTGGCCCGTGCCGCGGACGCCGTTGCGGGCGACGCGGATGGCAATGACATTCATGCCGGGCTTGAAAGCCTTCTGGCCATCGTCGTTGATGGGGTAATCGTAGTGGCCGCTGCGTTCGAAGATATTGCTGAGGGCCAGGACGCCGTTGACCCAGACGTCGAACTGGGAGTTGGTGCGGGCGGGGAGCTTGAAGTTGGCTGGGACGGCGGCGGGGAGGTCAAGTTCATAGCGCAGCCAGAGGACGTCGGTGTCCCACTGCGTTTTGATGGGGGTGGTTTCGCTCGGCTTGGTGAAGTAGCCGAAGTAGCCGGGGCCGGCGCTCCATTGGGTGGCGTCGTAGGTCGCCTTCATCCAATCGGGACTGCCGGGGTCCACGGTGACATAGCGCCATTCGCGGGGCGTCGTGCGGGCGTCCGGGATGAGCGTAGCCTGACGGTCCTCGCTATAGAGCACTTCACCGTAGTGGAGGAGTTTGCTCGTATTCTCGGGCTGGCGGGCGAGTTCGGCGGCGGTGGCCGTGTGGAGGGCGGCGACGCGCTTGCGCTCGGCCGGGGTGGGGGACCGGAGGAGGGCGAGTTCGTAGAGTTTGCCGAGGGGGTCGAAGGGCGCCTCTTTGCGCGCGCGTTCGGCAAGGCGCTGGGCCGCTTCCATGAAGGCTGGATCGTTCATCGCGGTGAGGGCCTGCAGGGGAGTATTGGTGCGGATGCGTTTAATGGTGCAGACTTCACCGTTCGGGGCGTCGAAATTCATCATGGACGGGTAGGCGCTGGTGCGGCGCATGAAAGTATAGAGAGCGCGGCGGTAGCGGTCTTCCCCGGGAGAGGTAACCCAGCTATCGCCGTTATACACGACGAGCCAGACGCCTTCTGGCTGCCAAGGCATGACGGGCGGGCCGTACAGCTTGCGGCTGAGGAGACCGGCGGCAGCGAGGGCCTGGTCGCGCACCATTTCCGCGTCGAGGCGAAAGCGGCCCCCGCGGGCGTAGTACTTGTTTTGCGGGTCCTTTTCGAGTAACGCAGGGGTCACGTCGGAGGATTGCTTATAAGTGGCGCTGGTGACGATGGTCTTGAGTAACTTCTTCACATCCCAGTCGTTCTGGAACCCGAGGGCGAGATAGTCGAGGAGTTCGGGATGGGTAGGTGGGACGCCCTGGGTGCCGAAATCCTCTTCGCTATCGACGAGGCCGCGGCCCATGAGACGACTCCAAAAGCGGTTGACGGTGACACGGGCGGTGAGCGGGTTATCGTCGCTGACGAGCCACTGGGCGAAGCCGAGGCGGTTGCGGGGGGCTTTGGGGGGCAGTGGAGGGAAGGCGGCAGGGATGCCGGCTTCAACAGTTTCGCCGGGCGTGAGAAAGTTGCCGCGTTCGTAGATGCGGGTTTTGCGCTGCTTGTCGACCGGCAGTTCCTTAAGGATGAGGGTGGAAGCCTTGTCGGTAAGCTTGAGGGTTGGCCGGTCGGAGGGATGGTCGTCGTCGGCCGTTTGATTGAAGAAGGCGTAGAGCTGGAAGAACTCTTTGTGGGTTAGCGGATCGTACTTATGGGTATGGCACTGGGCGCAGCCCCAGGTCTGCCCCATCCAGACCTGGCCGGTGGTGGCGAGGCGGTCGCGGATGGCGATGTCGCGGTACTCTTCGTCGTCGGTGCCTCCTTCGGTGTTGGTCATCGTATTTCGATGGAAGCCGGTGGCGATTAAGTCGTCGACGGAGGGATCGGGCAGGAGGTCGCCGGCGAGTTGGCGAATGGTGAATTCATTGAAGGGGAGGTTGTCGTTGTAGGCGCGGATGACCCAGTCACGGTAGGGCCAGATGGTGCGTTTGCTGTCCTTTTCGTAGCCTTGGGTGTCGGCATAGCGGGCGAGGTCGAGCCAGATTTTGGCCCAGCGTTCGCCAAATTGGGGATTGGCGAGAAGGGCGTCGACGTACTTGGGATAGTCGCCGGTGCGGAGGAATTCGGCGGCGACGGCGGATTGGGGCGGGACGCCGATGAGATCGAGGGCGACGCGACGGGCGAGGGTGGGGCGGTCGGCTTCCTTGGCCGGGGTGAGGTTTTTTTCGGCGAGTTTGTTGAGGATGAAGGAATCGATTCCGGTAGCGGGGGTCCGTTTTGGCTTTTGATAGGCCCAGTGGTCGGTGTAGGCAGCGCCGGCGTCGATCCAATCCTTAAGGGTTTTGATTTCCGTATCCGTGAGGCGGGGCCCGGAGGGGGGCATGGGACGGGTGGGGTGGGAGACGCGGGCGAGGATACGGGCCCCTTTGGCGTTGGGTTGATCGAGGCGGACGCCGGCTTGGCGGGCGTGTTCATCGGGACCGTGGCAGGCGATGCACTTTTTGCTGAGTAGCGGTCGGACGTCGCGCTGAAAGTCCGGTGAGTCTGCCCAGAGGGGGGCGGCTAGTAGTAGAAAGCACCAACGCATCAGTTTGAGCTTATCGCACTGCGAGAAATTGGCTGATCATCTTACTTCCACCATCGAGGATTCCTTGCTGAACATCCGCCCTTCTCAGATGAGGGCGCTCTCCACCTGTCAAGTGGGCGGGTCAGCGGGCCGTCCCTGATTTGGAGTTAGGCTAGAGAGACGTTATGCGCCACATTCTGTTCCCTGTCGACTTTTCCACGCCGTGCGAGAACATCGTTCCCGCCGTGCAGGCCTGGGCCAAGCAGTACCAGGCTGACCTGACTCTTCTGCATGTTTACGAGACGCCGGTGGTAGCCGTGGATCAGCCGAACCTGGCGGCGGAGTTGGCGACACTCCGCGAGGCTTCGCACCAGCGGTTGAATGGGTTCCTGCCCGATGCGTTTGCCGGCCTGACTGTGCGCCGGCTGCAGGTGGACGGACGGGCGGGGACGGCGATCGTGGACTACTCCCTGGCGAATGAACCCGATTTGATCATGTTGCCGACGCATGGGTATACTCGGTTTCGGCAATTGATGTTGGGCTCGGTGGTGGCGAGCGTCCTGCATGACTGTGAACTCCCGGTGTGGACGAGCGCACATGCGGATGCTCCGCTGACGGCGCCTTCTCCTAAGCATATTTTGTGCGCGATCGACTGCGGACCGGAGACGCGGCATGTGTTGGAGGCGGCGGTAGCGGTGTCGAGACGGTTCGAGGCGCCTTTGCGGATTGTACATTCGCATCCGGCTCTGGATACGCGGTTCCCAAGCGCTACGGTGGAGCGGGCGCACCGGATGCTGCACGACGAAGCGCTGGAGGCATATCAGGCGGTGGCGGCCGAGCTCGACCTGCCGGAGTATCTGGAAATTTTGGAGGAGGCAACGCTGGTGAATGGGGTAACCAACGCGATTGCGACCCATAACGCAGATCTGCTGGTTATTGGGCGAGGACGAATTCAGGGATTGTTGGGGCGGCTACGGTCGAACGCGCACGACCTGATCCGGATGTCGCCTTGTCCGGTATTGAGCGTTTAGCGGGGCCACCCGAGAAAAAAGCCACCGGCGATGCCCGCCAGGAGCAGGGCGAATCCGGCGGCGGCGGCGGGGCGGAAGGAGCCTCGGCCGATGGTGAGGACAATCGTGAGCTTAACCAACGTGTTGGCTAGGCAGCCGATGCCGACGGCCATCGCGGCTTGGGTGGCGGCCACATCGGCCTTGGCCATTGCGATGGTTAAGGCGTCAACGTCGGTGAGTCCAAGGATGGCGCCGGAGACGACGAGTCCGGCGCCGCCCCACCAGTCCTTGACGGCCTGCAACGCGAAGAGGACAGCTTGAAAGAGAACGGCCATCTGGAGAGCAGCAACGACCTGGAGCGGGTTGGCCGCTTCGGTCAAGGCCTCGGCGCCATCGTGTTTGCGGGTGAGTCCCCAGATGGCGAAGGCCGTGCCAATGAGAGCCGGGACGCCCACGTAGGGCAGGATGACCAGTCCGAGCGCGGGGTTGAGAAGTGTGGTGGCGACGCCGACGCGGACGAACATGACCGTGCAGGCGGTGATGACGCCGAGCGCGAGCGGGCCGCCGGATTGGGGCTCGACGCGGCTCGTGCGGGCGAATGAGAGCGTCACGTTGGTGGACGAGATCAGGCCGCCGAGGAGACCGGAGAGGACGGACCCCTTACCGGGACCAACCATGGCGCGCGCGGCATAGCCAAGAAAGCTAAGGCCGGAGATGAGGAGCACGACGATCCAGAGTTCGCGGGGGCGAACGCCTCCCCACGGGCCGTAGGGGCCTTCGGGGACCAACGGGAGGACGACGAGCGCCATTAGGGCAAATCGAAAACCGGAGCGAACGCCCTTCTCCGGAACTCGCTCGACCCAATGGTGCAACTGCGACTTCTCTGCGAGCAGCACCGCGGTGATCGCGACGATCCCGCTGGCGAGGCGCCAGTGGCCCGATCCGGCGAAGACTCCTGCGGCGAGCACGACGAGGGCGGCAACCTCCGTGGTACTGCCGACATCCTTCTTGCTCGCCATGACGTACGCCGCGACAACAAGAGCGGCGGCGCCGGCGAGCAGGGTGGTGGAGAGGGCGGCGTAGCCAAGGGTCCAAAGGAGACCAGCGGCGCCACCGAGACCGCCAAGAAGGGTAAAGGTGCGTACGCCCGCGAAGAGCGCGTGGGCGCTGTCCGGGCGGCTCGAACGTTCGCGCTCCACGCCGACGGCGGCGCCCCCCATCGCGGCGATCAGCAGGCCCGCCACATTCTCCCAATTCATCTCCATATTCGGTTCGATTACCGGCATTTCAGTCTACATCGGCTATAGTGAATGCATGACCCGACCTGGCGCGATTACAATGCGCGGCAACCCCAAAGACCTTGCCGGACCGGAACTGAAAGTTGGCGACGCCGCCCCTGCCTTTGAAGCGGTGGATTCGACGATGAAGCCGATTACGCTGTCCGATACGTCGGGCACGGTGCGGATCTTCTCTGTTGTTCCGTCGCTGGACACGCCGGTTTGCGACATGCAGACCAAGCGGTTTAACGACGTGGCATCCACGTTACCGAACATCAAGTTCTATACGATTTCGATGGACCTTCCGTTTGCGATGAAGCGGTGGTGCGGCGCGATGGGCGTCGACAACATGGCGATGATTTCTGATCATCGCAACGCTTCGTTCGGCGAGGCGTATGGGACCTTGATCCCGGATTTGCGGATTCAATGCCGGGCGATTTTCGTCGTGGACGAGAACGACACGATTCAGCATGCGGAGTATGTGCCGGAAGTGGCAGATCATCCCGATTACGACGCGACGCTTGCTGTGGCCAAAGCGCTGGCCGAGAAGTAGAATTCCATCAGCCGGGAACGAACTTCTATTTCTGGAAGATTTCGTTCCCAGCTTTTGTTTGGCGTTCTGGCAACTTCCTTGAATTTCTGATAGATTGTGCGCTAATCGATTTGCCAAAGGCGATTTCTGATTTTGGCCCGAGAATTGCTTCACGATCCATCGGCGTAGTGTCTTCTTGCTACCAGATGCCCAGCCGTGACTGAACTTAAACGACAACTTATTGGTGCCTTCATCGTCATTCTGACGGTGGCGGCTGTCGCTGCGGCAGCGATTAACTTTCAGCAGCAGAACAAGTACGAGCTCCCGGAAGACGGCGTAACATGGGTGGACCGGACTACCGAGCTACACCCCCAAGCGGTGGTGGCGCTGCATGTGGCGCCGGGTAGTGCGGGCGACAAGTTCGGCATTCACGAAGGGGATGTGCTGCGGCGGATTGGCACGCTGCAGGTTGAGAAATCCACGGATGTGGCGCAGATTCTGGTGGGATCTGGTGCGTGGAAGAAGCTGGACTATTTTGTGGAGCGGAACGTGACCCGGCAGGGCGTTTCGGTGGCGCTGGAGACGAAACTGGCCCTGGTGGTGGAGGCGCGGACGGCTGGTTCGGCGGTTCTCTATCAATACGGGGTCGGGGCGGCGTATCTGTTCATTGGGTTGTTCGTCTTCTTCCGTCGTGGATCGGCGCATCGGGCAGTGCATTTTTACTTGTTGTGTTTGGCCAGCTTTGTTCTGAATACATTCCACTACACGGGGAAGTTGAACAATTTTGACAAGGTCGTCTACTATTCGAACGTGATGGCGGGGCTTTACCTGCCGACCCTGTTCTTCCATTTCGCGGTGGCGTTTCCTGAGCCGGCGCGGCCATTCCGGGCAAAGTGGACACGGGTATTGTTGTATGTGCCGGCGAGTGTTTTGGCCTTACTGTGGCTGGCGATCACGTCCGGGTCGCTGAGGCTGGATATCTCTCTGGTCGAACTGCGCTGGATGATGGATCGCGTCTGGTTGCTATTTGTCGTCTCGGGGCAGATGGCCGGAGCGATGGTGTTGGCGCTGCGCTACCCGCGAGCGGAGGATCCGATTGTCCGGCAGCAATTGAAGTGGCTGCGGAATGGGGCGGTGCTGGGCGTGTTGCCGTTCACGGTGCTGTACGCGGTACCTTACGCGTTGGGGGCGGTGCCGACGCCGCGAATGGAGATGGCGGTGCTGGCGCTGGTGCTGGTGCCCATCACATGGGCATACGCGATCTTCCGCTACCGCCTGATGGACGTCGACGTGATCTTCCAACAAGGATACGTCTATACCCTCGCGACGCTGGGGGTGTTAGGCGTCTTCTACGGGCTGCTGGTTTCGATCACGACCGGGCGGACGACGGGTCCGGAGGGATCGGAGCATTCGTCCCGGTTCGATGATCTTTCGCCAGCGGCGCTGGTGGTGCTGATCCTGGTGGCGGCGTTCGTCTTCCAGCCGATCCGGAACTGGCTGCAGGAGGTTCTTGACCGGTATGTGTTCTACCGCGACCGGTACGACTACCGCCGGACGCTGATTGAATTTGCAAGGGAACTAAGCGCGGAAACCGACTTGAACCGGATGTTGAGTTCGGTATCTGACCGTTTGCTGAGGACGTTGTCGATCCAGCATTTGGCGTTCTTCCTGTCGGACGAGAAGCAGGCGGATACGTTCCGGCTGTACATGACGGCCGGGTTAACGCGGCCGGTGCCGGATGTGATGGACCTTTCGTTTTTGTCGTCGGCGCAGGCCGGGCAGACGCCGTACTTGTTCTTTGAGCGGACGCGGAATTTCGTCGACGTGTTAGCGCGGGAGTGGCCGGCGAGCGTGAAGCACACGATCGCCGATTTCGGGCTGACCTACTACATACCCTGCACGGCGCGGGGGAGAGTGATCGCGTGGTTAGGCGTCTCGCGGACGGATAAGGGGGACTTCCTGTCCTCGGACGACGTGGAACTGCTGGTGACGCTGTGCGGCTACGTCGGGATTGCGATTGAAAATGCGCGGCTCTACCGCTCGCTCGAACGGAAGGCAGAGGAAGTGGAGCGGCTGAAAGAGTTCAGCGAAAATATTGTCGAATCGATCAACGTTGGGATTCTGGGGGTAGATCTCGAAGACCGGGTGGAGAGTTGGAACTCGCAGATGGAGCAACTGACGGGGATCCGCCGGCAGGATGCGGTTGACCGGCGCCTGCGGGAACTTTTGCCCGGGATTCTGAGTGAAGAGTTGAGCCGGACGCGGGGCGAGCAGGGCATCCACCACATCTATAAGGCCTCGTTGACTGATCGAACAGTAAACATTGCTGTGGCGCCGCTCATCTCAAAAGAGCAGGAGCAGATCGGCCGGTTGATTATTTTCGACGATATTACAGAGCGGGCGGAGTTGGAAACGAGGCTGGTGCAGGCGGACAAGCTGAGCTCGATCGGGTTACTGGCTGCAGGCGTGGCGCATGAAGTGAATACGCCGCTGGCGGTAATTTCGACTTACGCGCAAATGCTCGCCAAGCAGGTGAACGGCGATGAGGCCAAGAGCCGGTTGCTTGAAAAGATCGCCAAGCAGACGTTCCGGGCGAGCGAGATTGTCAATAGCCTTCTGAACTTCTCGCGGACGGGGTCCACCGAGTTCGACGAGGTGGATTTGAACCGTGTGCTACGGGAGACACTGTCTCTGATTGAGCCGCAATTGCAGAAGGCGCAGGTGCGGGTGATTCAGAGTCTCGATCCCGATTTGCGACTGATTCGGGGGAACAGCAGCAAGTTGCAGCAGGTGTTCTTAAACCTGTTTTTGAACGCCAGGGATGCGATGGAGTCCGGCGGGATGTTGGAGGTCCGAACGTCGACCGGGAGCGACGGCGTACGCGTGGAAGTTGCCGATTCAGGGCAGGGGATTCCGGCGGAACTGATGAACCGGATTTACGATCCGTTCTTTACGACGAAGGGGGCCAAGAAGGGCACGGGCCTCGGATTGTCGATCACGTACGGTATCGTAAAAGAGCATGGCGGTTCGATTGCGGCGGATTCCAACCCTGGACAGGGGACGCGGTTTACGCTCGCCTTTCCGCTGGTCTTGAAACCCGTTGAGGAACCTGTGAATGCCCACCGCCCCTAAGGGCCGTATTTTAATCATCGACGACGAAGAAGATATCCGAGAATCGCTCGAAACGCTGCTAACTCTGGAAGGTTATACAGTCGAACTGGCCCCGCTGGCTAATGCCGGATTGCGCCGTATGGAGCAATCCACTTATGACTTAGTCCTGCTCGATCTGATGATGCCGGATAAGTCGGGCATGGAAGTGCTGGCCGAGGTACGGCAGCGCGACCGGTCGACGCCGATCTTCCTGATCACCGCCTATGGTTCGATTGATGTCGCCGTGCAGGCGCTGAAGTCCGGCGCCAACGATTACTTCTCGAAGCCATGGGATAACGAAAAGCTGCTGATTGAGATCGACCGGCAGATCGCCAAGAGCCATCTGGAACGGGAGAATACCGAACTGAAGCGAGCGCTAAAGCAGCGCTACTCGTTCCCGAACATTGTCGGCAAAAGCGAGCGGATGTTGAAGGTGCTCGACTTGGTGGCGCAAGTGGCGCCATCGAGGGCGACGATTCTGATTACGGGCGAGACGGGGACGGGCAAGGAACTGATCGCCAAGTCGATTCACACGAATTCGACGCGGTCGGAGCAGCCGTTTATTGCCGTGAACTCTGGCGGCCTGCCGCCGGACCTGCTCGAATCGACGCTGTTCGGGCATGTAAGGGGCGCGTTTACCGGCGCGATCGCTTCGCATAAGGGCGTCTTTGAAATTGCCAATCGCGGGACCATCTTCTTCGACGAGATTGGAAACATCTCGCTCGAGACCCAGGCGAAGCTGTTACGGGTGATTCAGGAGCGGGAGTTCACGCCGCTGGGATCAACCGAAGTGATGCAGGTGGATGTCCGCCTGGTCGCGGCGACGAACGAGGACTTGAAGAAGCTCGTCGAGGAGAAGAAGTTCCGCGAGGACTTGTACTACCGGCTGAACGTGATCAACATCCCTCTCCCTCCGCTGCGGGAGCGGAAGGAAGATATTCCATTGTTGACGCAGCACTTCTTTGACCGGTTCTGCCAGGAGAACGCGAAGTTCTTGAACCCGGAGGGCAAGTCGAGCCTGCGGTTTGAACCGGATGCTCTGCAACTGTTAATGGAGCACAATTGGCCGGGGAACGTTCGGGAACTCGAAAACGCCGTTGAACGGGCCGTGGTGCTGGCTAATGAGACGGTGGTGCCGGTGACGGTGCTGCCGGATTCGTTGCTGCATGCGGGCGGGATCAAGATCCGGACCGATGATACCGGGAACGTGCCGGCGGACGCCTCGCTCTACGAGATTGTGGCGGCATTCGAACGGCAACGGATTATTCAGGTTCTCGAGACGGTAAATTTCTCGCAGACGGAGGCTGCGGAGATGCTGCGGATTCCGCTGTCGACGCTGAACCAGAAGATCAAGCGCCTTTCGATCGACATCAAGAAGTCTGGGCGGGGGGCTTAGGTCCCGTCCATTGGCGGAGCGCGGCCGCGAGTTGCGTCTGGCGCACGGGCTTGGTAAGAAACTCGTCCATGCCCGCCTCGAGGCAGCGCTCCCGGTCTCCGGGCATGGCGGAGGCGGTGAGGGCGACGATGGGGGTCGCCAGCCCGGCCTCGCGCATCTGCCGGGCGGCCTGCCAACCGTCGAGGTTCGGCATCAGGCAGTCCAGGATGATGATGTCAAACTCGTGACTCCGAGTAAGCTGTACGGCCTCGGCGCCATCACCGGCAATCATTACGGTGCAGCCCAGCTTTTCGAGTAGTGCCTGGGCCAGACGCTGATTTACCGGGTTGTCCTCGGCGAGCAGCACCCGAAGGTTAGTGCCGGCAAAGGGCGGTTCGACGGGCGGTGATTCGGGTGGCGCCGGCTCGGCTTCCCCGCAGCGGAGCGGTAGCGTGAACCAGAACATGGACCCGGCACCGACTTCGCTTTCAACCCCAATGGCTCCGCCCATGGCCTCGGTAAGCTCGCGGGCGATCGCCAAGCCAAGGCCGGTGCCGCCGTGGCGCGTGGCGACGATGGGGTCGCCGCGGTCGAACTTCTCAAAGATGCGCCTGCAATACTCGGGAGCGATGCCGGCGCCGGAGTCGGCGACCGCAACCCGGAAGACTTCCATGCTCACGCGCTGTGCATGGATGGTGATACAGCCAGCGTCGGTGAACTTGACGGCGTTGCCAACAAGATTTAAGAGAATCTGGCGGATCCGTCCGGGGTCTCCCCAGAGGTTTGCGGGGAGGCGGGGGTCCCACTCGATCATCAACTCCGTGCGGTCGTTGGCGATGCGCGGGGTCACCAGATCACAGACCCCCGTCACGAGCTTGCGCAGATCAAAGACGACGTTTTCAAACTCCAGATGGCCGGCCGTCACACGGGCGAGGTCGAGCAGGTCACCTATGATACGGAGCAGCGCTTCGCCAGAATTCTGGATGGTTTCGACGTAGTCGCGCTGCTGGGCGGAGAGCGGGGTATCGTGGAGCAGCCCGGCGAATCCCAGAATGCCGTTCATCGGCGTCCTGAGCTCGTGGCTCATATTGGTGAGGAAGCGGGTCTTGGCTTCGTTGGCCGCCTCGGCCGCCTCCCGGGCCTTGCGGAGAGCGTTGGCGGTCTCCCGGGCCTGCCTTTCGGCGGCTAGCAGTTCCCGCTCATAGCGGCGCCGCTCGTTGGCCGGAAACACGACGGCGAGCAGGCGGGGACGCCCGTCCGTTCCGTTGGTCCATTCGCGGACGTTTAGCAGGGCCGACATTCGTCCGCCATCCGGCAGCCGCAGCTCGACGATGGCCTCGTCGAAACGGCCCCGAAGATGGAGCAGCGGAGCCAAGTTGGTCTCATAGAACAGCCGGGAGCCCAGCGTAAAGACTCCTTGCAACGACTGGCCAACGTGTCCGCTCGTGCCCACCCAGTCGAGGAACTGCTGGTTGGCCCGTTCGATCTCCCCGTCCACCGTCATCACTATGATGCCGCACGGGAGCGCGTCGATCAGTCTGCCATCCGATTCATTGGTGGGAAACATGTGTGCCCCGTTCGAGAAAAGCCCGAATCGTGGCGATCGTCAATTCGGGAGCGCTTAGGTTGGGGCAGTGCCCT
Organism: Bryobacterales bacterium; assembly: GCA_038215275.1. Taxonomy (GTDB): domain Bacteria; phylum Acidobacteriota; class Terriglobia; order Bryobacterales; family Bryobacteraceae. The sequence goes on along the minus strand of JBBQRA010000171.1, from coordinate 208 downwards.
TTGGCCTCCAGGTAAACGAGCTTGGCGTTGGGGATCTGGGCCTTCGTATACTCTCCTACGTGGAGGGGTGCGATGGCGTCGTCGCTGCATTGCACTACCAACGTGTGCGCCTGAATACGGGGAAGTATTGTTCGGCTATCGCCTAAGAAGGTGACCCGAGCGAACTGAGCGGCAATGGCGGGATCAAGCTTGTAGAAGCTATCGGTTA
>JBBQRA010000170.1:0-12877 GCA_038215275.1 Bryobacterales bacterium | reverse complement strand
TGCTGACCATCCCCCTGCCTGAAACCACCGCTCCGAAGCCGAAAAACCACCGGCACCTTTGATTCTTCCTCGCCGCCACTCCTGAATTCGTGCAAAATCAGGCTCGACTCACCCTCTCCGACCTACGTTACGAAATCGCTGCCTCCACCGCCGCTAACTTTGACAGCCGTTCCGCCGCTCTGGGACACTAAGAGGTTACTCCTCGAACCTAAATTGACTCCTCCCCCCGATCCCAGCCTTCGCGAGATGCGCGAAGAAATTCGCCGCCGCCGCACCTTCGCCATCATTTCTCATCCGGACGCCGGCAAAACCACTCTGACGGAAAAGCTGCTGCTCTACGCCGGGGAGGTCGAGACGGCCGGTTCCGTCCGGCCGAAGAAGAACCGCGGCCATGCCACCTCCGACTGGATGGCCATGGAACAGGCCCGAGGCATCAGCATCACCTCCACCGCCCTCCAGTTCGAACACGGCGGCTGCCTCTTCAACCTCCTCGACACCCCGGGCCACCAGGACTTCAGCGAAGACACCTACCGCACCCTCACCGCCGTCGATAGCGCCGTCATGGTGCTCGATGGCGCCAAAGGCATCGAGCCCCAAACCCGCAAGCTCTTCGACGTCTGCCGCATGCGCCGCATCCCTGTGCTGACGTTCATCAACAAAATGGACCAGCCCGGCCTCGATCCCATGGAGCTCCTCGACGAGATCGAGCGCGTCCTCGGCATGGTCGCGGTTCCCTTCAACTGGCCCGTCGGCTATGGCAATCGCTTCCAGGGGGTCGTCGACCTCGCCACCCGCCGCCTCCTCCGCTACCAGCGCACCCTCGGCGGCCAGGTTCGTTCCGAGACCGAGGAGATGTCCATTGACGACGCTCGCTTCTCCGAAACCGTAGGCGAAGACAACGCCACTCAACTCTCCGACGCCTCGGCCTTGCTGTCCGTCGCCATCCCGCCCTTCGATCGCGAACGCTTCCTGCTCGGCCTCCAGACCCCCGTCTTCTTCGGCAGCGCCCTGAACAACTTTGGCGTCGACTGCTTCCTCGAAGCGCTCACTGTACTCGCGCCGCCGCCGATGCCGCGGCTGAGCAAGGACGGCCTCATTGAGGCCGATTCGCCCGAATTCTCCGCCTTCGTCTTCAAGATTCAAGGCAACATGGACCCCATGCATCGCGACAGCATGGCCTTCCTCCGCATCTGCTCCGGCCGCTTCGATCGGGACATGCTCGTCCATCATCCGCGCCAAGGCAAAAAGTTCCGCATGACCCGCCCCCACCGTCTGTTTGCCCGCGACCGCCAAGGCCTCGATATGGCCTTCGCGGGCGATGTCGTTGGCGTGGTCAATCCAGGCATGTTCATCATCGGCGATACGCTCAGCACCAATCCCGAAATCGAGTTCGAGCGCATCCCCAGCTTCCAGCCCGAGTTCTTCGGCGTCCTCCGCAACCCGGACATGAGCCGCACCAAGCAGTTCCGCAAGGGCATTACCCAGATGGCCGAAGAAGGCGTCGTGCAGGTCTACTACGACCCCGACGGCGTCCGCCGCGAACCCGTCCTCGGCGCCGTCGGCCGCCTGCAGTTCGACGTCGTCGAATCGCGTCTGGCCCAGGAGTACGGCGTCCACGCAACGCTCGACACGCTCCCCTATATCTGCGCCCGCTGGCCCCGAGGCACCCCCGAAGCGCTCGCCAAGGTCCGCTGGCCCAGTTCCGGCGTGGTGCGCTTCCGGGATCAGTTCGACCAACTGGTCTGCCTCTTCACGACGAAGTGGGAACTGCAGTCCATCTCCCGGGACTACCCCGACGTCCGCTTCCACGAAACCAACGAAGTCCCGCTAACGCGGACGAGCTAACATCTCCCGCACGGACTGGCGAAACGCCGGGTCCCGATAGCGTTTGCGCACCGGCGGCCACCACGCCGCGAAGTGCTTCTCTTCTTTTTCCATGGCCTGCTCCAAGCTAGGCCAAAGCTCTCCCACCGTCTCCCGCAACACCACGCGGTCCTGCAGCCCGCCCAGTTCATCCTGGATGGTCTTCAGCTCCGCAATCCACGCCGCCAGCTCTTTCCCGTAAAGATCCGCGAAGAATTCCGCCTGATAGCGAATTGCCTTGACGCGTTTTCGCAGATCATGCAAAATCTCGCCGGACTCCGCCTCCCATCCTGCGTGCAGAAACAGCCGGCATCCCATCGGCAGCAGCAGGTCTGGCAGCACCAGCCGCAGCGGCAACTCGGCCGTTGTCCGATATACCGGATGTTTCGTCCACTCCTGCAATGCCGCGCGCAGCGCCTTGTACCGCTCGCCTTGCAACGTCTTCCGCAAGTCGGCAAACTGCTCTTCACGCTGTTCCCGCAGCCCGCGAAGTACGTCCTCGTCCAACCCTTCGAGAGTCGCTAACTTGGCCAGCAGCACGTCCAGATCCCGCACTCGCCCTAACCGGCGATTGATCTTGCTGATCGCCCGGTCGCTGGCCTCGTTCGGTAATCGGATGGCTTCGCCAAACGTTTCGATCGCCGCCCGTAATCGCCGCATCCCGACGCGCATCTGATGCAGCGGCTCCGGATCCTCATCCCGGAGCACGCCCTTCTCTTCCTTCGAGAAGTGCCGGAGATTCCGGCGGACGACCCGGCGGGCAAACTCCCCCAAGGTGTTTTTGAGCGGGTTTCGTCGGGTCGTCACGCCAGTATCTCTCCTTAGAACGTCAACCGCAGCGCAAACTGCATCTGACGTGGGTTGCCAACAATGCCGGTGATGATGCCGGCGTTCGGATTGCCGATGCTCGCGTTCGGGATATCGAACTGGGTGTGGTTGAACAAGTTGAACATCTCCGCCCGGAACTGCAGCTTGAACCGTTCGGTCAGCATGAAGTTCTTGAATAGAGAGAAGTCCACGTTCTCCCGGCCCGGTCCGCGCAGTATGTTGCGGCCGCCGTTTCCGTACGTGAACACCGTCGGCGTTCCCCAGGCGGCGCCGCTGGCAGCGGTACCGAATGAGGTATCGAACCAACGGGCGATCGTCGGGTTGTCGAGAGTTCCGTCCTTGAAACGATCCGGGCGGCTACCGCCCGCGTTCGCCACCGAAGCGGCCAGCGTCGGCGTAAACGGCAGACCGGATTGAATCTGAAGAATCAGGTTCGAATCCCAACCGCCGAAGACGTTATCCACCACGCCGTTCCCCGAACTGAACTTCCGGCCTTTACCAAAAGGCAGCTCGTAGTTGGTGCTATATACAAAGCGGTGCTTGATGTCGAAGCCCGAAGTGCCGCGATCCACGTTCCGGTAGCGAATATCCTGCGGAATCGGCCCGTTGTCGCCGCCGCCGAACTGGTTCGGGACGTTGTCAATCGAGTGAGCCCAGGTATACGCCGCCAGGAAGCCCAGACCATTGTTGAACCGGCGTTCCACGGTCGACTGCAGCGAGTGGTAGGACGACAGGCCGTCCGAAACGTTGTAGTCGACGTTGATGACACGCGGGGCCCGCGAGAACAGCGGACGGCGCGGTGCCGGGGCGCCCGGTCCGGGATCCGGCTGGTTGAAGTTGTACACCGTGTCAAGCCGGCGGCCCAGGTTGCCCACGTAGGCAATCTTGAAGACCAGATCCCACGGCAACTGCTGCTGCACCTGAAGGTTGTATTGCTGCGCGTAGCCCGAACGGATGTTCGGATCGACGCCCAGGAAACTGCCCGCCGGATTCGCCACGGCGGCATCAAAATTCAAGCTCGGAATCGGCGGCAGGCCATCGGACACCCGCCGGGGATTCGCCACGAACTGATTGATGTCGACGACGTTGATGGGGCCAAACGGCAATTGCCGGTGGCGCCGCATTACGACGCTTTCACTGCCCACCGGGTTGTAGAAGATGCCGAAGCCGCCGCGGATGACGGTGCCGTTCCTGACGCGATAAGCAAAGCCGAAGCGCGGAGCAAAGTTGTTCCGGTCCGGATTCACGCCCGTCTGTGAATCGGTGTTGAAGCCGGCGATCAGCAGTCTGGCATTCGCGACGTCGTAGTTGGTCCAGCGGTTGGTCACTTCCGAAGTCGGGGTGTCGTATTCATAACGCAGGCCGAAGTTCAGCGTCAGCCGGTCGCTTATCTTCCAGTCGTCCTGTACGAAGAAGTTCGACTCCCACAGACGAATGCCAGGGGCGAACAAAGTGAAGTCCTGTTCAATCGTGTTGGCGGTACCGAGGAGCAGGGACGCCATGGCGTCGCCTGTGGCGCCCGCGTTGTTCGGGTTGTCCGTAAACGTCCGGCCGAAGTTGAAGCGGCCGTTGCCACGGTTGGTCTGGTATTGGGTCAACTGCCGGCGGCGGAAGTCCACGCCATACTTCAGCGTGTGGCGACCGCGCAGGTTGGTGAAGTTCACGCCGGGGTGGTAGGTGTTCTCGATGCGGATGATCGGAAGCGAGCGGGTCTGGCCGATTCCGGAGTATCCGGCCGGGCTGAAAATCGGAATACCGTCCGAGTTCGGTCCCTGGTTTGAGTTGCGCACGCCGAGCTTCTCGCCAAGTTGTGCTCCGGGTACGGCGCCTTCCTGCACGAAGTTCAGCGCAAAGCGGTTGAAGCCCACGCGCGCTTCCATGACGAAGGTGGGCGTGATCGTCCGCACCCAGCTCAGCACAGAGTGGTAGGCCTTCAGCGCGGAGTCGCCGGCGAAGGTATTTTCGTCGCCCAGGCTAACCGGCTCGCTGATGCCCGGCAACGTAACCGGGGCAAACGTCGAAGGCCGCGTCGTCGTCGTGTCCTGCCGCGAGAAACGGCCGAAAACGGTATTGCGATCGTTCCAGTTCCAGTCGACGCGAATGTCGCCTTGGTTCCAGCGCTGCTTTTCGCCCGGATTGCTGACGTGGTTGTTCACGAGACCCGGCCGCTGCGGCAGCGGATAAGCGTTGATCAACTTCGCCATTACCGGATCGAAGCGATTGGCCGGAATTTGCCGGTTGGGGAAGGGATCGCGCGTGAAGCCCGTTGGGGTGCCAGGGGCGGCACGCAGCGTGATGGGATCGAAGATGTCCCGAACGGCGGCGAAGTTGCCGACGCGCATCTCGGCTGTCGGAACCGAGTTGACGAACGTCCGCTGCAAGCTGCGGCGGAAGCCTTCATAGTTGCCGAAGAAGAACAGCTTGTTCTTGATGGCGGGCCCGCCCAAACTCGCGCCGAATTGGTTCTGCCGCAGCGTGGGCCTTACCGCGCTGAAGAAGTTCCGGGCGTCGAACTTTTCGTTCCGAAGGAAGTTGTACGCGCTGCCGTGCAGTTCGTTCGAACCCGACGTGGTAACAACGTTCACGGTCGCGCCGGAGTTCCGGCCTTGGTCGGCGGTGAACAGGCTGGTCTGAATCTTGAACTCGCGGACGGCCTCAACGGAAGGCCGCAACACGATCGACAGCGTCAGCCGTTCGTTGTTGTCGATGCCGTCCCAAAGAAAGTTGTTCGAGCCTTCGCGGTTGCCGTTGGCAAAGATTTCGCTGCCGGGCCGCAGGTCGTCCGGGCGGGTGCCGCTCATGATGGTGGAGCGCGCGCCGAACCCTACACCGGTCACCCCCGGTCCAAGCGTAGCCAGCTGCACGAAGTTGCGGCCATTCAGCGGCAATTCGGCTACCTGCCGTTGCTCGACCACTTGGCCGATCGACGAGGAATCGCTTTCTATCAAGGGTGTGGTGGCCTTCACCTCGACGGTTTCGGTTACCGTGCCGACTTCGAGCGCAATGTCGAAACGGGCGGTCTGGTTGACTTCCAATGTCACATCCTGGAACGCTTGGCGGAAGCCAGCTTTTGTAGCAGTTATCTTGTAGCGGCCCGGAGGCAGCAGCGGAATGGTGAAGAAGCCGTTCGAATCAGATTCAACCTCGCGGGTAGCGGAGGTATCCAAGTTCTGTGCAGCTACTTTTGCGCCGCCTACGGCGGCCGAGGTTTTATCAGTAATAGTCCCGGTGACGGATGAGCTAGTTTGTGCCCATGCTGCGGCCATCAGGCCAAGACATAGTGTGGCAAGACGAATCATTTCAAATCTCTCCCTGGCGCTCTGTAACGTGGTCTTAACGGAGCGCGGATGGCGTTATCATATCGCCATATAATGGCTCTATGTGGAAGCCGGTACTTCTTGCCGCTGTGGCTGTGACGCTGATTGCCGCGTCGATCAACCCAAAGGATGACGCCTGGATTGGCGGTCGACGGTCGTACTGGGCCTTCCAACCGGTCGTGCGCCCTGCTGCGCCAACCCTAAGTCAGAATCCAATTGATGCGTTTCTGCTCGAACAACTCCAGGCCAAAGGCCTCACGCCTTCGCCGCCCCTCGACAAAGCTCGTCTGTCTCGCCGCGTCACGCTCGACCTCACCGGCCTCCCACCCACTGCCGCCGAGGTGCAGCGCTTTGTCGCCGACCGTTCTCCGAAAGCCTACGAAAACTTGGTGGAGCGCCTGATTGCCTCCCCCGCCTACGGCGAACGCTGGGCCCTGCGCTGGCTCGATATCGTCCGCTACGCCGATACCAACGGCTACGAACTCGACGCTGAACGGCCTCACTCCTGGCGCTTCCGCGATTATGTCGTCGAGAGCTTCAACGCCAATAAGCCTTACGACCGCTTCCTGAAAGAGCAAATCGCCGGCGACGAACTCTATCCCAGCGACCGCCAAGCGTTGATCGCCACCGGCTTTCATCGCGCGGGTCCGATTCATTTAGTCGGAGGGAATCAAGACGACGAGATGAACCGGCAGGAGGTGCTCACGGAGATGACCCTCGGCGTCTCAAACGTCTTCCTCGGCATGACGGTCGGCTGCGCCCGCTGCCACAACCATAAATTCGATCCCATTCTGCAGGCTGACTACTACCGGCTTCAAGCCGTCTTTGCCGCGACGGATCTCAAGGACATCGAGATCGTAGTGCCGGAAGAGAAGGCCGCGCAGGAAGCAGCCATGAAGGCCTGGAACGCCAGGCTGAAGCCAATCACCGATGAGATTGCGGCGATTGAAAAGCCGGTCCGCGAACGCATCCGGGAAGAGCGTAAGGCCAAGCTCGAAAAGCGTTTTCTGGAGGCCATGGAGATTCCGAAAGAGAAACGGACTCCCGAGCAGGAAAAGATAGCCAAGGAAGGCAACAGTCAAATCAATCCAACTTGGGATGTGGTTGTCAACGCGATTGAACCCAAGGAGAAGGAGCGTCGCGCCGGACTTCGCAAGCAGATGCACCTGCTTGAGTTCGACAAGCCAGAGCCGCTCCGGACCGCCTACGCCGTGGCCAACATGGACAAAGCGCCGGTAACGCATATCCTGAAGATCGGTGACCATCGTCACAAGCTCGATCCCGTCGAACCCGGCTTCCTGACCGTGCTTGGCGCTCTCGACGCCCCGGCCGGACCGCAGGGCCGCCGCGCGGCGTTGGCCAATTGGCTGGCCCGTCCGGAGCATCCACTGACGGCCCGCGTCATGGCGAATCGTATTTGGCAGTTACGCATGGGCTCGGGCCTGGTGCCGACGCCCAACGACTTCGGCATCCTGGGCGGCAAGGCATCCAATCGCAAGCTGCTCGACTGGCTGGCCGCGGAGTTCGTGTCGTCGGGCTGGAACATCAAGCATATGGACCGGCTGATCGTCACGACTGCCGCCTATCGGCAGTCCGCCGACATCGATGCAAAGAAGGCCGCCATCGATGGGGACAACAAATACTACTGGCGCATGAACCGCCGGCGTATGGAAGGCGAGGCCATTCGAGACTCCCTCCTCACGGCCACCGGCCAACTCAACACCCGCATGGGTGGCGTGCCCGTGAAGGTGCCGATTGAACAGGAAATCTACGACATCATCTTCACCGAAGCCGAGCCCGACAATCTCTGGCCCGTGCTGCCGGACAAGCGCGAACACAACCGGCGCAGTTTGTACCTGCTGAACAAGCGTACCGTCCGCCTGCCGATTCTGAACAACTTCGACCAGCCGGACGCGGTTAGCTCCTGCCCCGTTCGCGCCAACTCAACCCACGCTCTGCAGGCGTTGACGTTGATGAACTCTGACTTTGCCTATGAGCAGGCGCAGACCTTCGCCGAACGGTTGAAGCCCGGCTGTTCCTCGCCGCAGTGCCAGGTCCGCCGTGCCTATGAACTCGCGCTGCAGCGCGCGCCCAAACCCGCCGAGATGCAGCTTGCCCTCGACTACCTCAACCGCCAGAAGATGCCTCTGGTCGATTTCGCCCGCGCCCTTTTGAACCGCCATGAATTCGTCTATATCCCGTAGGAACATACTCCGCCATGGCGTCGGCGCCGTGGCAGCCGAATGGCTGCTGCAGCGCGATCTGCTCGCCCAAGCCCGCACGAATCCGCTTGCCGCCAAAACGCCGCACTTTGAGCCGAAAGCGAAAGCGGTGATCTTCCTGTTCATGGTCGGCGCGCCGAGTTCGATCGACATGTTCGATCCCAAGCCGGCTCTCGAAAAGTACGCCGGGCAGAAGCTGCCCGAGAGCTATGGCAAGATCACGAGCCAGTTCACGGTCGGCGATACGCCGCTGCTGCCCTCGCCGTGGAAATTTAACCGGCATGGGCGTAGCGGGTTGCCGGTGTCGACGCTGTACCAGAATGTAGCGAAACACGTCGATGACATCTGCTTCGTGCGGAGCTTCTACACTGAAAGCGTCGTGCATGCGCCGGCGATGTATCAGGTCCACACGGGCCGTGTCCTGACGGGCTATCCGTCGATGGGGTCCTGGGTCACCTACGGCCTCGGCAGCCCGGCCGATAACCTGCCGGCGTATGTGGCCATGCCGCAGCCGGAAGGTACGCCCGAAGGCGGTACACCCTGCTGGGGTTCCGGCTTCCTGCCCGCCGTCTATCAAGGGACCTTGCTGCGCAGCGGCCCTTCGCCGATTTTGCATTTGAAGAATCCGGGGGATGTCACCGCGCAGCGGCAGCGCTCCACGCTCGACCTGCTGCAGAAGATGAACGATTTCGATACGCAGCCGGAAGACTCCGAAATGGCTGCCCGCATCGCCAGCTACGAGCTTGCCTTCAAGATGCAGAGCGCGGCGCCGGAAGCCGTCGACATCATGAAGGAGTCCGAGGAGACGCGGAAGCTCTACGGCATCGATAAGCCGCAGACCCGCGACTTCGGCACGCGTCTGCTGCTGGCCCGGCGGCTGGTGGAACGCGGCGTGCGTTTCGTGCAGGTTTATTCGGGCGGCGGCCCGGTGAGCATCCAATGGGACGCTCACTCGAACCTCGTCTCAAACCACGAGAAGATGGCCGGACTGACCGATCAGCCTATCGCGGCGTTGCTGCAGGATCTGAAGGCCCGCGGGTTGCTCGACGATACTCTCGTCATCTGGGGCTCGGAGTTCGGGCGGTTACCGATGTCTGAAAGCGGCAATGGCCGTGACCATAACCCGCACGGCTACACGATGTGGTTCGCCGGCGGCGGGGCGAAGGGCGGGACCGTCGTGGGCGAGACCGACGAACTCGGCCTGCGCGGCGTCGGCGAGCGCTATCACATGCGCGACTTCCACGCGACGATGCTGCACATGATGGGTCTCGACCAGCACAAGCTCTTCTACCTCCACAACGGGCGGAACGAAAAGCTCACCGACTTCGGCGGCAACCTGATAACGAAACTCTACTCCTGAGAATCGGGTCCGTTGCGCCGCCAGCGGCCAAAGGCCAGACAGGCAAGACCCGCCACGAGCAGTCCGACGGTCCCCGGTTCGGGAACGGCCGTGATAGCGGCGGGTCCGAAGCCGGAGACCAGGGGCGACGGGGCGATAGGGTTCAACAGCACGGCCATCTGTTCGCCGTTGTAGAGTCCGGTGCCGACAATCTGACCGCTATCGTTGATGCCATGGGCGGCCAGGAGTTGCCAACCGGAGTTGGGCGCGACCAGGTCGTTCAAATTGCGCATCTGGCCGTTGGCATGGACGAAGGCAGCCATCGAATCGTTGCCGGCAACCCAGGATGAACCCACTACCGCACCCGCCTCGTTGATACCATACGCATAGCTGCCTACGCCGCCGAGAGTGCCGAGTCCGGTTATCGAGCCGTTGAAGTAGAGAAACGCCTCCAGGTAACCGCTCGCTCGCGCCGAGTGCCCCACAACCTGCTTGGAGTCGTTGAGCGCCATCGCGTAGCTGGAGTTGCCGCCCAGCGTGCCAATCTGCTGCAATTGTCCACTTGACGAAACGAACCCAATCATGTTGCCGGAGCTCGTCTCGCCGTATCCGGCGACCTCGCCCGAGGTGTTAATGCCGTACGCCGCAGCCCAGTTGCCGCCGGCCAGCGTTCCGAGGAATTCGACCTGACCCCCGGCCGTGCGGAAGGCTTGCCCGTTCTGCATGCCCGCCACTTGGCCCGACTGATTGATGGCCATCGCGTTCCCTTCGCCCCGGCCGATGGCCGTAGGTACGCCGTTCTGCCACTGCACCGGCGTCGAGTTCGCCGAACCGACGATCGTCCCGGCGTTGTTGATACCGCCGGCGTACTGCTGCGTGCTGGCCGGAAAACCTGCCAGTTCCATCAACGACCCTCCGTTCCAAACGAACCCACGGTAGTTGCCTTGGGAATTGGCGCTGGTCCCGACGACAACTCCATTGTTGTTAATGGCATACGCTGTTGCCTGGCCTCCCAGATTACCGAGACCGAAAATCTGATATGACGGAACGGCCCAGAGGGCCGAACAGCTCAACGCAGCAATCAAAAGGTTCAAGACACGCATGGGGAAGAGTTCCCCTCCAGTCTGGCATCCAGATATCCGGGGGAGTCGCCGGAGAAATCCTAGGAGTGTCGCATTTCCAAGTACCTCGCCCGTACGGGTTACAATGGCGAAACTTGTGACTTCGAAGCTCCTTCGTACTTTGGCCCTGCTCGCGATCTATCTCGGGATCACTTACCTATGGCCTCCGCCGGCCGGAATCAAGGAAACCGATTGGCGTTTGTTCGCGGTTTTTGTCGCGACGGTCAGCGGGTTGATTCTGCAACCGCTGCCGGGTGGCGCGGTCGTGCTGATCGGGGTGACGGCCTCGGCGGTGGTGGGCGGACTGAGCATCAAGGGTGCTCTGGAGGGCTACTCCGACTCGACGGTGTGGTTGGTGATGGCGGCCTTCTTCATCTCGCGATCCCTGCTGAATACGGGGCTGGCGCGGCGAATCGCCTTGATCTTTGTCCGGGCGTTTGGATCCACTTCGCTCGGCGTAACGTATGCGCTGGCTTTGAGCGATGTGACGCTGGCGACGATTATTCCATCGAACGGGGCGCGGTCGGGCGGGGTGACGCTGCCGATCGTGCGGTCGATTGCGGAACTGTATGGGTCGCAGCCCGGGGAGACGGCGGGGAAATTGGGGACGTACCTGATGCTGGCCGTGTACCAATCCATTTGCGTGAGCGCGGCGATGTTCCTGACGGGACAGGCCTCGAACCCGCTGGCGGCCCAGATGGCCGGCCAGGCGGGTTTCCCGATCACGTGGACCAGTTGGTTTGTGGCGGGGGTCGTACCCGGGGTGCTGTCGCTGGCCATCATCCCGCGCGTGGTGATGTGGATCTCGCCGCCAGCGATTCTGAAGACGCCAGAGGCTCGGGTGTTCGCCTCGTCGGAACTGGCCAAGATGGGCCCGATGTCATTGCCGGAGCGGATTCTGGCGCTCATCTTCGTAGGGGTTTGCGGGCTGTGGGCCACGAGCGGCTGGCATAAGATGGACATTACGCTGACGGCTCTGCTGGGTTGCACGGCGCTGCTGCTGACCGGGGTGCTGAGTTGGGAGGACGTCAAAAAGGAGACGGCCGCGTGGGACATCTTCATCTGGTATGGCGGCCTGCTGCGATTGGGTAGAGCATTGAACGACGGCGGGGTGACGACGGCCTTCGCCAAGAGCATCGGGGCGCAGTTTGGTGATTCCGGTTGGGTGGTGCTGTTTATCGTGGCGCTGCTGATCTATTTCTACGCGCACTATTTCCTGGCCAGCATCACGGCGCATCTGTTGGCGCTGTATCCACCGTTTCTGGCGCTGCTGATTTTGAAGGGCGCCCCGTTGGGTTTGGTCGTCTTCGCCTTCGCCTGCTTCACGAACTTTTCGGCTGGGCTGACGAACTATGGCACGACTCCCAGCCCGATGTTCTTCGCCCACGGCTACGCGACGTTTCCGCTGTGGTGGCGGGTTGGGTTCGTTTGTTCGCTCGTGAACATCGCGATCTGGTCGACGTTCGGCTTCGGCTGGTGGAAGCTGATCGGAATCTGGTAACTAACGGGCGGCTTCGAGCTGCACCTGACGGGCGCGTTCAAAGGCCTGCTTGTTCTGATACTCAAACCAGAACTTGCTGCCGGCCGCCCAGAAGTAACCGCCCGCGAAGAGCGAGAGAAACGGGATGGCCAGGAAGTTGTAGGTTTCGATCGAATACCACATCATCCACACGAAGTAGCAGCCGGCGAGCGTCTCGATATAGGGCAGCGTCCCGATCTTGCTCTTGTACTTTTCCTTCGAAGCGATCTTGCCGATGCCATACTTCGGCGTCCGGGCGAAAGCGGTCTGGTGGCCGACGATGGCCTCCATGACGGCTTTGGCGTTCGAAAGCGTCAGCGCGACACCGGCCATCATCAGCCACGGCAAATGCTTGATGGACTTCGTCCAGCCCTTGCCGTGCAACTGACGCTGGGCGACGAGGTAGAAGGCCGAGATCGACCAGAAGCTGGCTATCATCAGCGGCAGGTCGACAAACACCATCTGCATCCAGCCCATGTAGAAGCGGCAGATCATTACGGGGAGCATCAGCAAGCTCATCAGGATCATGAGCGGGTAAGCGATATTCGGCGTGAGGTGGCAGATGGCTTCGAGCTTGATGCGCCACGGCTGATCGCTCTTGAGGATCATGGGCAGGAGCTTTTTCGCGCACTGCGTCAAGCCCTTCGACCAGCGGGTCTGCTGGACCT
>JBBQRA010000169.1:0-12956 GCA_038215275.1 Bryobacterales bacterium | reverse complement strand
TGACGGTGGCGATCTGCCATCCCTTCAAGAGGAAGTTCACCGCTTTGCTTTCGGCCTGGAAAGGCACGTTGTAAACAAGCGAGAACGTGAAGACGTGCGGGTAGTCCGACGGGTGGTAGGATCTTTCGCGCTGCAGGGCGTCCTGCTGGCCGGGGATCGCGTCGAACATGGCCGCATCGGTGAGGAACTTCGACCAAGTATAGGCGACGGTGCCGCTAAGGCCCCTGGCCATACGTTTATCGAGCTTGTACTGGAAGCTGTGATAGTTCGAGTTGCCGAAGGTGGAGCCGTAGAGGTTCACGTTGGCGTACTGCGGGAACGGACGCAGTGCCTGGTTCACGCGGGCGAGGCCGCCCCAGAGCTGTGAAAAGCCGGGGAATGGTTCGGTGATGCCGGCGGCGCGGGCGGCATCGGAGTTGATGTTGGCGGTGAGCAGTGAAGCGGGGAGATTCCAATACTGCCTCGGCAACTGGTTGAGCTGCTGCGAATTGTAGAGGTGGCGGCCGGCGCTGGCGACATAGGCGAAGCTCATGGAGATATCGTCGGCGAACTGATGTTCGATGGCGAAGTTCCATTGGAGCTTGTACGGAAGCTGATAGGAGGAAGGGATGACAGCCGTCGCGGCTTGGCCGTTGGCCGCCGCCGCATCCCTTACCGGGGGCCGGCGGAAGTTCTGCGGGAAGCCGGCGTCCCAATTGAAGGCCGCGGAGGTGCCGCCGTCGGCGGAGGCGAACGAGGCCGTGGTGGCATAGCCGAAGGCCGGAAGGCCCAGGCCCTGGTTGATGTAATTGGAATTGAACACGCCGGCACCGGCGCGGACGACGGTACGGTTGGTAAGCCGGTACGCCACGCCGAGGCGGGGAGCGAAGTTGTTCCACAGCACATTGAGGTAACGGTTGCCCACGCCATCGGGACCACCGAAGAGCATGGCGCCGGGCCGGTTTCCAGCGGCCGCGTTCGGTGTGGCGATGTCCATGTAGGAGATGCGGCCGACGGGGTCGCTGTGGGGCACGACCGGTTCCCAACGGAAGCCGAGCGTGAGAGTCAGCTTGTTGGTGACCTTCCACGTGTCGTCGGCGAAGAAGCCGAAGACGGTGTAGCGGCCGCCGGGGAGCGAATCCCGGAAGAAGGCGCTGGCCGAATAGGTTTCACCGAGCAGGAAGCTGGCGAAGGCGTCGCCGGAGGCGGGTACGCCGGGCAGGCCGGTGGTTTCGCGACGGTAGCGGAACGTGCCGCCGCCGTTGCCGAAGTTCTGGTAGTTGTCGCGATGGCGTTGGACTTCGCCGCCGAACTTGAGCGTGTGATTGCCACGGATCATCGTAAGGGTATCGAGCGCGGTGAAGGTGTGGAAGTAGTTGTCGCTCGCGATATCGTCGCCGAAGCGGGTATAGCCTTCCGTGTCGAACTGCACCGTGGGAGCGAGGTCAAACTGAAGGCCGCGGAGGCCAAGCTTGCCGCCGTTAGGCTGGGTCCATCCCTCGTTGAACCCGAGCGAGAAGTTCGGATTGCGGAAGCGGGAGTAGCCGAGGCCAATGTGGTTGAGCGTGGTGGGCGAGAGGTTCTGATCGATGTTCAAGTGGAGCACGTTGGTGCGCACTTTCTGGAGGTTGTAGTTGAGGATTAGCGTGGCCGCTTCGCCACCAACGGGCAGGAGGCGGGAGGGGCCCGGGCTCTTGATGGAGGGCCGGAAGGTGTCGTTGTACATGCCGCTGATGCGGTTCTTCTGATTGAAGGTGTGATCGATCTTGAAGCCGGCGGTGCGTTCATCAGCGCGGGGGCTGCCAAGAGGGGCGATGGAGTTGTTCACGAGGCCCGGGAGTTCGGGGGCCGGGATGAAGGGCAGCATCACCGACGAGACCGCGCTGATGCGGTTGGACGGGATGCGATTGCCCGGGAAGGGCACACGGTTAGCGGCGATGGGGGAGCTGGCCGGATCGTAAATGAGGCGGCTGCCGAGTTCGCTGAAGTCGCCTTGGGCCATGCGGGACGTTGGGAGGGTGTTCAAACCTGCAAGGGCGCCGCCGCGGCGGTAGAACTGGTCGAAGGAGAAGAACCAGAAGGTCTTGTCCTTACCGTTGTAGATTTTCGGGATGACGACGGGGCCGCCAAGCGTACCTCCCCACTCGTTCTGCTTGGAGGGTGCGCGGGTGGCGGGGAAGAAGCCACGGGCGTCGAGTTTTTCGTTGCGGAGAAACTCGAACGCTGTGCCGTGGAACTGGTTGGTGCCACTCTTCATGGTGAAGCTAGTGACGCCGCCCATGGCATGGGCGTATTCGGCCGAGTAGTTGTTGGTGATGAGCTTGAACTCGGCGATGGCGTCGACGGAGGGGTTTACTTCGGCGTCATTGGAGAGGTCGCCGCGAGAAAGGGCGATGCCGTCGTAGTAAATCTGATCCTGGAAGCCGCCGCCGCCGGAGATGGACTTGGTCCAAGTGCCGGTGGGGCTGACGCCGGGGGAGAGCTTGATGAAGTTCGAGGGGTTCCGTATGCCGCCGCCGAGGGTAAGGGGGAGGTCGAGGAACTGCTTGGACTCGACGACCATGCCGATGTCGGCGGACTCGGTCTGGATGATGGGTACGCCGCCCTGAACGGTGACGCTTTCGGTGACCGCGCCGACCGTAAGACCGACGTCGATAGTGACCGTTTGGTTGGTCTGAATTTGTACAGCCCGTTGGACGGAGGCATTAAAGCCGGCCGCCTTGGCGGTGACGTCATAGAACCCGATGGGCAGACCGACGAGGCGGTAGGCGCCTGTTCCGGTAGAGACCGTTTCGAATCGGGCGTTGGTGGCGGTATTGACGGCCTCGACGGCGACGTTGGGAACGGCAGCGCCGGACTTATCGGTTATCAGGCCTGTAATTGCGCCGCGATCGCCTTGGGCGAGCAGGGTGGCGGAAAACAGGATGTACGAGCACATAGCGCGAAAGAGAAGGCTTCGCATTTCAATTTCCCCTGAATGTGAAAGATCTGCTGGCTGGCGACACATGGCTTCCAGCGAGACCAGACTAGCACAACATTAGGAAAAGTAAAGCTTCTTCTGAACACTCAGTTTTTCATTTGAAATGGCAGAATGCGAAGATTGCGGAAAGCGATAGTTTGTTTTGGCTGGCATTGGAGGCCGATGACGCCTTCAGCGTGTTTGGAGTCCTTCGCATCGAGGACCGTTTGGCCGTTCAGTTTGACGACGAAGTGGTTGCCTTGTGCGGTGATGTCGAACTGGTTCCAGGCGTCGGGATTGATCTTGGTAGGCTGGGCTTTAATACTGCCGACTAGGCTGCCGGTGAGGTACCCGGCGGGTTGCATGTCCCAGATTTGTAGCTCGTAGCCGGTGACGTGGGGCTCCCCTTCTTTCTGGCTCCGGAGGAAGACACCGCTGTTGACGGTGGCGGCGCCTTTGAATTCAAGTTGGAGGCGGAAGTCGCGATACGTGGCGTTCGTGGCGATCCAGCCGGGTTGGCCGCCTCCGCAAAGGAGGGTGCCGTCGGCGACTTTCCAATCGCCGGTGCCGGGGGCGGCGGTAGTGGCGCGGGGTTGCCAGCCCTTGAGGGTCTTGCCGTCGAAGAGAGAGGTCCACGGTTGGGCGGCGACGACGGCGGCAGAAAGAAGGGTGAGGGTGAAGAGGCGCATGGTTGGGTTCCTTTTTATCACTTATTCGGCGAGGTCTACCCAGGCACCGGTGCGGAGGGAGGCGTAGCCGGCGTCGAGGATGCGGTTGACGATGTAGCCGTCTTCGTAGGTTTCGCGAGGGGTGACGCCGTCGCGGACGCATTCGACGAAATGGCGCATCTCGGCTTGGTATCCGTAGGAGAAGGCTTCTTCGGGGAGCGGGCGGGTCCAGCCGAGGTCGGAGTCGGCCTTTTCAATGATATAGCCGGTTCCTTTGGTGGTGAAGGCGCTGATGGGGGTGCCGCGAGTGACGTCGGTGAAGATGGACCCTTCGGTGCCGTGAACTTCGTTGCGGAGATCGAGGCCGCCTTTGGTGGTCCAGGAGAGTTCGCAGTGGCCGAGGCCGCCGGAGGCGAACTGGAGGAGGAGGAGGGCGTTATCTTCGCCTTCGGTTTTGTCGTGATGGACGAGGCGTTTGCCCCAGGCCATGACTTTGACGATGGGATCATCCTTGCCGAAGAAGTAGCGGGCGGCCGAGATGCAGTGGCAGCCGAGATCGTTCATGGCGCCGCCGCCGGTCTTTTCAACGTCCCAGAAGTGGGGGCTGTGAGGGCCGGAGTGGGATTCGCGGGAACGAACCCAGAGGACGCGACCGATGCCGCCGCTTTCGATCATCTCGCAGGCTTTGACGACGCAGGGAGCGAAGACTTCAGTTTCAGCGTAGCCATGAAGCATGCCCGAGGCTTCGGCAGCCTGCCATATTTCAAGCGCTTCGGCGGCGGTGCGGCCGAGCGGCTTGGTACAGACTTGGTTGCGACGGGCGCGGGAGAGGGCGAGCGAGACGGGTAAGTGAGCCTCGTTGGGGAGGGCGATGATGAATAAGTCGATGTCGTCTCGAGTTATCAAGTGGGTGAGGATGTCCGTGGATTCAGGGATGCCCCACCGAGCGGCGAAGGCTTCGGCCTTCGCGAGGTCGCGGGAGTAGTTGGCGACGACGGAATGGCCGGCGACGTTGGCGAGGCCCTGCATGTAGAACTCGGCCACGAAGCCGGAGCCGAGCATTGCGATGTTCACGGGTTTCATCCTTGGCAATGTATCATTCCTGAAGGATGATACTGAGTACGGAGCAGGTGGCGGCGTACCACGCCGAGGGATTCGTGGTGGCGCGGGGGTTCTTTTCCGGCGAGGCGATCAGCTTGCTGCGGCGGGCGGCGAAAGAGGACCGGGCGCTGGATGAGCACTCGTTTTCCCGGTCGGATGGCGAGGGGGGCGCGGTGCGGCTGACGCTGTGGAACCATCCGGGAGATTCGATTTACGGGATGTTTGCGCGGTGCGAGTCGATGGTGCGGTCGGCGGAGGCGCTGCTGGGCGGGGAGGTGTACCACTACCATTCGAAGATGATTATGAAAGACGCGCGGGTGGGTGGCGCTTGGGCTTGGCATCAGGACTATGGGTATTGGTATCAGAACGGGGTGCTGTTTCCATGGTTAACGAGCGTCTTTCTGGCCGTGGACCGGGCGACGCGGGAGAACGGGTGCCTGCAGGTGATTCCGCGATCGCATGAGTTAGGGCGAATCAGCCATGGGCTGACGGGGGAGCAGGCGGGGGCGGACGCGGAAAGGGTGGCAGCGGTATTAGAACGGTTACCGCTGGAGCATGTGGAGATGGAGCCGGGCGATGCGCTGTTCTTCCATCCGAACTTATTGCATCGATCGGATCAGAATACGTCGGAGCATCCGCGGTGGAGCATGATTTGTTGTTACAACGCGGCGCGGAACGATCCGTACAAGGACTCGCATCATCCGAGGTATACGCCGTTGGCAGTGGTGCCGGATGAGGCGATTCTCGAGGCGGGGTTGGCGCGGTTTTCCGAGAGTGAGGCTTTCCTGGATCCGGGTCGGGATGCCTCGGCGCGTTATTCTGAAGCTTGATGAGCGAATCCCGCCAGACGGTGCGGCATGTGGCGGTACTGGCGGTGCAGCGGGCCGTGTTGACGGTGGCCGGGGTTTCTGTTCGCGGCGGTGGTACCGCGGGCCATGGGTCCGGAGGTATTCGGGCAGTTCTCGACGCTGCTGGCGTCGTCGTTGTAGTTCTCGCTGATGAGCGGGTTCGGCGCAGTGTCGTAGATGACGCGATTCGTGCCGGAGTTGATGGGGCGGGGGGACCGGGAGGGGGTGAGGAAGCTGGCGTCGAACCTGATGACCCTACGGGCGGCGAGCGGAGTGGCGAGTGCGGTGGCTTACCAGGTGCTGGTGCGGCAGTGGTTGGGAGTATTTGCCGGGATGGGCCATCGGACTGGCGGGCATGGCGATTACAGCGCGGACACTGGCGAACCTGCCGTTCACGCTTTTCCTGGGATTAAACGAGGCGGCGCGATGGGGGGTGGCGGACGTAGGACGACGGCTACTGCTGTTTCCGTTCGTCTATGGCGGATTTCTGGTTGGCGGGTTGACGGGAGCGTGTGGCGGATTGTTCCTGACGGAGTTGGTGATTTTGGCGGTTGGGCTCTGGTGGAGCCGCGAGTACACGGTTTGGCGGTTGATGAAACTGGACATGGCGTTTCTGCGGCCATTTCTGCGGTTCAGCGCGGCATTCTTCTGGGCGAACCTGCTACTGACGTTGTTCCACCAAGGCGGGGCGCCATTTGTGCCGGTCGTTTCAGGAGACTACAAAGAAGCGGGATATTATTCGATCGCCTTCGGGGCTTATCTGGCTGGGGTGCAGGGGGTTTGGAAACTGTTGAGTGCGTTTGGGCCGTTGTTGACGGCGCTGCATGCGCGGGGCGAACGGGCGGCATTGCAGGGTTGGGTGAACCGTTTGCTGGTGGTTTTAGGCTTGGGAAGCGTCGTGGTGGCGGCGGTGCTGTGTGCTTACGGGGACTGGGTGGTGGGACGGGTGTTCGGCCCGGGCTATGAGCGGGTGGCGGAGTTGCTGCCGGTGTTGGGGTTGGCAGGACTGCTGATTGGGCCGAGTGGAGTAGCGCGGCTATTGACGGTGGCGTGCGATTTGCCGAAGACGTCCGTGGTGGGAGCGGCGTTGCAGGCGGGAGTGTTTGTGGTGGCCGGAGCTGTGTGGTACCGAGAATGGGCAGCGTGGGGGCGGCTTGGGTGGTGTTGGGGGCAGCGGCGGTATTTTCAGCGTTCGTGACGTGGAGGGTGCGCGGGACAGTGGGCTACCAATGGCGGACGTGGTTGACCGTGGTCGGGGTGGGGGTGATGCTTGCACCGATCTTGCTATTGAGCTGGTGGGGATTTCCGCTGTTTCTGGGGGCGTTCGGGGCGGTCTTGCTCGGACCTGGGGTGGTGCGTAAAGAAGAGTTGAAACCGCTGTGGGACGGGCTCAGACCGGGGAAGCCGGAGCCGTCCAGAGCAGCATAGTTTTAGGCGATGATCGAGTGGATCACTTCGCCGCTGACGTCGGTGAGGCGGAAGTCGCGTCCGCTGTAGCGGTAGGTCAGCTTCGTGTGGTCGATGCCCATGAGGTGAAGGATGGTGGCGTGGATGTCATGCACATGCACGGGCTTTTCGATGGCTTTGAAGCCGAAGTCATCCGTGGCGCCGTGGATGGCGCCACCCTTGATCGCTCCGCCGGCGAGCCACATGGTGAAGCCGTGGGGGTTGTGATCGCGACCCTTTTTGAGCTGGCCGCCGCCGCCGCCGACTTCGCGGACCGGGGTCCGTCCGAATTCGGAGCCACAGACAACGAGCGTATCTTTCCAGAGGCCACGGGACTTGAGATCTTTGATGACCGCAGCAAAGGGTTGGTCCGAATTCTTAGCGTTGACCTTGTGGGCCATGATGTCGCCGTGCGCGTCCCAAGGGTCGCCCTTGGCGTAGTAGACCTGAACCATGCGGACGCCTTTTTCAACGAGGCGTACGGCAGTAAGCGCGCCGCGGGCAGTGCTACCGGGGCCATAAAGCTTTTGCGTGGCTTCCGACTCCTTGCGGATATCGAAAACCTGCGGCGCTTCGGTCTGCATCCGGTACGCCGTTTCCATGGACTTGAGGGTCGCTTCCACCTGCGGGTCCTCGCCCTCGCGCTGAAGACGCATCTTTTCGATCTTCTGGAGGAGATCAAGTTCGCGGCGCTGTTCGGTGAGTTCGAACTTCGGGTTGTTGACGTAGCTGACGAGCTTCTTGGGATCGAAACTCTTTTCGACCTCGACCTTCTTCTGGATCTCTTTTCCGTCTTTGTCCTTCATCGGCATCTCGGGCGGCGAGGCGGCCTCGCCTTCCGGGGTATTAACCTTCGAAGAGATGAAAGTGCCTTGGTTGACCGGGGGCAGGAAGCCATTGCTCCATAGGGGCGGTCCAACGGTGGTGGGTACGTCCGGACAGAGGACAACATATCCGGGAAGGTTCTGATTTTCGGTGCCGAGGCCGTAGGTCATCCACGCGCCGAGCGAGGGACGACCGGCCTGGTTGGCGCCGGTATTCATCATCAAGCAAGACGGTTCGTGGTTGGGTATTTCCGTGTGGACAGAACGAACCCAAGCGATATCGTCGGCGACTTCGCCGAGATGAGGCCACAGTTCGGAGATGTCCATGCCACTCTGTCCATACTTCTTGAACTTGAACGGGGAGCGCATGAGAGAGCCGGTGCCGCGTTCGGTTTTGATCTGGACACCGGGAAGTGGTTTGCCGTCGTACTTGTCGAGCATCGGCTTAGGGTCGAAGCTATCGATGGTGGACAGGCCGCCATTCATGAACAGAAAAATGACACGCTTGACTCGCTGCGGATGGTCGAGGGTGGCGGCGCCCATGGGGCGGCCGGCCCCGTCGACGAGGCCTTCCGCGCGGGCAACGGACTGATTCACCAGACTTGCGAACGCCATCATGCCAAAGCCATTACCGATACGGCGCATGGCTTCGCGGCGGGTCGAGGGGTTGGAAGACTTATGGGAAGACATTCAATTCTCTCTCGTTAGTTGATGAACAGGAACTCGCTAGAGCTCAGTAATACTTTCGCGTAACGGCCCCACACAGTGGGTTCGTATTTGACCTGCGGGACGGCGGGGCCGCCGGGACCGCGACGGCCCATGCCGCCCATCATGCCCATTCCGGCCAAATCGGCAGGAGCAGCGTCCGCATCGGGAGCGGCGGCATCAGCCTTTGGCTGTTCGGGCATACCTTTATCCGGCATCGGCTTTTCGGCCTCGTCGGCTGCGGGCTTGCTGGTGGCGGTGGCGGCCTCGGGACGCAGGCCACGACCTAGGCCGCCAGGAGCTTCGGCGGGCGCCTTCTTCTTCCCTTCCTCGTACTCAAGCATGGGTTCGGTCTTCAGATATTCGAGGCCGAGGTTGATCTCCTCCGAATTGGCTTCGCGGCCATAGACGATCTGATGGAGCTTCTTGATACGGGCGGTATTGTTTGGTTCGGCGGCGACGCGTTCGACCAGCGCTTCGGCTTGAACCTGCATGAAGTCGCTATTCATCAGGAAGAGGCGCTGCGTGGGAACCGTGGTGACGAAGCGCTTCTCGGCGCTGATGAGCGGCGTCGGGAAGTCGAAGAGCGAAAGGTATTCATCGAGCTTGTAGCGGCTGACCTTGCCGTACACAGTACGGCGATTGACGGCCGGAGTGAGTTCGACGGAAGGGCCGCCCGTGGCTTTGTCGAGCTTGCCGGAAACGAGAAGCACGGAGTCACGGATTTGTTCGGCGTCCAGCCGCTTCTTGTCCGCGCGCCAGTAGAGGCGGTTACCAGAGTCCTTAGCGAGAGCAACGGGATCGTTCTCGGTGGAGAGCTGGTAGACCGAGCTGAGCATGATGTCGCGGTGAAGCTTCTTGACGGACAGGCCGTTTTTGGCGAAGTTCGCCGCGAGATACTCGAGGAGCTCCGGATTGGTGGGACGCTCGCCCGTCATGCCGAAATTGCTCGGCGAGTCGACGATGCCAGTTCCAAAATGGCCCTTCCAGACGCGATTGACAAAGACGCGCATGGCGATGGGCTGTTTGATGATCTCTTCGGCGAGTTCGAGGCGGCCGCTACCCTTCGAGAAGGGCTTCGGATCTTCGGGGCTCAGGATACTGAGGAAGTGGCGGGGCACTTCCTGCTTGAGATCGAAGGGGTCACCGCGGAAGGCGAGTTGGATGTTCTGGGCCTTCTCCGCGTCCCGGACGCCATGGATATAAGGGAAGCCGGGTTCAAGCTTCTTGCGAGCGGCTTCGATGTCCTTGCGGATAGCGGCGATCTGCGCCTGGGTTTCCGAACCCGAGCGGGACTCAAGGCCCCAGCCGCGGAAGGCGAGCACGCCGGGCTTACCGCCCCTCATGCCGGCAGCCATCATGGCATTCGGGTCGTCATTGTCGGTAAGCATCCGCTGGAAAATCTCGGTCCAGAAGCTGGTGTCGGCGTCGGGCATCTGCAGGAGAGTCAGGTTGCAGCCGGGGCAGAAGTCGTCGTTGGTAACGAAGTCGCTAGGCTTGTTCGTCCGCTTCTTCCGCTTCGTGCCTTCGATAGCCTTGGCCTGGATGACCTTATTCTGCTCGTCGATGTCGTAGCGGGCGAGCATGACAGCCACGGCTTCTTCCTGAAACTTTTCGGCGAGGCGCTTGGCTTCAGGGAGCGTGCTGGCCTTTTTCTTCATCATCGCCTGCCAAGCCTCTTTGTTCTTGTACTTGTCGGTGGGCTTCTCCATGTAGGCGATCCAGCGATCAAGCACTTCGTAGTCAAGCTTGCGGGCGTCGACGACGGTAGCTTTATCTTTCTTCTGCAGTCCAGCGACTTCCCAGACTCCCTGGAGATAGTTGGCCGTTTCGAAAACCATTGCCTTCGCCAAGTTGGCGCCGACGTTTTGCTGGATTTCGCCGAGCATCTTCTGTTTCAGGTCGATATGCTCATCGATCTTCTGGAACTCTTCGAGGGTCTTCTTGGGGACAAGAGGATACTCTTCATAAATGGTGTTGTAGAAGACACCGGCGAGAGCGTAGTAGTCGGCGGCGGAGATGGGATCGTACTTATGATCGTGGCAGCGGGCACAGGCGACGGTGAGTCCGAGGAAGCCGCGGCTGACCACGTCGACGCGGTCATGGCGCTCGTCGGCGCGGGTGACTTCGGTGGAGCCGTTGTCGTAGTACCACGGGCCAAGGCCGAGGAAGCCGGTGCCGGGGAGCGTCTTATGACGGACGTTGGGGTCGAGCAGGTCGCCGGCTAGTTGCGCCTTGACGAACTGATCGTAGGGCATATCGTCCTGGAAGGCCTGGATTACCCAGTCGCGATAATTGAAGGCGTTGGGGTAGGGGTTGTGGCCCCGGCGCATCGGGTCGAGACTGCGGTAGTCATCTTCACCGTAGCGGGCGACGTCAAGCCAGAAGCGGCCCCAGCGTTCGCCGTAGTGAGGGGATTCAAGGAGACGATTCACCACCTTGGCAAAAGCGTTGGGAGACGTATCCTTCTCGAAGGCCTGAATCTCTTCAAAGGTGGGGGGGAGTCCAGTGAGATCGAGGGTAGCGCGGCGGAGGAGATCTCGCTTGGAGGCGGGACGGACAGGCTTGAGCCCTTCCTTTTCGAGGCGGGCAGCGACGAACCGGTCGATGGGGGTCTGGCCCCACTTTGCGGCCGGAATGTCCGGTTCCTTTAACGCCTGGAGGGACCAGAACTGGCGGGCTTCGGGGCGGATAACGAACTTCGCACCAATTGCCGACTTCAATTCTTCCTGGACCTTGGCGGTGGCGGGCCATTTGGCGCCGGCCTTGACCCAGGATTCGAGGACCTGGATCTCCTCGTCCTTCAGCTTGTTGCCCATGGGCATCTTATAGCTGGGGTCGGCGTGGCGGACGGCGATGAGCAGAGTGCTCTTGTCGGGTTCAACCGTGTTAATGGCCGATCCGCGTTTGCCTCCTTTCGACAGGGCCTCGCCGCTGTCGAGACGGAGGCCGCCGAGTGCAGACTGCGTATGGCAGCCATAGCAGTTCTTGGCAAGGAGCGGTCGAACCTTGTTTTCGAAGAACTCCGGAGAATTCGGGCCCTGCGCAAAAATGGCGGAGCCGGCAAAACAAGAAAGCAGAACTAGACTGTAGCGCATGGATTCCTGACGTTGGAGATAAATGCAGAGCAGGGTGCCGGACAGGGGACCCGAAACATGGCTACAGAGCCAAACTATACGACGTGGCTACCACCAGTATAAGTTACTCCGGGAGGGTCGCGGCAATTCGTTTTGGATCAAAACGTTTTAAAGTCTTTTTGTTTTGATCGAAAAGCCAGAGCGAAGTGGCTCCGGTGTAGAGATCGCCGTGGCCGAGGCCGGCAAATTGTTGGGAAACCTTGTCGGTTGCGGGATTGATCCGGGTAATGGGGAAGCCGGGCGCGGACACCCAAACTGACCCCTCGCCAAAGGCGATGGAGCCGTCAGCATTGAGGATGCCGGTTTCGATGGTGGCGCTGACTTTGTTCGTTTTGGGGTCGATGCGGACGACCTTGCCTTCCTTGCGCGAGAGGACCCAGAGGGTGCCTTCGCCGAAGGCCTGAGCGACAGGTTCGACGACTTCGATTCGCTGGGTGACCAAGTTCGTTTTGGGATCGATGCGGAGAACGCGACCTTCGGCGGGGCAGATAGCCCATAGCGAAGTTTCGGCGAACTGCAGGGTGGTGCATTTTTCCGGGAGTCGGAGTTCACCAACCACAGCGTTCTGGTCGGGATCGATACGGGAGAGGGTGGTCTTATCGTCAGTGAGCAGCCAGACGCTATCCGGGTTGGCGGCAATGGCTCGCCGCGCGGTGCCGGTGCCGGTGCCGACAGTGGCGGTGACCTTGCCGGAGCGAGGGTCCAGACGGACGAGAGTCTTCTCGCCGCAGTTTGGGACCCAATAGGAGCGGAATGCGTTGACAAGGCCACCGCAAGGGGCTTTGAGGCCGGTCCAGGGGTCGTTGAGTTTGTTGGTCTTCGTATCGAGACGGGTGATGCCGTTCTCGGGTCCGTTCGGCAAAAACGCCATGTCCGCAAAGAACATGGCATTGGGAAGGCCGGAGACCGGGATTTCGGCCTCCGACTTCAGGTTGGTGAAAGGAATCTGGATGCCGGGAGTTTTGATTCCGGCCGCAGGGGGCGAAAGAGTCGCCCCCTTTTTGTTGGGCCTCTGCGCCTCGGCCTGAAGGAGGCCGAGGGCGAAGAGGCAGAGGTAAGCAACTGGTTTCATGGTTGATTAGAACTCGTAGCGGAGGGCGAACTGAATGACCCGCGCACCACCATTGGTGGACGTGATCTGGCCGAAGTTACCGGGGTTGGCTAGGGTCCGGGTAGGATCGCCCCAGTTTACGTTATTAAAGGCATTGAACGCCTCGGCGCGAACCTGGATCCGGTGGCCTTCGAAGGGCAACTGGAAGTACTTGCCGAGGGACATGTCGGTGTTAAAC
>JBBQRA010000168.1:0-12989 GCA_038215275.1 Bryobacterales bacterium | reverse complement strand
CGGCTGACGCCCCGGAAGCGGGAGGCGGGCGGGGTAAATCGCCAGAGTTGCTTGCCGGAGGCGGCGTTCAGGGCGACGACGTCGAGGGTGGGCGTGGAGGCGTAGAGGACGCCATTGACGATGACGGGGGTGCACTGGATGGCCGTACGGCCGCGCTCATCGGCGTCTCCGGATTTGAATTCCCACGCGACTTTGAGCTGCTTGACGTTGGCTTTGTTGATCTGGGTGAGGGGCGAGTAGCGGTTGCCGTCGTTGCCGCCGGACCAGGAGCGCCACTCTTGTTGAGCGAGGAGGAGGGAGGGAAGGAGAAGGAGGCCGAGGATGCGCATGGCGTTCGGAGTGACTTTATCAGATTTAACGGATAGCGCCTCCGGCGGCAACTTCTTCGTTAGAGGCTCCCGGGTTGATAACGATGCGCGGCTTCCGGAACCGGCTGCGCCACGGTGATCTGGTCTGCCGTTGTGGGAGGCGAGGGGAAATGGCGAAGGGCCCGCGACTTCTTGAGTAGAACTACCTGACCGTGTTCCCTCTAGGCAGAACGTTGTTCAGCAGGCTGATGGGCCGCGCAGCGGAGGACGGGGAGGTGGGGGTATTTGGGTAGAGTACTGTTGATGAGCGCAACCTCGCAGAGGAAGAAGCGCGTGCCGCGGGCGGTTTCGATCCGGCGGTTATGCACGCAACTGGAGCATAGACCGGGTTCAACGTTCAAGGTTTTGGTGCCTCGAAGCGGATGGTGGACTCTGCACCAAACCGTTGATATTGAGAAAATTCCAGTTTCATACGCAACCTCAGCGGGCCGGAGCGGAAGGGCAGGGTGTCGTCAGCGAAAGTAATTCGCGGAAACCAAAACCCTCCTTCTTGCTGATGCCGGATAGTGGTGAAACGGGGGAAAAGATTCTCCTCCTTTTTTGACAGGATCTGGGGGACGGCGCGGCCTTCCGAACGGACAACTGAGAAATCGGATTGAGCGGCCCATAGAAGGCCCTCAAACAGGCGCTGGCCATCGAGAATCTGGCGGGGTTTGACTTCGAGGACCCAGCAGGGGACGCCGTCGATTGTCTCTTCTCCGCGGGGCTGCGTTTGGTAAAGCCAAAGACGGTCTTTGGTTAAGAGGAGGGGCTGAATTTCCTGGATGTCGCGGAAGTCTTCGGGGGTGAGTTTGAGGCGGACGAGGCGGTCGGTAGCCTTCTGCGTGATCTTTTCGGTCCGTTCCCCGGTTGGGGAGAAGATGACTTCGCGGTGTTCAGAATAATCGCCGGCGCGGACGTTGCGTTTGTCGAACTCTTCGATGAGGAGTTGCTGTTTATACATGTACCGGGCGCGGACGGCTTCCGATAGGGTTTCGCGTTCGGCGATGCGTTTGGCGAGGTCGCGGGGAGGGTCGCTGGCGAGGATTGGCGATACTAAGTGAGTGCAGAAAACGGCGGGGATGAGGGCGTATTTCAGAAGCATGGCGATGGTGCTGCCGCTGCTGGCGGCCGGGGGCGGGGTGTACCTGTTTACGCAGAATATCGCCTTCCGAGAGGCAGCGCCAGCGTTGGTGGCCCTGGTTTTGGAAGCAGCGATGTTCCTGTCGATGGGCAATGACGCGACGCGGCGGTGGTGGCGGCCGTGGCTGATGGCGGCGAGCGTGGGAGTGCCGGCGTTGCTGGTGGGGGCGAATCCGATGGTGCTGGCGGTGAGCGGAGTGATGGCCTATTGGTACATTGCGCTGCCGCGGAGTGGGTGGACGGATGCGTTGTATGCGCTGCTGTATGGGGCAATTACGCTTGGGAAGTTGAGTGAGCACTTGTATCCGGCGCCGCTGGCGAAGCTTCCGCTGGCGATTCTGGGCGAACTGGCTTGGGCGCGGATACTAATATGGGCCGTGCTGGAGGTGCGGGGACAGAAGGGGGTTGGGTTTGGGTTTGTGCCGAGCCGGCGGGAGGTGGGGATTGGGCTGAAATGGTATCTGGCGTTTCTGCCGGTGGGGGCGGCGTTGGGGTGGGCGATCGGGTTTACAGGCTTGCGGCAGGGGCCGTGGGTGATTGAGAAAATGTTGTTGAACGCGGTGGGGACGTTCTTCGGAATCTTTCTGTTTGTCGCTTTGCGGGAGAATTTTTTGTTCCGGGGGATGCTGCTGCCTTGGTTCACGGATTGGATGGGGAGTTTGCAGCGGGCGCAGATCGTGGTGGCGCTGCTGTGCGGGGCGGCGCATTTGCCGTTTCGACAGTTTCCGAACTGGCGGTTCGCCTTGCTGGCGGCATTGGCGCACTACGTGTACGGACGGGCTTTTTTGGAGGCCGGAAGCATCCGGGCGGCGATGGTCTGCCACGCGTTGGTAGTTGTCACTTGGCGTGTGCTGCTAAGTTGAGGATCTCGTCGTATTGGTGGCGGCGGAGGCCGGGTGTGGGCGAGTGGGAAGCGGCGAGCATGGCGGCGGCGACGTCGTGGGCGTGGATGGCCCGGTATTTGCGAAAACTGCCAATGAGTAGAAACGGCACGGCTTGCAGGGCCACCTTACTGAGCCATTCGACGGGGCGGAAATCGGCGCGAGGGCCGAGAAGAACGCTGGGTTGGAAGATGTCGATGGCGGGATAGTCGAGGGCGGCGAGTTCGCGTTCGAGTTCGCCTTTAACGCGGAGATAGCCGCTCGAGGATTCGGGATCGGCGCCGACGGAGGAGACGAGGAGGAAGTGGCGGGCGCCGCGGGCGCGGGCCCAGCGGGCAAGGCGAAGAGGGAGATCGTGGTCGATGCGGCGGAAAGCGGCTTGGGAGCCGGCGATCTTGATGGTGGTGCCGAGGGCGCAGAAGACGGTGGCGAGGGGCGGAGTGTCGAGCGCGTCGAGGTTGGCGAAATCGGTGACGCGTTCGAGGAGGCGGGGGTGGCTGCGGCCGGAGGGGCGGCGAACCAGGCCGACGACAGAGGAAAACTCAGCGGAATCGAGCAGTTGATTCAGCAGGGCGCCGCCAATGAGGCCGGTGGCGCCGAGGACCAAGGCGGCTCGTTCGTCCGTATGCATTCTTTGCTATCGTAACTTGGCATGAGAGCATTCGCATTGATTCTGTTTGTTCTGCCCGTCTTTGCCGAAAAAGAGCGCCTGCCGGGGGGCAAGGTTCTGCCGCATGAGAAGTACATTCACGCCGTGAGCGAACGGGATTCGCCGGTGGAACAGGTCTACATCAAGTCGAAAGACGGCGTATATGTGGCGGCGGCGATCCGGAAACCGAAGGGGCCGGGACCGTTTCCGGTGTTACTGCATTTCCACGGCGCGCCAGGCGGGCGGGGGATGGAGAAACTGGTGACATGGGTAAGAGGCGATACGGGCGGGCCGATGTGGGAGCGTTTTCTCCAAGAAGGTTTTGTGGTGGTTGTGGCCGACTACCGGCATCCGGCGCAGATGATGGCCAGCATTGCCGAGGCGAAGAGCCCGACCTATGTGGACGATGGGGTGGCGGTCGTGGAGTGGTTGCGGCAACAGAAGTATGTGGACGGGTCGAGGGTTACAGCCTACGGGGTGAGCTTGGGCGGGAACCTGGTGGCGCATCTGGCGGGACGGACGAAGCTGCATGCGGCGGTGCTGGGGGCGCCGGCGGTGATTGAGTTCCTGGGGGTGGAGGGGTGGAAACGGGATTCGAAAACGGTGCCGGTGAACGAGACCGTGGCGAAGAAGAACCTCGCCGCACTGCAATGCCCGGTGCTGCTGCTTGTGGGGACCAAGGACAGCCTGATCGCGGTTGACGAGCCGTTCCACGACTTGGCGGTGGCGATGGGGAAGCCCGTGACGATGTTGATCTACGAAAACGGCTATCACGACTTCGTGATGGGGCCGCAGGGGCATGCGGGCCGGGACGAGCCGCTGTTGGACGCGACAATGGACGCGCTCGAACGGACGGTGGCTTTTGTGAAGAAACCGAATGCCCAGTAAAACTTTTTAATGATCTGCCGCGTCTGAGAAAAGAGAGTGCGTGAAATCGTTCTTCTCCTGACTGCCTTTTCTTCTGCCTACGCCACGGCCGAGCCCCTCTGTCCGGGAGGTTCCGCCGTGGCGCATTTTCTGCTGCGGGTGGAGCGCCCTGGCGAAAAGCGTTTGCTGCCGATTGAGAGCTTGAATTCACTGCGGCAAGGCGACACCGTGATTTATGTGCCGGGAGATCCGGCTCCGGGCGACGACCTGGACAAGGCCGATGTAGTTCTGTTGGTGGCTCCGAAGGACGGACAGGAGCTGCAGGTAATGGAGCGAAAGCCGGCGTTGGGCCGCCAACGGTGGGAATTGAAACACGACGCGGCGGTCGTGGCGCTGGCCTATGGGCCGGCCGGGTTGCGGGCTGACCGTGTGCAGAGCATGGTGAAAAAGGACCGGGAACTGGTGGCGCAACTTGCCGAATACGGGGAGCGGACGACGCAGGTGGAGACGCTGGTTTCCGCCATGGCCCGGCCCACCACCGATGCCCAGACGATGGAAGCGGCGCTGCGGGGATTCGCGTCGAGCGGCGCCGGCGGGGCCAGGCTGGACCGAAGCGCGACGCTCGACCAGCAGACACTCACCATGATGCGGGCGCTGAATCCAGCGCTGGCGGCGTACGATCCGCTGTCCCCGGAGCCGCGGGTGCGCTGGCAGCAATCGGCGGGACTGGCGGCCGCTGTGGCGGGGTTGTTCTTTGGGAACACCGTGGCGGTGGCGGCGACGAGCGCGACGCTTTTCTTGAATCTGCGGAGCGTGGCGTTTCCGCGCACGGAGTTCCGAAGTGCTCTGCGGCGGGATTCGGCGCTTTGCGCGAAGCGGGATTCCGGGAGCGGGGTGCGATTTGCCTACCTGTGGGCCCGGCGGTTTCCAGAGTCGCGGCAGCCGGAACTGGCGCTTCGCGAACCATTGCATTTGGGTGCGGGGTTGCCGGCGAAGGTGGAGTTTTTGAAGCCTGCTGGCGCTTGGGGCCAGGTGCAGAAGTGGCGCTGGGTGGACGCGGAGGGAAACTCCGTGCCCGCGGTGGGAGCGGTGAACGGTGGCGCACTGCAGTTGGCGAAGCCGCCTGCTCCTGGGACGTATGAGTTGGCAGGCGACTGGGATTGGCAGGAGTTGAAGGCGCCGGAACCGGTGACGGTGCATGCGCTGCCGGACTTGGCGGCGGTGCGGCTGACGGAGGCTTCGGCGGATGCGCTGGAGGCGGGTAAGGGGCGCGTGCGCCTGCGATTGACGGGCGTGGATTTTCAGTTTGTGACGAAGGTGGAAGTGGAGCCGGTGGCGGATGCGTTGGCCGAAAGGGTGGCCGCGCGGTTTATTCCGCTGAAGGGACCGGCGCTAGAGTTGGAGCTGGAGGTGGACGCGGACCGGTTGCGTGAGGGTGCGCATCGGGTGTGGTTGACGCGGGCGGACGGGGAGACGCATTCCTTTATGGCGATGGTCCATGGTCCCGCGCCGCGGTTGACCGGTGGGCCATGGACGGTGCGGCAGGATGGATCGGCGCAGCGGATTCGATTAGAGGGGGAGCGGCTGGACGAGGTGGAACGGTTGGAGTTTGCCGGGGGGACGGTGAATTGGTCACGCGAACAGAAGGAGGCGGAGGTGCGGCTGAATCCGCAGGCGCTGCCGGGGACGAGTTGGGAGTTGACGGCGAGAGTGGGGGGGCGAAATCTGCCGGTGAAGTGGCCGGAAGCGATTCGTGTATTGCCTCCGGCCGTGAGTGTGGTGAGTGTGCAGCGGGCGGCGCGAGGCGCTGGATCGGTGGAGTTGCTGGAGGCGGAGGTCGACGCTGGAGTGGCGGTGAGCATGGCGGTGAAACTGTCGGGGCCATTGGCGGAAGCACCCAGAAATGCGCGCTGCGGCACGTTAGAGCGAGCGGACCGGTTGAGTGAGAACGAATGGTTTTTCGTGGTGCGGCCGGACGGCGCGGACGGATGCCGGGTAAGCGTGGAAGTGGAGCCGGGGGGCGCGGAACTGGTGGTGGGCAAGCTGGTGCGGCGTCCGGAGTTGACCGGTTTCACCCTGAGCGGCGAGGCGGCAGGGGCGAACCAGTACTGGGGCGAACTGACCGGCAGTGGCCTGGAGCGGATTGTGCGGGTGGGCTGGGACGAACGAGACGGGATGCCGGTGACGGAGTTGCCGACTGGCGAGAGTGGGCAGCAGAAACTCCGTATGGCCGTGCCGTGGCCGGCGCCGGCACCACGTGCCCCGCTCTACATTTGGCTGCGGGGCGAGACGGCGGGCCGAAGGACGAACGCGCGATTTTAGGCCGATTTGGCTTCGAAGGCAAGCGCGAGGAAGGCCTTCGGCTGGAACTCGATGCGGAGGGGAAGCGGGTTGTCCGACCCCTTCTCAAACCAGATGCGGAACTTGCTGCCTCGGGAGCCGCGGAGCTCTTGCAAGCGGCCGTGGACGGCGATGATGCGCTCCGGAAAACGGGTGAGTCCGCGGGAGGCAAGACGCTTAGCAACCTTCTCGTCGGAACGCTTTTCGGCGACGAGTTTATGTTCGCCGCCGCCATAGACGAACGTACATTCGGTCTTTTCGGCGGGGTCGCGGATGGTTTGCATCATCGCGGAGAGGAACGACCGGGTGGCGCTGCGAGCGTGGAGGACAACCTCTTTGCCTTTAGGCGCGGCCTGGCGAATCATCTGTTCAGCGAAAGGGTAGAGTTCTTCGAACCGGGTCCAATTCCAGGCGGCGGGTGTTTCAAAGCGGACGGAACGGGAACGGGCGGCGCCGGATTGGATCTGCCCTTCGATGCCTTGATACTGAAGCTTGTCGGCGGTCGTTTCGAGCGCGGATTTGGCTTGGGCGAAGCTTTGTTCATCTGAGGCGGTCATGAAGCCGGTGTAGACGCTTTCGGCTGGGGCGCCTCCTTCGGACGTCACCCTTTCCTGTATGAAACCGAGACGGTTGAGGCCGCGGGCGCGCTCCGGATCGGATCCGGCGGCGAACTGCAGCGATTCGACGCTCTGGCCGGACTCATCCTCCAGCCGGGCGGCCGCGAATCCCCCACCGACGCCTTCACGCGTATAGATGGGCAGCGAAAAGAGAAGGATTACCGCGTCGGCCCGGTAATCT
Source organism: Bryobacterales bacterium (assembly GCA_038215275.1). Lineage (GTDB taxonomy): Bacteria > Acidobacteriota > Terriglobia > Bryobacterales > Bryobacteraceae. The sequence continues at coordinate 5,964 of JBBQRA010000168.1, read as the reverse complement.
CGCCGGAGAATCGGTTTCATCGCGAAGACGGCGGGCAGCGGAGCCGAAATCGCAGCGAGGGCCTTTAGAAAAAGACGGCGGGAGTAAGAGGCGCAAGTAGAGTTCATCAGCTTCGATATAGGAGCTAAATCGGCGGTTTGGGACTAAAACTTAAGTAAGATTCGCGGGAGAGCCAGCTCGGAAGCGAGCGAGCGTTTAAAGACGGGAGACGTACCGCGGTAGGATGCGGTTCCCTGAAAACTAAGAGTTGCTTTATTGTCAGGGGTTTAGGATGGGGAAGTCAACCTAGGGCACCGAGAGAGAGGCGGCCCTGGCGGCATCCTGATCGGCTTCGGCGGTTTGGCCGAGGGCCCGATGGGAGGCGGCGCGGTTCCGGTACGCGTTGGCATATTTGGGGTTAAGGCGAACGGCTTCGGTGAAATCGGGAATGGCGTTTTGGTACTGGCCGAGGCGCATGCGGGCGTAGCCGCGGCCGTTGAGGGCTAGGGGGAAGTTGGGCCGAAGGGCGATGGCGCGGTCAAATTCGGTGATCGCTTCGGCGAACTGGTTCGCTTGGGAGAGCATGCGGGCGCGATTGTGAGCGGCGTCGGCGGTGGGGGAGGGCTCGGGAGGGAGGGGGGGTGGCGCCGGTGGGGGCGTGGTCACCGCGACGGTGACGGGGGGCGTGGACGGGGGCGGCGGCGGAGCGGGACTGGGTTCCGGGGCGGGTGCGCGCGCAGGCGCCGGAGTGGCTGGTTTGGCGGCGAGGAGCATCTGCTCCGCTCGATCGAGAACCGCGAGAATTTCCTTGTTGTCTGGTTCCAGCGAAAGGGCCTTGCGTAGATCGGCCTGGGCCTTGTCGTACTCTCCGGTGAGATAGTAGGCGCTGCCTCGCGCCAGCCAGGCCTCGGGCAGCATGGGGGCGAGTTCGATGGCTCTAGTGCGATCCGCGAATCCTGCCGCGTGGCGGTCGAGGAGGTGGAAGGACCCGCCGCGGGCGATGAAGGCGCGGGGGTTGTCGGGTTGGAGCCGGATGGCTTCGGAACGATCGGCGAGGGAGTCATTGATGCGGCCGAGTTGGACAAGGGCTCCGGAGCGAGCCATGAAGAGGTTGGCGTCGCCGGGCGTGAGGGCGAGGGCGGCGGTGAGGTCGTCGACCGACTCCTGCCAGTGGTTGAGGCGTTTGTGCGCTTCGCCGCGGAGGAAAAGCGCGCGCACGGAGCGGGGGGAGATTTGGATAGCCCTGGTGAGGTCGGCTACGGCATTGGAGAACAGGCCCATCTGGCCGTGGGCGAAGCCGCGCTCCGTGTAGGCGTCAATCCATTCGGGTCGGAAGTCGATGCAGCGGTTGAAGTCGTCGATGGCATCTCGCCAGCGCTGGAGTTCCATTGCAGCCTTGGCGCGTTCGAAGTAGGGCTGGGGGTCATCGAGTCGCAGGCGGATGCCGGCGGTGAAGTCGGCGATGGCTTCGGCGTATTGCTTTAGCCGGACGCGGGCTTGGGCGCGGGTGTTGAAGATCGTGGCGTTGGCTGCGCCGGCATCAATGGCTTGGGTGAGGCGGGCGATGGCAGCGTCCGTGCGGCCGGATTCGGAGTCCAGGATGCCGAGGGCCTGGAGCGCATCGGAGTCGGCGGGGTGGAGGAGGAGGGCCCGTTCGAGGTCGGCCGCGCCGCGAGTTGTGTCTTTGAGTTGAAGGAAGACCTTGCCTCGCTCGCGGTAGGCGTCGGCGAAGTCGGGGGCGTAGAGGATGGCGGTGGTGAGCGACTCCAGAGCTTCGGCGGTCCGGTTCCGCGTGACGGCGGAGAGGCCAATTTCGTAGGCCTTTTGGGCTCGCTTCGGGTCGGCTTGGCTGGCGGCCGCAGCCGTGGCGCAGAACAGGAGAGTGCCGAGGAGTGGCCGGAGTCGATTTGCCATGAAGGGATGACCCCAGTATAGGATCAATCCTTCTTCATTTCTTTCGGATAGATCAACTTATAGCCTTTCTTCTTATACTCTTCAAGGCCCATAAAGCTGACCTGTTTGTAGCCATTCTTGCGCAGGATTTCCGCAGCCCTCCGGGCGCGGCCTCCGCGGTTTCAACCAGCGACTAAGAGCGCATCTTTCGGGATCTCGTTCAGACGCGATTCGAGCTGGCTTATGGGGATGTTGACGTAGCCCTCGATGGTGCCGAGTTCTTCGATTTCCTTGGGTTCGCGGACGTCGAGGAAAAAGAGCTGCACTTTTTTGTCAATCAGACCTTTGAGGCCGTCGGCGGAGAGTTCCTTTTCCGGCTCCTGGCCGGAGAGGGGAAGCGCCGCTGAGAAGGTTGCCAACAGGGTGCGACGATGCATGCCCGATGATATCACTAGGGACAATCCGATCTACTGGTCGGTGGAGGGCGGGCCGATTGGATTTATAGCAAACATGCGGACCTTGTTCCTTCATCCTGACGGGTCTCCCGCCGCGCCGCCGGGCTGGGAGAGCGGATCGTGCGCACGGCAGGGGCTGCAATTCCTCCAACAGAACGTCTGCGGGGTCGCGATTGTAGAGCTGCCGATAGCGGGGTCGGGTCCGGAGGAGTGGCTGAATGCAGCACTGCGGCTGCGACCGGCCTTGCGCGTCGTGTTTGTGGGCCGCAGTGTGCGGGAAGCCGTGGGGTTGTTGCGTTTGGGGGCGGCCGACTACGTCGAAACCCGGGAAGCGGGGTTGGCGGCGGCGGCACGCTTGCCTTCTGCTGCACCTCCGGCCGCAGAGCCATGGCGACGCCTATTGATTGGAGACAGTCCGGCCATGCGGCCCGTGCTGGACACGATTCGGTTGCTGGGGCCGCGGCGGAGCACCGTCTTGATTTCCGGGGAGACCGGCACAGGAAAAGAGGTGGTAGCGAAGGCGATCCACGCTGCGAGCTTGCGAGCCAGGGAGGCGATGGTTTCCGTAAATTGCACGGCATTGCCGGAGGCTCTGCTGGAGGCGGAGCTGTTTGGGCACGTGAAGGGGGCCTACACAGGGGCCTTTCAGGGACGAAAGGGCCGATTCGAAGAGGCAGATAAAGGAACGATCTTCCTGGACGAGATCGGGGACATGCCGATTGAGACGCAGGCGAAGCTGCTGCGGGTATTGCAGGAGCGGGAGTGCCAGCGCCTAGGGTCAAGCGAGATGGTGAAGCTGGATGTGCGGGTGGTCTCGGCGACGAATGCGAACTTGGAAGAGCGAATCGATCGGGGGAAATTCCGCGAAGATTTGTTCTATCGTTTGAATGTCGTGCCCCTCCATTTACCGCCTTTGCGAGATCGAACGGAGGATATCCCGGTGCTGATTGAACACTTTGTGGAAAAGGTCTGCCGGGCGGAGGAGTTGCCACGAAAGCGGGTGGCGGCGGAGGCGTTGGAGCGGCTGCAGGATTATCCTTGGCCTGGTAACGTGCGGCAGTTGGAGAATACCGTGGAGCGGGCGGTGGCCTTGAGCGGAGATCGACAGATGCTACATCTCGGGGACTTCAACTTACCGGTCCGGACGGTAGTGACCGCGCCAGTTCCCTCGGCGGAGGCTGCTCCCGCCTTGACGGATCAGGGTCTGGACTTCGCGGCAGCGGTGCAACGGCTGGAGCGGACGTTGATTGAGCAGGCCTTACGGCGAAGTAACGGGAACAAGAAGCAGGCGGCGGACATGCTCCGGTTGAAGCGGACGACGTTGAGTGCGAAGTTAAAGAGCTTGCAGGAGGTCGCGTGAGGTGTTCGGCAACGGACAGCTCGTTCGCGTAAGAGACCGCCAACGGCTGGGCCGGGAATGGAGAATTAACGAGTTAGCGATGGTGTTTCAGTTGCACCGGTGACGTCTATGGCTTCCTCACTGCGCTACGCACTCCGCAACTTGGGCCGTCAGCCGCTGTTTTCGGCAGTCGCACTTTTTCCAATCGCTTTGGGGATTGGGGCGAACACCGCGATTTTCACGCTGCTCGATCAGTTCTTACTGCGGAGCCTGCCGGTGCATCAGCCGGAGCAGTTGGTGCAGTTGGAATTGCCGGGACCGCGGCGGGGAATGACCGCGACGAACCGGCCGTTCTCCAATACGATGTACATGGCGATGCGGGAGGGTGTGCAAGGGTTCTCGGGTCTGTGGGCGCAGTTTGGCAGTCCGGTGAGTTTTACCACCAAAGGCGGGGCGCAACGGGCGTCGGCGTTGCTGGTAAGCGGGAACTATTTTTCAACGCTGGGACTGGTGGCGGCGCAGGGGAGGCTGCTGCAGCCGAGTGACGACATAACGAGGGGAGGGCATCCGGTGGTGGTGTTGAGCCACGGATTCTGGCGGGAGAGCCTGGGAGGCGCCCCACACGTTTTGGATAGCGAAGTCCTGGTCAACGGCCACAAGTATACGGTCGTGGGTGTCGGGCCGGAGGTGTGGCGCGGCACGGATGCTCTCGAGCCGCCTCAACTATACATTCCACTGGCGATGAAGGCGCAGATCACGCCAACATGGGACGGATGGACTCTCCACAGCACTTCTTCCTACACGTCTTTGGACGGCTGCGGCAGGGCGTGACGCCAACGGTGGCGAGGGCCGGGATGGACGCGGTGCTGGGGCCGGTCTTGCTCGAAGAGGTAGCGCAGTTGAACGACTTGCCGGAAAAGCGCCCGCGGGAGTTTCTGGCGAAACGAATTGTGCTGCACCCGGCGGCGCAGGGCAATCTTAGCGACCGGGAATCTATTCAAAGCGTGACGTGGACGCTGATGGCGCTGGTAGCGGTGGTCTTGCTAATTGCGTGCGCGAACGTGGCGAATCTATTGTTGGCGCGCGGGTCGAGCCGGAAAAAGGAAATTGCGATCCGGTTGGCGCTGGGTGCATCGCGGGGGCAGTTGGTCCTGCAGTTGATGACGGAAAGCATGGTGCTGGCCGGGCTCGGCGGTTTGTTGGGGCTGTTATTCTCGGACTGGATTCTCGCCGGAATCCTGAGCCTGCAGACGCCTGGGGTGACCAACTTGGGGTGACCAACTTCGGTGGACAGATGGATCTGCGAACACTGCTGTTTAACCCTGGCATTGACACTGGTCACCGGTCTATTGTTCGGACTCCTGCCAGCGTTGCAGGCGACAAAGGCGGATGTGGCGCCCACGTTGAAAGATCAAGTAGGGAGTGTGGCGGGCGGCGGGGTATGGCTGCGAAAGGTGCTGGTGGTGGGGCAGATCTCTCTTTCGGTGATTCTGCTGGCGGCGGCGGGGTCTTTGCCAAGACTTTGTTTGCGCTACGGCAGGCAAATCCTGGCTTTCAAGCCGAGCGTTTGCTTACGTTCACGCTGGACCCTTCGCTAAACGGATACCGGAGGGACGCGGCTGAGCAGTTGCACCAGCGGGTAGCGGCGGAGTTGGCGGGGATGCCTTCAGTGCGTGGCGTGACGATGGCCGAGATTCCGGTGCTGGATAACTCAGTGAGCCAACGGACGGTGCGCGTGGAGGGATATACGCCACAGGAAGGTGAGGATTTGAATCCGCGGGTGAACCGGTTGGGTCCGGGGTACTTCCACACGTAGGGCGTGCCGATGTTGCGGGGGCGGGAGTTCCAGGAGGGGGACACGCTAGCGGCGGCTAAGGTGGCGGTGGTGAACGAGAAGTTCGCGCGGTACTTCTTCAAAGACGTGGACCCGGTGGGGAGGCGGATCGCGTTCCGGGATGTGTCGATGACGATTGTCGGGGTGGTGGCGAACATCAAACACGGGAACCCGCGGGAGGACGCCAATGCGTTCCGGTTTGTGTACACGCCGATGGCGCAGTCGGAGGTGGTGGCGGAGATGAGCTACTACATCCGGACTGTGGAAGATTCGACGGCGATGACGCGGGACATCCGGGCCCTGGTGCGGCGGATCGATCCGAATCTGCCGATTATGTCACTGCGGACGGTGCGGGAGCAGATTGATGTGGCGTTGACGCTCGAACGGTTGATTTCGACGCTGTGTTCGAGTTTCGGTTTGATTGCGACGGTTCTGGCCTCGATCGGCCTATACGGCGTGATGGC
>JBBQRA010000167.1:0-13107 GCA_038215275.1 Bryobacterales bacterium | reverse complement strand
AGATCCTCCTTGTCCTTCGGGCTCGGCGGAGCCGAAGCTCCGGCTAACCAAGATGAGCGCGGCCACAGCCACGCGTTTACCAAAGACCATACCTATCCAGAGTCGCGCATCCCACCCCCTCGTTTCAATTGAATGAAGCCTGAGGGGATTTGTTTACGGTAGCCGCGTAAACTGTTGAGGAGACTTTATAATACAAGTCACCCTGCGCCTGCCCTCCAACCACTGCCCCTATGAACGTCCGGCTTCTCATCGACGGCAACACGATCGTCGTCAGTAATACGCCTCTCCGCAAAGAGAACCTCGGCCTGAAGAATCAGCGCTTGGATCCAGCGGCAATGCACGGCCTGCGCCAGATGCTCGCTGCCGAGGTCGGGCCAGCCGCGCTCAAGTACCCGGACCGGAAAGTTCTCGAAGAGGCCGAAAAGCGCATCAGCTCCAAACGCTGGACGCAAATCGTCGCTGACCAAACACCGCTCGTTGGACACAGCGGAGGCGCCACAACCGCGCAACCCACCGCGGCCGAAGCCAAGGGTGGTAGCGGCTCTGGGGCTGGATCCGGCAGCGGTTCTGGTAGCGGTTCCGGGAAAGGAACCGGATCGGGATCTGGCAGCGGCACGGGCAGTGGAGCTGGCCCTGGATCCGGCACCCCGGCCAAGGAGCCCGACCTTACCTGGATCGAAATTCAAATCGTCGACGAAGACGGTCAGCCCCTACTCGGCGAAACCTACGAGTTCAGAAAAACCGACGGCGCCGTCGCCAAGGGCTCGACCTCCGGCGCCGTGCTCCGCGGAGACCAAATCCCGCCGGGTAAATGCAAACTCAAACTGCCCGACCTCCACAAGAATGGATGGACGGGCCACGGCAAGGCACGCTAACCCATGTCTGAGACCAAGATCAGCCGCCGCGATTTCACTCTGCTGTTCGAACGGCAAACCACCGCGGTCCACAAAATCATCGTCACCCGCTTTCAGGGCCATCGCCTCGAAATGGAGGATTTCCACTTCCACCTCGATAGCGCCGTCCTTATGCCGGACTACGACATCGCCGAAGCCGCCGCCGACCACGTCACCGCTCTCACCGTCCTCGCCACCGGCCTCGCCCACGCCAAACAGAATCCGGCGCGCAAAGCCGTGGTCGCCGGCCACACCGATAGCTCCGGCGCCGCGGACTACAACACGAAACTCTCCCAGCAGCGCGCCGATTGCGTCCTAGCCTGCTGGACCGGCGACAAAGCCGGTTACACCAATATCTGCGTTATCAAAGGCAAGACCGAAGACTACCAGCAGATCCTGAAGTGGGCTCACCAATCGAAAGGCTGGAACTGCGACCCCGGCGCCATCGATAACTCCCACGGCGACGGTACCTCCACCGCGCTCAAGAACTTCAAGACGGCCTACAACGCCGAGTTCTCCCAATCCCTCCCCATCACCGGCAGCTGCGACAAGGCCACCTGGGACGCCTTCTTCGATCTCTACAACCAGGGCATCGCCAACTTCCTATCCACGGATATCGAAGGCCTCATCGCCTATCGCGCCGGTCTGAAGTTTGTTGACCCCGGCCGCAAGACGGTCGGCTGCGGCGAAAGCTGGCCCGTTGAAGGCATCGGTGTCGATGGCCTGCAAAGTGCTGCCAACCGCCGGGTCGAGATTATCTTTTTTGATCCGGGTCAGGAGCCGCTCCTTGAATGTCACCCGGCGCCCAACCAGTGCAAGGCCACCGAGTGCGAACTCTACTGGTCGAAGTGCTTCAAGCACGCGCCGATTCCCGTCAAACCGGGTCCGGTGCCCGTTACCGACGAACTGCTCGACATCGTCACTTGCGACGACCACTTCGCGCCCTCGGCCGAGACCCTCAGCATCGCCTATAAGCTCAAGAGCCTCGAAGGGAAACCGGTCACGCTGGAGATCACCTCCGCCCGCGCCGACGCAACGCCGCTGTTCTCAAAGGAACTCACCCCCGAAGAGAAAACCACCGGCGACCATACCTTCGAGTGGGACGGCAAACCCACCGCCGGCGCGCTTAAGGACCTCTTCATCCACCCGCTCTGGTCACCCTACAAAGTTACTCTCAAGAGCGGCGGCCTCAAGGACGAGGCGGAATTCAAAGTTCTCTATCACTCGGTGGAGATTTCTCGCGGTCCCTGGACACATGATGAGAAAGAACCGCCCAAATCGGACGAAAAGAATTGGGTGGCGTACAAACTCAACGAACTCGGCTTCTATGGCGGCCCCGTCTATCACGACCTCGAAAGCTACCTCGACAAAGCAATCGTCCGCTACAAGGCCAATCACAAGGCCATGCACCTGAAATACGTAAAGGACTATAAGACCACCATCACGCCGGAGTTGAAGACCGCGCTGGAGGCTGGCGACAACAAGCGCGTCGATGTGGAACAAGACGCCATCAAGGACCCCGCTGCCACTTCCCGCATCTGGGTCGAGGCCTTAACCTACGAGCGAACCACCGGTGCCGGAACGGAATTCGGAGCCAAAACCAACCGCGTGACGACCGACGCCGCCCGGCTCAATCGTCCCTTGTTGCCGCTCGAAGTCGAGATTTTCCTCAAGTCCAAGGCCGATGCCAAAACAGCAGCTCCGGAGGCGATTGGCCCCGTTCGAGTTAACTGGAAGCACACGGACCTCGATGAAGACCTCACCAAACTGTCCGAAGACAACGCTTCTTCACCAAGCAAAGCACGCAAGTTCGTCGAAAAGTCGCTCAAGCTTCATAGCGGAGGCCCGGGAGCTGACAACTGCCCCCGCCCGCTCGGCGGCATCCGCAATCCGCCCACGACGCACTACCAGGCACCGTGGCTCCAAGGCTCTGCATTCGAGCCGCATAAGGTCGAAGACGATGCCGGCAACAAGACCGTCTTCGTCAAGGCCTGCATTGACAAAGCCAAGTATCCCAAGCGCCTCGGCCGCGCCGGCATTATGGTCCGGCCATCCATCATCGCTGGTGACGACTACAAGTTCAAGGCCGAGATCGACTTCACCGGGGAACCCAACAAAGCCGACCTCGAGAAGTTCCACGGCTACACCGACGAAGCCTCCCGCATCCATGCCGACACCGGTATCTTCCGCGTGTGGCGGCAGAACCGCGTAGCCTACGAAGTGAACTGGCCCGCCCGCACCGGCGGTGGCCAGTGGGATCTCATCCACAACGAGTACAAGGCCGCCTACGTGGATCTCGACGTGGGCAGCATGACGAAAGCCAAGATTACCGATCTGATCACGGAAACGAAGTATCAAGACATCGTCATCGCCCAGACTGCCAACAAAGATCGTTCCAAAATCTCGCTCAAAGAGAGCGCCATTTATGGGCTCACCCTGCCCACCCAAGGCGCTACCGAAGCACCCGATGACTATCGCACGCGCTTGAACACGCTTACCGGCACCAACTACTGGAAGCTGATTGCCGATTCCCTAGTCGAGGCTCTAGCGGAATCGATACGGCCCCAGGCCCCCATTGGCTTCGTCGTCATGAACTTCCACACGCACGAGGCCGTGGACGTCAAAAAGACCGATGGCACCATCGACGAAGCAGGCTTTATCGCCTGGACCGTTTCCTATGGCAAGCCAGACTCCCATGCCATGATCGACATGAAAGACGTCGACAAGGTCTATTATGTAGTCGGTCATGAAATGGGCCATAACCTCTATCTCCGCCACTCGGAGAATACCAGCGACAAGCCGCCCGGTCATCACGACACCGAGGATCACAACTGCATCATGGCCTATTCGTCATCCTCCTCCGGCCACGCCTTTCAAGCCCCCGGAACTTTTGAGCCGCACTTCTGCGGCAAGTGCAACCTCAAACTCCGCGGCTGGGATATGGACCTGCTCCCGGGAGACTCCAAGTAAGCCCCGATGCCCTTCAACCTCCAACTTGCCACCACCAGCCGGGACATCACGACGTTTGACTCGCCGAAGCTGCAGTTGACCCTCTCGCACGATGACGATAAGGCCCTCATGGTGCCCAAACCCTCCCGCGACGGCGGCGCGCTGACCATCCTCTTCCGCGATGCCGCTGGCGACCCCGTCCGTCGCGTCAGTTCCCTCCTTCGCCAGCAACTCTTTAACGATAGCCGCGTCGACCCGACCCTCATCCTCGAACCCCTCGCCCCGGGCGGCTCTCTCACCTGGACCGTCAACCTCGCCAAGTACATGTGGCCCTTGCCCGCGGGCGAGTACACCGCCATCGCCAGCATCGCTTGTCCCGGCGAAACGAACCCGGTCCTCAGTTCCGCGCTCAAACTCCGCGTCCAACCGATTGCCCTCAGCGACCTCGACGAGGACCGCGATAACCCTATCCTCGACCGCTTCGACCTGCTCCTTACTGCCGCCACCAACGGCCACTCGCGCACCTGGCTCCGCCAATTCAATCCGGACCGCCCCTTGGGTGCCTGGTACAACGAAGCCGTGCCCACCCTCCCTGGCGCCACGAATCTCTTTTGTGCCGCGGCCGCCTTCCGCCAAACGGAAAGCTTTGAACCGACCATGCGCCGTTGGATCCTCTGGCAGAACGGGCCCCAACTGCAGGCCGCCCTGCTCTCAGAAGGGAAGCCCACCGGCATCGGACGGCGGGGCCAGATCCCGCCCGGCCGCCAACTCCTCCGGCAAGCCTTCTACACGGCGGCGAATCAGGTTTACGTGCTCTTCTGGAATCCATCGGGGCGCCTGGAATGCTGCGAACTCACCGATTCTGCCGTGGTGCCCATCGCCGCAGTCCCCCTTCCCGTAAAGGACGCCGACCAACTCGTCGTCCGGTGCCTTGATGAGGTCCTCCACATCGCCGGCCCGCATGAAGGCTTGACCTACTGGACCGCCAGCCTAAAGGGCAAGATCCTCTCCACCACTCTGGTCCACGCATCCACGCTCCCTCTCCACGCCGTAACCCTCCAACCCGAGTTCGGCCGTCTCACGGCAATCTTTAGTGAACCCAGCGACCCGCCCACCATCGAGATGGTCCACCTCGATCCCCGCTTCGCTCCCCAGCCCTTTATCTCCCGGCGTGAACTCCCCATCGCCGGCCCTTTCCCGGAACTTGCCATGGACGCCGACCGCAATGGCCGCTTCCACCTGCTCATCACCACGGCAGACCGCCAGCTTTACTACTGCGGCCCCAACCTGGAACCCCTCCTGCTCGCTTCCGGCGAAGAGCGTTATTTCCCCCACGTTCTCTGCCCCGGCCAAGTCTATCTCGGCTTCTACGAACACGCTGCCGGCTACCGCTTCCGCCAGTTCGCCACCAGCGCCAACCCGCCAGCGTTCCTGGAGTACCGCAACTTATGACACGGCGGTGCTTCCTCTTCTTTCCCTGCTTCGCACCGAGCGCACCTATGTTTACCCTTGAACTTCGCCTCGCCGGGACCGATCTCACGGCCTCTCTCCGGAACCGGAGCAAGACCGTCCAGCGCTACTTCCATCACTCGATGATCCAGCCCGTCACCCTGACCTTGGTCGACGGCGCCGGCCGCAGCTTTCAGCCGGAAGACATGCGCGAAGTCGCCAAGTACGACGCCTCGCCCTACAAACATCTCTATCAGACCCTCGAACCCGGCGCCACCGTCACGCTGCTGACGGCGCCTGTTCCCAAAGGCTCTCTCCGCTGGGGCCCCCTCTCCTGGGGCGAACTCCCCTCTGGCCGCTACACCGCCACGGCCCACCTCGACCACAGCATGAACCAATGGGTGGACCGCGAAACCAAGCAAAACGGCACTTGGCCAAACCTTTGGCGCGGAAAACTCTCGTCCAAGCCGATCACGCTAAATATTTAATCAAGAGAAGCGGAAGACGGGTCGATAGGATTTATAGATGCCGCCAAACGCCGCTAACTTCGTCGGTAGCAGTGCCCTCGTCTCTGACGTTCCCCAACTGCTGCAAAACCTGCCCGCATTGCCCACCGTTTCGACGCGGCTCCTGGCCATGATGGGCCGGCCCGACGTGGACCTCAAAGGCGTCGGAACACTCATTGCTTCGGACGGAGTACTCACCGCCGAAGTCCTGCGTATCGCCAACTCGTCCATGTTTGGACTCCGCTCGGAGGTCCGCAGCGTCCTCCAAGCTATCGCTTTTCTCGGGCTTGAGCGCACCAAAGCGCTCGCCTGCACCGTCGCCATCAAGAACTATCTCGGCAACGCGCTCCAAATTCCCGCCTTGAAACGCACCTGGCGCCACAGCCTCGCCGTCGCCGTGCTCGCCGACGAACTCGCCAACTGGACCCAAGCCGATGGCGCCGAAGCTTACACGTCCGGCATCCTGCACGATCTGGGGGCCCTCGGCCTCATCGCCATGTCCCCGGCCCGCTATCTTAAGGTGCTCGACGAAGCCGTAACCTCGGAAGCCTCCCTTCTCGATCTCGAACGAACCCACTACGGCCTCGATCATTGCGAGGCCGGCGGATTCCTCGCCGGAGTCTGGAACTTGCCGCCCTTCATGGGCGAAGTGATGCGCCTCCACCACGCCCCTCTCACGCAGGCTCCCTTCACACTCCTCGGCCTCACTCATTTCGCATCCCGCGGCGCCGACCTCCTTGGCTTCTCCGTCGTCAACCGGCCATCAGACACTACCTCGCCGAACGCCATTGAAGAGTTCTACGAACAACTCGCCCCGCGCCAAAAAGAGCGCGTCGTCCTCAATCTCGCCGACCTGCAACTGTTGATCGCCACCCGCGTCAACGCGATGGAATCGTAGCTCACCCGAAACCCGCTACCCTAGAAGGATGAGCCTCTCTAGCTCCTTCTTTGGGCAAAAATTCGGCATCTCGGAACGCGATCTCGATCGCTACCTCGCCGAGGCACTCGCGCGCGGCGCCGACTACGCCGACCTCTACTTCGAGTACCTCGCCACCTCCTCCATCTCGATTGACGAATCCATCGTCAAGTCCGCGACCCAGGGCGTCTCCCTTGGCGTCGGCGTCCGCGTGATCTCCGGCGAGCGCACCGGCTACGCCTACTCGGACGACCTCAGCCCCGCCAAGGTTCTCAAGGCCGCAGCCACCGCGGCCTGTATCGCCGACTCCCCTTCTAAAGTCGACACCGTCGGCCTCACCCCCTCCCTCCGGCATGACCTCTACCCCGTCCTTCGCGCTCCCATCGACCAGCCGCTCGAAGAGCGCGTCCTCCTCGTCAAGCGTGCCGACGCCGCCGCCCGCGCCAAAGACGCCCGGGTCATCCAGGTCCAAGCTTCTTACGCCGATTCCCTCCGCCACGTCCTCGTCGCTACCTCGGACGGCAAGCTGAGCTTTGACCGTCAACCCATGGCCCGCCTCAATGTCAGCGTCCTCGCCCGCGAAGGCAACGGCACCCCGCAGCAGGGCTATTCCGGCGGCGGCGGCCGCGTCGGCCTTGATTTCTTCACCGGCGCGAACTCGCCGGAAGCGTATGCCGAAGAATCCGTCCGCCAAGCGATCGTACAACTCGGCGCCGTCGAAGCGCCGGCCGGCGAAACGGTCGTTGTCCTCGGCCCCGGCTGGCCCGGCGTGCTGCTCCATGAAGCGGTCGGCCACGGCCTTGAAGCGGACTTCAACCGCAAAGGAACTTCCGCCTTCTCCGGCCGCGTCGGTCAGAAAGTGGCCAGCGAACTCTGCACCGTCATCGACGACGGCACCATCGATTCCCGGCGCGGCTCTCTCAACGTCGACGACGAAGCCAACCCCACACGGCAGAACGTTCTGATCGAAAACGGCATACTCCGCGGTTACCTCACCGACGAGCTTTCCGCCCGCCTCGCCGGCACCGAGTCCACCGGCTCCGGCCGTCGCGAAAATTACCAACACATCCCCATGCCACGCATGACCAATACCTTCATGCTCTCGGGCTGCTCTACGCCTGAAGAGATCATCCGCTCCGTGTCCAAAGGCATCTACTGCGCCAACTTCGCCGGCGGCCAAGTCGATATCACCAGCGGTAACTTCGTCTTCTCCGCTTCCGAGAGCTATCTCATCGAAGACGGCAAACTCACGCGCCCCGTCCGCGGCGCTACGCTCATCGGCAACGGCCCCGAAGCCATGCAGTACATCTCGATGGTCGGCAACGATCTGAAGCTCGATCAGGGCATCGGCATCTGCGGCAAGGAGGGCCAAAGCGTCCCCGTCGGCGTCGGCATCCCCACCGTCCGCATCGACAAGATGACTGTCGGAGGCACGGCCCGCTAATGACCGAAGAACAGCTCCGCGCCACAGCCTCGTCTGCCGTCCAGCAAGCCCTCGCCCTCGGCGTCACCGACGCCGAATGCACCATATCCGACGGCAGTGAATTCTCCGTCTCCGTCCGCCTCGGTGAAGTCGAAAAGCTCAAGGAAGCTGACTCCTGCGGCGCCGGTCTCCGCGTCCTTCTCGGTCAGAAGCAAGGCTCGTCCTACACCTCCGACCTCACCCCCGAAGGCATCCAGCAGATGGTCGCCAGCGCCATCGATATCGCCCGCATCACCGAGCCTGATCCCTATGCCGGCCTCCCCGACGCCGCCGAACTCGGTCAACTCACCGCCGACCTCGGCCTCGCCTCGGAGCTCATCCTCTCCACGGCCGAAAAGATCGAACTCGCCAAGCGTGCCGAAAAGGCGGCGCTCAGCTTCGACCCGCGCATTACCAACTCCGACGGCGCCTCATTCGACTCCCACTGCGGCACCCGAGTCTTCGCCAACTCCCGCGGCTTCCTCGGCAGCTATCGCTCAACAAGCTGCTCCCTTTCCGCGGTCCCCGTCGCCAAGTCCGGCGATCGCATGGAGCGCGATTACTGGTACTCCATCGGCCGCGATCACTCGAAGCTCGAATCTCCCGAACACATCGGCCGCCTCGCCGCCGAACGCGTCCTCCGCCGTCTCGGCGCCCGCAAGATTCCCACCCAGCAAGCGACCATTGTCCTCGATCCCCGCGTCGCCCGCTCCCTCGTCGGCCATGTCTTCGGGGCCGTCACCGGCGATGCCATCTATCGCAAAAGCTCCTTCTTGCTCGACAAGATCGATCAGGTGGTCGCCCACCCCTCGGTCACCATCGTCGACGATCCCACCCTCCCCGGCCTATTCGGATCCTCTCCCTTTGACGACGAAGGCGTCCCCGGCCACCGGCATTGCATCATCCAGAATGGCGTCCTGAAGACGTACTTGCTTCACACCTACACCGCGCGAAAGCTCAGCCTCAAGACCACCGGCAACGCCTCCCGCGGCCTCACCGGCAGCCCCGGCACCGGCCACGGCAACCTCTATCTCGAAGCCGGCACGATGAGCCCGGAGGAGATACTGAAAGCCGTCGGCACCGGCCTGTTCATCACGGAACTCATCGGCCAGGGCGTCAACACCGTCAATGGCGATTACTCCCGCGGCGCCTGCGGCCTTTGGATCGAAAACGGCGAACTCACCTTCCCTGTTGCCGAAGTCACGGTTGCTGGTAACCTGAGCGAGATGCTGAAAAACATCCTCTACATTGGCAACGATCTCGAGTTCCGCGGGTCCACCTCCGCGCCCACCGTCGCCATCGGGGGCATGACCATCAGCGGGGTCCAATGATCAAGATTGTTCTCCTTATCGTCCTCGTCTTCGGCGGCGCCGCCTATTGGTATATCTCCCAGCCCAAGGTCGCCTTGGGTCCCGCACCCATCACTCCCGAAGCCAAAGCCTACGTCGGTAGCCTCCAACTTGCCGAAGTGGAGATGAAGGCCATCGAAAGCTTCGCGTCGCAACGCGTAGTCGAGATCACCGGCAAAATCACCAACAACGGTGACCGCGAATTGAAGCTCGTTGAGCTCAACTGCGTCTTCGCCGACCCCTATGGCCAGCCCGTCTCCCGCGAGCGCGTCGCCATCGTGCGAGCCAGTAAAGGCGGCCTTGCCCCCGGCGAAACCAAGACATTCCGCCTACCCTTCGACAACCTCCCCCCTGGCTGGAACCAAGCTCTGCCCCAACTCGTCATCGCCCAGATCGAATTCGAATAACCCATGTCTAAACTTCTCCTCGTCGAGGACGATCCCGACCAGCTCGAGATCCGTTCGCTCATACTCGAACAGTCCGGGCATCAGGTCTTCGGTGCGGCCTCCCGGGCTCAAGCCCTGGCCTTGGCCCACGAACACAAGCCTACCCTCGTTGTCATGGATCTCCGCCTTCCCCGCACCGCCGATGGCATAGAACTGATCACCGCCCTGCGCGCCCTCACCCCCGCCCCCCGCATCGTCGTCCTCTCCGGCTGGACCGCCGACCTCGCCACGGCCCCCGAAGTCGACGCCGTCCTCGCTAAGCCCGTCCACACACCCGAACTCATCCACCTGATCGCCCGCCTATCCGCCTGTCTCCTCTTCTGCCTCCTCCCGCTAGCCGCCGCCACCATCGACCTAAAGGAGCCCGCCGAGGTCCTCGCCGAGATCACGGTTCCCGTCTCCGACTGGCAGACCCAGCCGAAGATCGCTGACCTCCTCCTCAACGGCCAACCCAAGCTCCAACTCCCCCTCGTCGCCCCGCGCCAAACCGTATTCCTCGGACGCCTCCCCGCCGGCCGTCACGAAGTCACGCTGGCGAACGCCAACATCCAACTCTTCACCACCGCCGATCCCCTCCACCGCCACACCCCCGTCCTCTACGAACGCAAGAACGCTATCGGTAAATTCACCGACGTCCCGCTCCTCACCTACGCCGAATGGCTCAGCGAGAACGGCCAGAAAGTCCTTCAATATTCGGTCATCTTTTCGAACGAAGACGGCGGCACCTCCACCCGTTTTCTGATGGCGCGCTGGGGCCGCACCACCGACATCGAGTTCGTCTACAAGGTCTACTTCCGCCCTGATGGCTCGAAGGAAAAGGCCATCATTCAAGGCCGCGGCCACAAAGACCTCGTCTTCACCGGCCCCTTTGAAAACGACCATCCCCTTCTGATGCCCGTCACGGACAACAACATGGTCGCCGGCGAAGGCCCCTCCGCCGTTCGTTACCAGCCCGCCGCCACGCTCGTCGAACTCCAATCCGCCTCCCGCGAATCCGTTATGGATAAGGCCCCCTTCACCTGGCAAGCCATGACCAAGGAACTCATCCGAGAAGGCAAGCTCCGCCCCTTCGGCACCGAACGCGGCGAAGACATCTCTGATCCCCGCAATTATCTCTACCTCGAATTCGCCGTCAGAAACCAACTCTCCCGCGTCGCCGCCATGGTCCGTTTGCGAAACGAACCCAAATGGCGCATGTCCCATCTCGGCGTCCCCGGCGCCGCCGTTGAGCGCGACGGCTGGGTCCGCACGACCATCGAGCTTCCCCCCGGCACTACTGCCAATGACGTAGCCGAGATCGGTATCCAATGTCTGGCGGCCGACCGCGCCAAGCAACTCGGCCGCTGCGAAATCCCTTCGCTTGGCAAGGCCTTTTTCCTCCGGTCCGACATGCTCCCAGCCGAATCGTTCTTCACATCTGGCGCCCACGCCCCGGTTCAACTCGGAGTCGGCGAGGCCTGGTCATGGACCTTAAGCTCAAAGTAATCCCGCGCAGCCCCCGCACGGAGTTCGCCGGCGAAATGGCCGATGGCACCGTCAAGATCAAGCTCAAAGCCGTGCCCGAAGACGGCAAGGCGAACGCAGCGCTCATCGCCTTCCTCGCCGGACATTACGACGTCCCGCAATCCGCCGTCGAAATTCTCTCCGGTGCTACTTCGCAGAGGAAACTGGTGCGGGTTCGCCTTTAGCTTTCACGAAGTCTTCAGCCAACCGCTTCGCCACTTTCTCCGCCACGTCCGCCGCGGCGCCTTTGAACTTTCCGCCCAGTGACTCTTGGGTCGTCGACCAGATCACGTCGCCGTCCGTAGTCACCAGCCGCACCGAAGCCGTCGCCTCGTGCTTCCGTTCCACAATTCGCTGCGCTTCAGTATCTCCCACCTGCGCCCCAATCCCGCGGCCCAGCATCGTCCCCCGGTTGCCCCCCGCCCCGATGCTCGTGCGCGCCGTAATCCCTTCGCTCGTTTGAAACGTGTCGGTGAAAATCAAGTCCTCCGCCGACCCGCGTAGAATCGCGTCCGCCCGGTCCGGATTCTCCGTCAGTTGAAAAAGCTTTGTTGCCTGAATCGCGGTGATGATCATGTCCCGCATATGCCCGGCCGTGTCCCCGCCGTTGAGCTTCTCCACGGAGATCCGCTTCACCCGTACCAGTTCTTCGCCGTACAAGCTCCCCGCCAAAAGAAACAGAAGAATCCTCATCCTTTCCCCGCCTTCCGCGCCTCTTCATCCTGAAACGTCACCTTCCGCCCGGTCCGCGCCTCCAGGCTCACCAGCAGCGCCCGCACGTCCCCCTTCTCCACCCTGAAAATCATCGCCTGCTGCCGCCCCTCGGCGTCCTCATACCCCACCGTCAGAAAGTGCTTCCGCGTCTTCGCCAACAAGAAAATTGGCGAGACCAGCACGGCAGACAAATATCGCCGATCCACCTTCTGCCCATACTCCAACTGATTGATCCGCTCAAACGGAACCGTCAATGCCTGTTTCTTGAACTGCACGACCAGTTGAGCCGCGTCCGCCGTAACCATGCGTCCGTCCGCCTTGTCTTTCAAGTCAGCGACCGTTCCCCCGATGTACTCCACCCGGCCCCCGGGCCCCGCGGCCAGTGCCAACCCTCCCCAAACGACTAAAGCCACTAAACGCATGCACGAATAAGGTGCAATTCTCTCCTTCATTCTCTCGCCATTTTTTCGGCATCATAGTAGCAGTGGACGACGTCATCATCTCACCCGACACCCGCCGCACCAACCGCATCCCCCCCGGCCAATCCCAAACCGTCAAATGGCCGGTCCTTGATGCCTTCGGCCCCCCTGATCTTGACGCTTCCCGCTGGACCCTCTCCCTCGCCGGCCTCGTCAACCAGGAGCTGACTTTTACCTGGGAGCAGTTCCTCGCTCTCCCCCGCGTCAAAGTCCATTCCGACTTCCACTGCGTCACCCGGTGGTCCCGCCTCGACAATATCTGGGAGGGGGTCGCCACCCGCCACCTCGTCGAACTCGCTGGCGGTGTCAAACCCGAATGCACCCACGTCCTCGCCCACGGCTACGACGGTTCGTGGACCACCAACCTACCCCTCGCCGATTTTCTTGCCGAGGACGCGCTTGTCGCCCTGACCCACGACGGAGAAGCCCTGACGCTCGAAC
>JBBQRA010000166.1:0-13316 GCA_038215275.1 Bryobacterales bacterium | reverse complement strand
CGGGACCTATCCCAAAGGAGTCAAAGTGTCGGATGAGGAATTGGCCCAACTCAACCTTAACCGAGACGATTTCCATGGTGAGTGGAACTACCAGATCAGTCCCAGAAATTCCTCCTTCTGATCACTTTATTTCTAGACAGTCACTAAGCGGGCGTTGATCGCGGTCATTTCCTGTTGCGCCTGCTCCATCGTGAACCCTTCCCTCACTTTGGAGGTCGCGAAGAGCCATGACATACGGCGCTGCATCGAGGGCGAGCCGGGCCCGAGGTCCAGCAGATACCAAAAGTCGACCGCCGAAGGCTCGTTGGCAAGCTCAAATT
Source organism: Bryobacterales bacterium (assembly GCA_038215275.1). Classification (GTDB taxonomy): domain Bacteria; phylum Acidobacteriota; class Terriglobia; order Bryobacterales; family Bryobacteraceae. Next base: position 12,996 of record JBBQRA010000166.1, on the reverse strand, counting down.
CCGCTGGCACGACACCGATGATGGTGTACAGTCCGCCCCCAACGCGAAGCTTGGTATTGAGGACGTCCGTTGACCCTCCGAATCGCCGACGCCAAAACGCCTCACTAATCAGGCACGGACTCTGTCCACTTCACCCTCGCGAAAGAATCGACCCAAGACCGGCTTGGCCCCGAGCGAATCGAGCAGGCCGGGGGTGACCTGCTGCAGCCGAATTCGTTCTGGAAGCCCCGCAGGGAAAGCTGTTCCGGGGCTGCCAATGTTAAACAAATGCCAGTCGTGCAGCGTCCGGCTTTGCGCACGCCAGTCCAGAAAGTCGGCTGGGGTGGAAGTGCGAAACGGTGCTGCGCCGGCATTGGCTGTATGCACGATGATTCGGCGTTCAGCGTCAGGATACGGAGCCGGATCGATGAGCACGTTATGCACAATGCTGAAGACAGCGCTGTTGGCGCCAATGCCCAAGGCCAAAGAGAGAATGGCGACCGTCGCGAACAGGGGTTGCGCGAGCAGGCGGCGGAGGCTGTGTTTCAGATCGATCATCATGTGGTGGTAACGCTCCTTGGTTCCGGTGACGAGCACATCAAGAACAGTGGAAAAACATAGGTGATAACGGGCGGCCCCAGCTTCTTCGCGATAGCGTTCCAGGAAGTCCTGCGTGAGAGGAGGCCCGTACTCCTCGCGAAACTCTGCGGGATAAGCCCAGAGCAACCATCGCCAGAGTGTCGCGAACCAGTGGGGCATAGACTTTAGCCGATAGGGTTGGGCCGCAGGGAGTCCGCCGCGCGCTGCACGATGGACCGTAATCGGGTGAGTTCAGTTTCGGCGGCGTGGCGGCCGTCGGGAGTGAGCGAATAGTAACGGCGGCGCTCGTCGTCCGACCCGGCACCCGGCGGCGCGGCGGTCTCCCGGATCAGGCCGTCGTCGAGAAGGCGCTTGATGGTGGTGTAAAGCGTGCCCGCGTGGAGCTTCACCTGGCCGGAGGTGGCCGTGGCAACCTCCTTCATAATGCCGTAGCCATGCTTCGGCTCCCCGGCCACGGCGACCAGGATGTGGAAGCCAGCCGACGACAAAGGCGCGTACTCTGGGGAATCAATCATCTCTAACGAAATCAAGTATATCTTTTACAGATATATTGTCAATAGACTGAGTTCGCAATTTTTTCGAGTCCGGCGGCGCCCTGTCCATCCCCTGATACACTGGTAAATTCATGCATTCGCGCCGCTTCCTCGCATTCTTCGTGGGCGTCTGGCTGTCCGGCCTTTTGGTCGTCACCTTCACCACTTCCGCCAGCTTCCGCGCCGTCAACGGGGTGTTGGCCAACCCGCCCCACGAAGCCAGCCAGTGGGTCGACATCCTCGGTAAAGACCGCACGCAAACCCTGCTCCTCCACAACGCTGCGGAAGTGAACCGCAGTCTGCTCGAATCCTGGGGCAATGCCGACCTTGTCCTCTGCGTGTTCATTTTCATCACCGCCGTCATGATCAAGAGCGGAAAACCGATGATGATTGCCTCCGCGCTGCTCCTGCTACTCGGCCTCGCTTCCGTGTTCCTGATCACGCCTCAGGTCGTCGCGGTGGGACGCCTGTTGGATTTCCGGCCCGACCTTCCCGTCCCCCCGGAACGGGCGCAGTTCGCCTCGTTGGATGGCATGTTCAACGGGCTTAGCTTCATTCGGATGCTCACCGCGGGAGCGATGGTCGGTCTGCTCGTTCACCGCTCGAGCAAGCCACGATCACGCCGGACTGGCCGCGTCGAGGAGATCGACCCGATCGATCACGCCAATCACGGCCATATCAATCGGTGAGTCCGGCCGGCCTACCGCCGTCATGGCGCTAAAGCCTTCCGTCGCCAGCAGCACCAAGTCGCCCGGCCCCGCGTCCACCGCGTCGACGGCCAGTATGGCATCGCCCCGAGGCGTCGTCTGGTCCAACTGCACCGGCTGCACCAGCAGCAACTTCTGACCCTCATGGCTCGCGTTTTTTACTGTGGCCACCGCATCACCGATCACCCGCGCCATCAGCATACGTTCACCCGGTCAATGATCCCCACGATCGTCGTATCCGTCGGTACTTCCACGGGCAGAAACGGAAAACTCGATTCCTTCCCCCGCGTCCAATAAACCAGCTCCCCGGCCCCGGCCCCTATCGAATCCGTGCACACGATCTGCTTCCCCGTCGGCTGCATTGCCGGAGTCAGCGGCTGTACAATCAACAGGCGCTGGCTCGCCAGTCCCGGATCCTTCACCGTCGATACCACGCGGCCAATCACCTTCCCGATATACATGGCTAACTGCCCTTGGCCGCGCCCTTGTCCAGGCTGATCGTATCCACAATGCCGATGATCGCAGTGTCCACCGGACGGTCTTTGCAACCTTCCGCCATGCGTGCCGAACTGCCGGTCACCGCAATCACGGTCTCGCGGAAGCCCGCGCCCACGGCATCGACAGCAATCAGGTAGCTGCCTTCGTCCTTGCCTTCCGGGGTCACCGGCTTGATGATCAGTAGCTTCTTGCCATCCAGGCGTGGATCCTTGCGAGTGGCGACAATCGTTCCAACTACGCGAGCCAGGATCATCTACTTTCCGTTCGCCTTGCCGATCGGGAGTATTCCCTCCAGGCTAGCGTGCGGACGCGGAATGACATGCACGCTCACCAGTTCGCCCACGCGCCGCGCCGCCGCCGCGCCGGCGTCTGTCGCCGCCCGCACCGACGCCACATCGCCGCGGATGATCGCCGTCACGTACCCCGAGCCGATCTTCTCCCAGCCCACTAGCCGGACGTTGGCCGCCTTCGCCATCGCATCAGCGGCTTCTATCATCGAGACCAAACCGCGGGTCTCCACCATTCCAAGTGCGTCACCCATAATTCAATCTCAAAGTATCGCGCAACCGGATGCCGTTGTCGATGCTTGCTCGGGTCGATTTATCCACCGGTTCCGCCCTTCTGATTCAAATCACACTTGCGCCGTACACGCTTACGCCACCGCGCCCTTGATCAACTCGCCGCCCGTGTCGGTCAACCGCATGTTGCGACCCGCATGATAGTGCGACAGCCGCAGGTCGTTGAGTCCCATCAGGTGCAAAATCGTCGCATGCACATCGCGCATCCTATAAACGTTCTCCACGGCCTTCCAGCCCAGTTCGTCGGTGACGCCGACGGTCACTCCGGGCTTCGACCCGCCGCCGGCGAAAAACATCGTCATCGCCTTCGTATTGTGGTCGCGCCCCGCTTTGTCCCGCAGATCGCCGGGGTGATCCGGCGTCCGGCCGAACTCGCCCATCCAGACAATCAGCGTCGAGTCGAGCAGGTTGCGCTGCTTAAGATCCTTGATTAATCCGGCAATGGGAAGATCCACTTCCTTCGCATTTTTTGCATGGCCCTTGAGGATGTCCGTGTGGCTGTCCCAGGACTGGCTGGGCGTATAGAGCTGCACAAAGCGCGTACCCTTCTCGACGAGTTGGCGCGCCATCAGGCAGCGGGTGCCGAAGGACCGCGTCTCCTCCTCGTCGATACCATACATTTTCCGGGTTGCTTCATTCTCCTTGGCCATATCGAGCACTCCCGGCACCTCGGTCTGCATGCGGAAGGCGAGTTCATAGGCGTCGATGCGACCCTGCAAGTCCGGGTTGGTGAAATTGCCGTCCAGGTAGGCGTGGTTGTAGTCACGCAACAGCCGCATCTGATCCTGCATGTCCCTGGCAGTCAGATCGCCGGCCGGGCGCAGATCGTTGATGGGGTCACCTTTCCACTGCATCATGGTTCCCTGGTAGCTGGCGGGCAGGAACCCGGCGCCCCACTGCTGCGAGCCGCTGAAAGGCAGAGCGCGGTAATCGGGCAGCACGACAAACCCGGGCAAGTTCTGGTTCTCCGTGCCCAATCCGTAGCCCACCCAGGCGCCGACCGATGGACGGCCGGGCAGGACCAAGCCGGTGTTCATCAGGAACGTCGCCGCCGGGTGATTACCATTCTCGCCAGTGATAGTCTTGACGAACGTCATATCATCGACGCAGGTGGCCAGATGCGGGAACAGTTCGCTGACGTCCATGCCGCACTGGCCATATTTGGCAAATTTCCAGGGACTCTTCAGAATCAAGCGGGGCTTGGCGTAGAGATCCGGCTGGTCGGTGCGCTTCTCGTTGGACCAGTCCAGCACCGTGTTGTCGAACTTCTCCAGCGCCGGCTTGGGATCGAAGGTGTCCATCTGCGCCACCCCGCCCAGCATCGTCAGAAAGATGCAGGACTTGGCTTTGGCCGGATGATGCGGCTTTCTGGGCGCTAGGGGCCCGGCCTGCGCCGCGAGCGCATCGGGTTGCAGCAGATCCATCAGCGCAAGGCCGCCCGCGCCCACGAGGCTCCGATAGAGAAAGTGCCGGCGATTCCATTCTCGATTCATGCGGATTACTCCAGGTAAATGAACTCGTTCAGGTTGAAGATGACGGTTGCGAGCCGAGCCAGCGCCTCCCGCTGGCCGCGGTTGTCATAGAGAGCGCGGGCCTTCTGCATCTCGTCGCCGGACGGTTCGCGCAATAGGGCCAGTGAAAACGCCTTGCCGATCTGGAGGGCGGGATCGGCCCCGGTCAGTTCGATCACCCGGTCGGCAAAACGCCCGGACTCCACCGCCGTCAACTCACCGTTGAGCAGCGTGAGCGCCTGCGGCGCCACCGTAGTCACACTCCGCCGCGAGCAGCTTTCGCTCATGTTGGCCGCGTCGAAGACTTCCATCAGAGGCATGGGCAGCGAACGCCGTTGAAAAGCATAGATCGTGCGCCGAAGTTTAGCCTTGTCCTCGGACGGGTACCACTTGAACATCTGGAAACCCCGCGCCACTTCCTCCTTCACGCCGAAGAACATGCCCGGTCCGCCGGCCTCCCGGTTCAGGCTGCCGCTCAGCGCAAGGATAGAGTCCCGCAGTACTTCCGACTCAATGCGCACCCAGTTCATCCGCGACAACAGGCGATTGTCCGGATCGCTGTCAGCGATCCGCTTGGCGTCCGGATGCCTCGTCGATTGGCGGTACGTGTTCGACGTGAGCATCAACCGGTGCATCGCCTTGATGCTCCACTTCTTTTCCACGAACTGCGTGGCCAGCCAGTCGAGCAGTTCCGGGTGCGACGGCCGGTCGCCGTTCATTCCGAAGTCGGACGGGGTACGCACGATGCCATCGCCAAAGTGGTGCTGCCAGATGCGATTGACCATCACGCGCGCCGTCAGGGGATTGGAGGGACTGGCGATCCACTCGGCCAGGGCGCGTCGGCGGCCGGAGCGGTAACGCCCGGCGTATGCGATGGTCGCCGCGTCGCTGTTTCCAGTGATTCGTCGCGGGAATCCGGGTTCAACCATTTCGCCTTTCGCCGAACGCTCTCCGCCCGCCAGTACAAAGGTCGGCTCAACGTCCATCACCGCAGGCGGCGCTACTTCGTTCACGCTGTAGGCGATTGGCTGGAAACGCGTCATTTCGAACGTGATTTTCTGCACCTGCTCGACGGCGTCCTTGTGCAGTTTTCTCTCTTCCGGCGTGAACGATTTATTCTCCTTATCGGCCAGCGCCCGCTGCAGGTTGTCGGCTTCCGGCTTGGAGTCCGGCGCCTTCGCACCCGCGAGTTTCGCCCGCAGATCCGTTTCCATCGCCTGCACGCGCCCGTTCGCCTCCTCCAACTGGTCCTCAAGCCGCCGCAGCGTCCTCCGCAACGCCAGCCGCCCTTCGGATTCAAGGTGCGGCATCGGCCGCTCGTCGATACGCGTGGCGGCAAAGAAGGCTTGCATCCGGTAGAAATCCTTCTGCGGAATCGGGTCGTATTTGTGATCGTGACAGCGCGCACAGCCCACCGTCAGCCCTAGGAAGGCCTGCGTGGTGGTGCCGGCCATTTCGTTCAGCCAATCCAGCCGGAGCTGGGCGTCGAAGTTGGCATCGCGCTCCCACGGTCCCATCCGCAGAAATCCCAAGGCCACGATCCCCTCGTTCTCGATGGCGCCGCCGCGCACGGCGGGGCGGCGCTGCAATTCGTCGCCCGCCAGTTGCTCCTGGATAAAGACGTCGTAGGGCTTGTCGTTGTTGAAGGCGCGAATAACATAGTCACGGTACCGCCACGCCGTTGGACGTTCGCCGTCAATCGCGAAGCCGTCGCTTTCGGCGAAACGGACCAGGTCCAGCCAATGGCGGGCCCAGCGCTCCCCGTAGCGGCGATCGCCGAGCAGCCTGTCGACCAGTTTCTCGTACGCATCGGGCGCCGCATCTTCGAGGAATAGACGGGCTTCCGTTTCCGTGGGAGGGAGTCCGATCAGATCGGCGTAGACGCGCCGCAAAAGGGCGCGCTTGGAGGCGGGAGGCGCGGGCGCGAAGCCCTTCCCTTCCAGCTTGGCCAGGACGAAAGAGTCGATCGGATTCGCGGTCCGGTCCGCGTTGCGCGTCACCGGAAGCTTCGGTGCGACGGCTGGAGAAAACACCCATTTGGCGTGGTCCGTGTCCGGCCGCTCCTCGCCTGCCGGCGCCATCGAATCGATGGCAGACGCCAGTGTCGTTATCATTGCGTCCGGCAGCGGCTTGCCGCCAATCGGCATTCTGGGGTTTTGCTCACCGCGAACAAATTGCACCAACAGGCTCTCGCTCGATTTGCCGGGGCGAAGCGCCGGACCGCGCTTGCCTCCCCGCAGCACGTCGGACAAATTCGCCACCGATAGCCCGCCCTGCGCCTGCGCGCCGGAATGGCACGCGGCGCAGTTGGCCTTCAGGATGGGCTCGATCGTGTCGCGGAAGACAGCATCTTCTGGCGCGGCCCATGCCGGGCCCATCGCCACCGCCGCCGCCAGAAATCCAATCCGGAGCATACGCATCCCCTTGCTGTTTAGAAAGTGACTTTCCAACCCAATTGTACATTCCGCTCGCCGCTCTTGGCGGTGATCAGTCCGAAATTGCCGGCCCGGGGACTTACCGCCGGATTGCTCAGCAGCGGATGGTTCGGGAAATTGAAGACTTCAAAGCGCAACTGCGTCTGTACGCGCTCACTGAAGGGAATGGTCTTAAACATGGCGATGTCCCAGTTCTGGAAGCGCGGTCCGCGGATGATGTTCAATCCGGCGTTGCCGAACATTCCGTCCCTCGGGCGTGAGAACGCCGCGGTGTTGAACCACTTCATGCCGAGTCCCCTTTCCGCAACGTCCAGGCTGCCGGAGACGTCCCACGGCTGATTGCCGCTGCCTTGTCCAACACCCGCCACATCGACGCCGTCCACGACGGACATCAGTGAGCCGGAGCGGAAGAAGACAACGCCGGAGAGCTGCCATCCGCGCAGCACCTTGGCCTGCCAGCCTTTTGCGCCGCTGAAAAACGGTAGTTCATAAATGTAGTTGACGTTTAGCAGGTGCGGACGGTCCAGGTCGTCCCGCGAGCGCACATTGCGGTAGGCGTCAAACGGAGTGAGGATGTCGCTGATGCTCTTGGAGAACGTATAAGATACGCCAAAGCTCAGGCCACTTCGGAATCGGCGGTCCAGGCTGAACTGCGCCGACTGATAGCTGCTGTGTCCATCCCGCGTCGTCACGTCCACCTGCCCCAGACCGTGATAAGGCCGGAGAGCATTCGCATTCAGCCCCGGATTGGCCTGCAGCGTTCCGGCCACCATTTGATTCACGTTCCGGGTCCGTTCCTGGTTCATCCCCGATTTGCCCACATAGGCGACCTCGGCCAGCAGCGCGCCCGGCAGTTCGCGCTGCACGGAAAAACTGTAGCTGAGCGCCGTGGGGTACTTGAATCGAAGATCGACTCCCCGTATATAGAAGGGGAAATCGCGCCGAGTGGCGCCGCCAGGGCGGTCCACGTCGCCATTGAATACCTGCACCTGAATCTGGTTCGGCGCGTTCCGGAATAGCGATCCCTGGTTGTGCATCTGCCGGTGATGGAACAGGCCTCCGCCGGCCCGGATCACGGACTTGGCTCCCAGGCGATAGGCCACGCCAAAGCGCGGCGCGAAGGCGTTGTTATAGGTGTCGGCAAAGCCACGCGGCAATCCCTGGAATAGCCGGGCTACGTTGGGCAGCGTTGCGCCATTCGCCCTTCCGCGCGCCGAATCCGGGAAGCCGTTTCCGGGCAGGACGACACCGTTATAGGGGTCGCCGGAGACGATGTAGCCGCCGCGCGGATCGATGATTGCGCGATTGGCGGGATTGAAAAATCGCGCGTCGAAGTTCGCTATGTCGTTCCATTTGGCATACCAGGGCTGGTGGCGGGAGTAGCGAACGCCCATTTCTATGGTCAGGTTTTTGGAGGCGCGCCAAGTGTCCTGGATATAGGCTTCCAGGGAGTTGCTCCGCAGCAGCGTATAGGCCGCGGGCCCCTGTTCGGTATAAACGTCGAAATAGCCCAGGGCCGCGTTGGCCACGGCAAGTCCGGACGTCTGCGGGTGGCCCGTGTCCAGGAAGTTGAATTCTCCGTTTTGCTGCGCGCCGCTCTGGTCGTTGTTGTTCTGCTGGTCGTGAGAGAGCCAACCGCCGAACTTGAGCGTGTGCGCCGAGCCCTTCACCCACGTCATATTGCCCGCCCACATATACATCGGCCCCGACGAACTCACCGGCCGCGAGGAGCCGTCCAGAGTAGCGAAACCGTTGATCAGACCGCGCGGAATGCGTTCCTGAATGCGCTTGACGCCGGGCACGATATAGGGAAAGTCCATGCCGTACTGGCCGCGCAGGTAGCGGGGCTGCCCTTCGCTGTCATAGATCCCGATGTAGACCACGTCATTGGCGGCTGTGAACGTGAAGTCCGTAATCATCGTTGGCGACAGAGTGCTGGTCACGTTGACGGCGCCGGTCATGTTGGGCCGATCCCACCGGGAATTGGAGCGATCCATGCCGGTAACAAACGGCGCGTCTTCATAGTGCAAATAGTTGTTACCGGTGAAATTGATCCGGTGCTTGCCGGCATAGTAATCCACGCGGAACGTATCCTTCCGGCTCTCGCGCGGATTCGGAAGCGTCTTGATCCAGTTGTCCGATCCCTGCAGAAAACCGGGCGTCGGTATCGGATACGCGTTCAGAACGCCGGCGCCGTTGGGACTCACCCGGTTGGGCGGGATGATATTCCCGGCGAACGGGACATTGTTGGCCAGCGGATCATTCGCTACGCGGGTTCGCCGGAAGAAGGGATTGGCCGGATTCAGCAGTTCCGCGAAGTTGCCGCGACGCATGGCCTCGGAGGGAACGGTGGCGGTGACGGTCTGTTCCCGGCGCCAAACCAGCCATTCCTGCGATCCGAAAATGAACAGTTTGTCCTTGTTCGTATTGAACTTTCCGGGGATGTAGATCGGCCCGCCAATTGCGTAGCCCGGCTGGTTAAAGCGGAACGGCGCAGCGCGGCGGTTATCGTCCAGCACGGGGCTTTGGTTCCGCGTCCAACTGTTGGCGTCCATGGCTGAGTTGCGGAAGAACCACCACCCGGTGCCATGAAAGTCCTTCGTCCCGCTCTTGGTCACGAACCGCATCTGCCCGTCCATGGCTCGGCCGTATTCAGCCGGGTAGGTGGAGGTGAGCAGTTGCACTTCCTGGATCGTGTCCACATTGAGAAGGCCGACCTGCGCCGACCCCGTGAAATCACCGCGCGTGCGCATCGCGTTGACGCCGTCGATCGTAATGTTATTTCCGTTCCGCCGTCCGCCGTTGATCGAGAAACTCTCATGCAGGCCCGTCGGGTTGAAGTTATTGAAATTTCCGCCCACGACGCCGGCCTTGAGCAGCGCCAGGTTGATCGGATTGCGCCCGTTGAGGGCGAGATCTGTAATCTGGCGCGCTTCCACCACGCGCCCGATCTGCGCCGTCTCCTGCGATAACTGCACGCCCGAAGCCACGACAGTGACCGAATCTGTGACCGCGCCGATTTCCAAACTTACATCCACGGTACTTCTGGCCGCGATGTCCACCTTGACGGCCGTCCGCACGAAACGCTTGAATCCCGGCGTCTGTACGCTGACTTCATAGAAGCCCACCGGTAAGTTCGTCAAAACGTAGGAACCGTTTTCACCCGTCTCCACAGAGCGCGAGACGCCCTGGATTCCCGTGGCGGTAACACGCGCTCCCGTGACCGCGGCCATACTGGCATCGAGCACGGTTCCGGCTATCTGTCCCTGGTCCTGCTGTCCGAGCGCGGGCAGCGCCGTCCAGCAAAGCACCCACGCAACCATTGCGTGTCTCGTCAACGGTTTCACATTGGTCATTGCATCCTCCTGCTAGCGATATATCCGTCCGCTTTTCGCAGAAAGTATTATACACGCGGGGTGTACGGAGCAAGGGTGGGTGGGTGCTCCTCAACGGCCCGCGCGCACGGCTTCATCAATCAACGCAATCAACTCTTCCCGCGTCACCGTAATCCGTCCGTCCGCCAATACATCCCCAGCCGTAATCGGGCATCCCGGAGTCGCCTTCGAATTCGATTGAATTCCGTAGCGCGACCGTGCTTCAAATAGACGGTCCACCTCATGCCGATCAAGCAGCTTCGGTCCGCCCAACTGCTCAGCCACCAGCGCAATCTTCGCCACGTGCTCCACGGTTTCCATCTTGTGGAACGCGCCCCACAGGTCCGCCCCGCCGCAGACTACGCCGTGGTTGCCCAGCAGAATCGCGTCGTAGTGCGGAATGAACGGCTTCAGCGTGTCGCTCAACTCCGGCGTTCCCGGCAGCCCATACGGTGCCAACGGCACGCAGCCCAGGTTCACCACCACCTCGGGCAAAATCGCCATGTTGAGAGCCCGGCCCGCCACGGCGAATCCCGTCGCGATCGGCGCGTGCGCGTGCGCCACGGCCTGCACGTCCGGCCGCATCTCGTATATCGTCAGATGCATCAGAATCTCGCTCGTCCGCTCCCGCCGACCCGCAATTTTCTTGCCGCGCATGTCGCAAATGATCAAATCGTCCAAGGCCATCCGGCCTTTGCTGATGCCCGTCGGCGTGCACAAAATCCGCTCGGCATCCAGCCGTACGCTAATGTTGCCGTCGTTCGACGCCACCCAGCCCTTCTCGTACATGAGGCGGCCGATATCGACGATATCCTGCCTAAGTTTTTGTTCTTCCTGCGCCACTGAATTCTCAAGTGTACCAGCGCCGATACAATGAAAGCAGTGTCTAACCAACAATCTGGAATCTCCAGTCTCCTCGGCCCCGACCGCATGGCGACCGGACTCTTACTCCTCGTCAATTGCACCTTCTTTCTGGCCGTGCTGCTAAGTAAAAACGAGGCCTTCCCTTTCTTTGCCGCCAAGACCCTCCCCGGCCTGGCCGCAGGCGAGTGGTGGCGGCTCATCACCGCCGGATACCTGCACATCTACCCGATGCATATCCTGATGAACATGTTTAGCCTGTACAACATCGGACCGATCGCCGAGGAAATGTTCGGCACCCGCCGTATGTTCACCATTTGGACGGTGTCCACCATCGGCGGCTTCCTCTTCAGCGCCGTCTGGACCAAAGCCCCTTCGCTCGGCGCCAGCGCCGGCATCTTCGGTCTGATGGGAGCCTTGATCGCCGCCGGCATCGTCAGCAAGCACCCCTATGCCAAGTACCTGCAAAGACAGTTGCTCATCAACGCCGGCATCGGCTTCTTCATCGGCAGCCTGCCCATGTTCCCCATCGATAACGCCGCCCATCTCGGCGGTCTGATCGGCGGGTTCGCCACCGCTTGGATCGCCAGTTTCCCCCGGCCCTTTGACGATAGCCGCGAAAAGCTTTGGAGCATCCTCGCCATGGTCTCGCTCGGCCTCACCATCTACGCCTTCTATGAAGTCGCCATGAGGCTGAATCAGTCCTCCGTCCGGCTCTAGCCGCGGAAGGCGCGGTAGGCAAGATAGGTAAACCCGCCCGCGATCACGACGTTCACCGCGGCAATCGTACCCCGGCCCATCAAGGCGTAAAGAGCCGCGCAGATCCACCAGATCAGCGCGGCCGAGAGCAGCAGCGGCGGCCCCCACGCCGAGTTCATACCGATTTCTTCTCCGCCGCCAACTGCAGATTCTCGTCCACCATCGACTGGTTTACCATCTCGCTAATCACGGCGCTCAGGTTCGGATTTCGTAACGCCCACGAATACGCCTTCAGCGGCCGCTTTAATCCCCCGGGCACCGCGGCATCAATCTTCGCCTGCCGCGCAGGAGTATCCGGGCCGTTCGGCCGCCCCGCAAAAACGGGCCGCGCCACCTTCATCGCAATCACCCCTAAGCCCTTCTTGTGCGCCGAAGCCAGCGATTTGGCGACATAGGGATGGTTAACGATGTTATAAGCCACCATTGCTACCGAATACACGCTCGACTTCGCTGCGGCCTCCAGAATCCCCGCCGGATCCGTATGCGCGCTCACCCCAATGTGCCGCACCTTGCCAGCCTTCTTCAGTACCTCGCACGCCTCGCCGATCTCAGGATACTGCAGCAACTCCTCCGGCGTGCTCGCCCCGTGCGGGCACATCAGAATGTCCAGATGATCGGTCCCCAACCGCTGCAGCGTCCCCTCGACACTATCCCAAATCAACCGTTTGTAGTTTTTATTCCGGTCGATCTGCCGGCCGTACTCGGCCTCCATCACGTTCGCCAGATACGCCTGATCCAACTCCGCCCGTTGACCGCCGAAGTACCCGATGAAGTAGTCCGGCGCGTCCGCCTTCCGCCGGGCGATTTCATCAAGCGCCTTCGTCTGTAATTTCTTCTGCGTCGTCGAGTCCAGACTCGAGAAAATGTCTTGGAACAGCTTGCTACGGTTTGAGTCCCAGAGACTCACCTTCGAATTCAGGAAGAATTGATCGCGCTTCCGCGCCTTGATCACCCTCGCGTAACCCTTCTCGCTCTCGGTATTGCCGTAGGCCGGAGCGGTATCGAGATAGTTCAATCCCCGGTCCATCGCCGCCAGCACATGCTCATAGTTGTTGGGCGAAATCGTGTTCCCACCCATCACTATTTCCGAAATCATGAAGCCCGTCCGGCCCAGTTGCCGGTACGCCATTCCAGATTGCCGGTTACGCCACTCTCCCTTCG
>JBBQRA010000165.1:0-13348 GCA_038215275.1 Bryobacterales bacterium | reverse complement strand
AATGAGCGCTCCCTATTAATTTCTGACGTCTCCGGAGAACTCCTTTCGATGGATTTGTAGTCGGCTCATTAAGGCGTTTAAGGTGGTTCGACACATACCAAGCCGTCGGGCCGCCTGCGCTACAACTCCGTTACAATCCTTCAACACGCTCAGCACATGTTGTCTTTTCAAGCCATCGAGTGTCTCCGTTTGCGAGGTAGAAACGGCTTTATCGTGCACGTCACTCAACGGCGCCTGTAGAACGTTCCCGGTGGAAAGGATTACCGAACGTTCGATGAAGTTCTCGAGTTCCCGCACGTTTCCCGGCCACGGCCACGATACCAACGCGCGCATTGTTTCGACCGGAATTTGATCAATTGTTTTGCCCATCTTGGCCGAGTAGACCCGGGTGAAATGATTTACCAGCAGGCTAATATCCGCTCCTCGTTCCCGTAGCGCGGGAGTGGTAATGGGGAAGACATTCAACCGATAGTACAATTCGCTGCGAAACAATTTATCGGCGATCATGGCAGGTAAGTCGCGATTGGTGGCGGCAATGATGCGGACGTTGACGGAGATTGACTTGGTTCCTCCCAACCGTTCGATGGTCTTCTCCTGTAAGGCTCGGAGAATCTTCGGCTGTAACTCGACGGGTAGGTCCCCTATCTCATCCAGGAAAAGCGTGCCTCCATTGGCGAGCTCGAATCGCCCCGACCGCTGGCCGTGAGCGCTTGTGAATGCGCCCCTTTCGTGACCGAACAACTCGCTTTCCAAGATACCGGCTGGAACGGCGGCACAGTTCAGCGTAATAAAGGGACCATCCCTGCGTGGACTCTTTTTGTGAATGGCGCGCGCCACCAGTTCCTTCCCCGTGCCGGTTTCCCCCAGGATTAGTGCGGTCGCGTCCGTGGGGGCGACTTGTTCCACTAACTCCATTAGCCTCTTCATGGGGGCGCAATTGCCGACAACTCCTTCAAATTCTGGAGTACCCGGCTGAAGCGGTTGGTTGTTTTTGTCCTGCCCTTCCGGTGGAGGTGCAGGGCGGACAGTTACGAACCAACGAAACGGCGTAGACTCGAGAATGACGGCCGCAATTTCGACGCGGATTCGCGTGCCGTCCTTACGACTCAATTCTCTTTTAAAGGGGGCCACGTCCACTAGGGAGGACGCTGAATGTCCCAAAAGGCATAACTCGGCATCGGGAAACTGTGAGGGGGCCAAGTGCCGCCAGCCGATACTACCGTCGAGTAGATCACTCATCGGGTAACCCAGAAGGTCCAAAAAGCCCGCACTCGCCTTAACGATCCGGCCCCCCTCGCCAAGAGCAGAGGCTGCGACCCGGGTTTCCAGAGGAGCCGTTGCTCCGGGTGGATGGTGTCCGTTCAGCCGGGAGGGACCAAATGGGGGACTGAACGGTTCGCCGAAAGCCGAGATAAGATCTCTTTGAGAACCATTATCACCTATCATTCAGCAACCTCCTTTGTGGCACGCAGAGCCGTTTTTTAGACCTCAGAATCCGGAAAGGCAGGGCACGAGTCGAGCATTTGTTTCCGGCCGTGAACTGAGGAGTCACACGTATTGCGACTGTATTCTTCTTTGCAATTTTCAAGCCATTCCTATGTCCAAGGAAACCGTTACGTGGGTCTCATCGGAGTGGGAAGATATTACCTACTGGGTCGAAAAGACGGTAGAAACGTAACACTCAAGAGAAGAAGGGTAGTGGTGGAGCCAGGAGCTAATTTGTACATCCGTTGAACGTCTCAGCACGATAAAGGAATCGCCGCTGGTCGCCGGTGTTGTTGATAGCGTGTGGGTTTTGGTGAGTTCCGTTGCCAGCCATGTCCGCAACGGGACTTCTCACCAAAGAAAGCAAGTGCCTGGAGCCCGTGGATGTGCCGATATTGCGCACCACTGCGGAGGGCGTGCCGAAAGCATTTCCGGCCTCCAGGCCTCTCCACCAGCTTCGCGGTGGTGGTGCCAGGCTTTCGCGCGGCGTTGCCGGTGCCGGTTTTCTCGAGGGGTAGGAGGACTCGGAGGCGCCGGGTGATTGCGCTGCGGCGGAGTTTGCCTCGGGACGTGGCGATGTTAGAGACAGAGGAGGACGGCCCGCGGAGGAGATTGACCGGACGGACGGCGCACCTGTGTCGCCTGACCAAGACTCCCATTCGACCGGTCGGAGCGATTCGACGATTTTTCTCTCGTAGTCCCCTCCTGCTACCGATATATCCAGTAGACGTCGGTTCTCGTCGCCTTCGCGGCGACCGACGAATCGTAACGCACTTGTCGGAAGGGAATGGATTGAAGATGAAGAACTGGTCGCTCGGGAAGAAGCTATTTACGGGTGTCGGCTCATTGCTCGCACTTTTGGTCGTAGCGGGGGGCTTGGCTTTGTATTCGCTAAGCTCGATCCAGGCCAATCTGGACGAGGCGGCCGGCCCGATCACGGACCGCGTTGCTCGTGCGTCGGAGTTGGTGCGGCTGACTGGCGAGGCTTGGGGCGGGTCGCAGGGCACGATACTGAGCGCCGTGGCGCAGGATAGACGCACAGCAAAGCAGAACGGGGACGAAGGGCGGGCATCGTTGGAGAAGCTGGCGCGGGCGATGACAGAGTTACGGCCGATGCTAGTGAGGGAAGATTCCCGGCAACAACTAGCGTTGGCCGAACTGGGGATGAAGAGTTGGGAATCGTACTCGGCGGAAGTCCAGAAGCGGTTGGAAGCCGGGGAACTGGAGCAGGCGCAAACGTTGAACCGGGAGAAGATCAAGCCCTTAATGGAGCAAGTGCACAGGGCCTCGGCGAGCGTACTGAGGGTGAATTCGGAGCTAATTAAGCAGCGCCAACAGGAGGGTGCACGGCAGTATGGCTTGATGCGAGGGATCCTGGTGGGGGTGCTCGTGTTTGCGATGGCCGCGGGCGGATTGATTGTTTGGCTGGTGCGAGGTGCGGTGACGACGCTACGGGCATCGGTGGCGGAGTTGTCATTGAGTGGGGGACAGGTTTCGACAGCATCGAGCCAGATTGCGTCAACGAGCCAGTCGCTGTCGCAGGGTGCGTCGGAACAGGCGGCGTCGCTCGAAGAGGTTTCGGCATCGATGGAGCAGATGTCCGCGGTGACCAAGCGCAACGCGGAGAACGCGCTGGAGGCCACAGAAATGATGAAAGAGACGGTGACCAAGGTGAACCGGTCGAATGAAGCGCTGCAAGAGATGGTGGTGTCGATGGGCGCCATGAAGGCATCGAGTGAGAAGGTAGGCCGGATCAACAAGACGATTGACGACATTGCGTTTCAGACCAACATCCTGGCGTTGAACGCGGCGGTGGAAGCTGCCCGGGCGGGAGAGGCGGGGCAGGGGTTTGCCGTGGTGGCGGATGAGGTGAGGAACCTGGCGCAGCGATCGGCGGTCGCGGCCAAGGACACGGCGACGTTGATTGAAGAGGCGATCGTGAACTCAAACCAAAGCTCGGCGACACTGGACCGGGTGGCGGTGGCGATCCGGGACATTAACGATACGGCCGCGAAGATGCGCGTGTTGATGGAGCAGGTGAACGAAGCGAGCCGCCAGCAGGGGCAAGGTATTAGCCAGGTGGCGACGGCAGTAACGCAAGTGAGCCAGGTGACGCAGCAATCGGCATCGAGCGCCGAGGAGAGCGCGGCAGCGGCGGAGGAGTTAAGCGCGCAGTCGCAGGCGGTGGCGGCACTTGTTCGGCAGTTGGAAGAGATGGTGGAGGGGAAAGCCGGGGGGACGAGCCGCCGATTCGTCGCTACGGGAGCGTGGTCGAACTGAGCGGTGGTTAACGGGAGGGATCGGCGGAGCGGAAGAACTCGGAGAGCACTTGGAGGGTGAGGGTGGGGTTGTCAGCAAAGAGGGCGTGGGCGGCGCCGGGGATGACTTCGAGGCGGGCTCCGGCGATGAGTTTCTGGTAGTGGGCCGCGGTTTCGGGGCGGGCTTCGTCGAACTCGCCGGTGATTAGAAGAACGGGAAGGCGGAGTTCGGCGAGGCGAGGGGTGAGGTCAAACGACTTCAAGCTGCCCGTGGCGTAGAACTCGGTGGGGCCCCACATCTGTTCATAAATGGCGCGGTTGCGAACGGATTCGGCACAGGCCCGGTTGGGCGGGGCCGGGCCGGAACGGCGGACAAAACGGCGGGTGTATTCGGCCTCGGCCTGACGATAGTCAGGGTGGTCGGTCGTGCCGTCCGTTTCGTGTTTTCGGAGAGTTGCCTGGGTATCGGCCGGGAGTTGTTTCTTGAGGATCTCGGCGTCGCGGATCCAGTCGGGAGTGCTAAGGAGGGGGCTCGCGAGGGTGAGGGAGGCGATGCCTTTGGTCCCTTTCGCAAGGACGTAGGCGGCGGCGAGCGACGCACCCCAAGAATGGCCCAGGAGGTGGACGCGACGGAGGCCGAGCTTCTGGCGCAGGGTGTGAAGCTCTTCAACGAAGCGGTCCACCTGCCAGCGGGATGGGTCCGTGGGGCGGCCGCTGCGGCCGCTGCCGAGTTGGTCGTAGGAGATAACGCGTCGGTTGTTCGCCAAGGGTTCCAGGGCGGAGAAGGAGCAAGAGGTGCCGCCGGGCCCACCGTGGAGGGCGAGGACGGGACTTCCCTGCCCCGTGCCGGTGATCCGGTACCAGACCGGGCCGCCGGGAACATTAAGAAAGCCCTCGCGGGGCTGGGCAACGGCCAGGCCGGCGAGGGCTAGCAGGAGGACGACGCGCATGAGTTAGCGCTGGGCAGCGCCGGCGCGGCCCATGATGGGCCAGACATCGACGATCTGGTTGCCGCGCGCGATGTAATAGCGGTCGTAGCAGTTGGTGCTCATGTCGAGGTTGGAGCAGTAGATCTCGACGCGGTCGCCCACTTTGGTTTCGCCGCCGCCGTCGGACCAGCGGAGGATGCCATACTCGGCGCCCTGTTTTTCGAGCTTCATCCAGGGCATCCCCTTCACTTGGTCGGTAGGCTGGAGGAGAGCCTTGTTGCCATAGTCGATGGTAGCTTGGCCGGCGTGATGCTTGCTATCAACGGTGGTGACGATGCTGAGGGAGCTTTCGAAGTCGGTGTAGACTTTGTCGTCGGACTTGCCGCCGACGGCGCGATAGAGCGAGTCCATGAAGACGTAACTGCCGCACTCGAGTTCGGTGAGGCCGAGTTCGTGGTCCATATTGTAGGTGCCGGTGGAGCCGCCGCTGACGATGCCGGAGGGGAGTCCGGCCTTTTTGGCGAGGGCCACGGTTTCGTTGACTCCGGAGAGATCCTCGACAGACTTTTTGCGGCGGGCTTCCCAGCCTTTCGTGTGGGAGGCACCGCCGGAGTAGGCCATCCAGCCTTCAAAGCTGATGTTCTTGGCGGCAACGACACGGTGGGCGAGGTCGACGGCGGGCTGGCCGTTGGCGATGCCCTGGCGGGTGAGACCGGCGAAGACGGAGACGACCACGCGACAGTTGACTTTGGCGGCGACGGCGGCTTCTTCGACTTTGGCGAGGACGGCGACGTCGTCGACGACGAACATGAAGGTAGGGTCGGCCTTCGAGAGGGCGATGGCGCGGAGGATGTTGTTGTCGCTGGCGGGCTGTTTGGTCCAGAGGACGCCTTTGATGCCGCCGCGAGACATGAGTTCGCTTTCGGCGATGGTGGCAGTGGTGACGCCGATGGCGCCGAGGGCGACCTGACGCCTGGCGATGTCGACGCTTTTGTGGACCTTGACGTGGGGCCGGAGTTGAATGGGGGCGGACTTGGCGTAGTCGGCCATGGTCTTGAGGTTTTTCTCAAAGAGGTCGAGATCGACGACCATGCAGGGCGTGGGTAGGACGTCCTTGGTCATGTCCCGAAAGTCTTTTTTGGCGATGCGTTGCTCGAATTCCTGGTAAGGAAAGGTTTTGGAGTTGGCGAAGGCTGCGCCGGCCGCCATGGCAGAGACTACAAAGTTACGCCGGGTTGTCATGCAATACAGGGTACTGAAAATCAGGCCCAGACTCAATCGAGTGTTCAGCGGGCGAGTGTTCAGCGGGCTGTTACCAAATGAGTTTCAACGCCAATTGAATAGATCGGGACCCGCTGGCGGTGGTGATGACGCCGAACTGGGGCGTACCGATAGTCAGGCCGGGGAATCCGTAAAGGGGGTGATTGAAGGCGCTGAAGAACTCGCTACGGAACTGGAGTGAGCTGGTTTCGGTAATGCGGAAGTTCTTGAGGAGGCTAAGGTCCCAGTTATTGACTCCAGGCATTCGGAGGACACCTTCACCGGAGTTGCCGAAGCGGCCGAAGGGTTGGGGGCGGAAGGCGGAGGTATCGAACCAGCGGGTGACGCTTCGGTCGCCGCGGGGGAGGTTCCCGGCGCCGATGCGATCCGGACGGTTACGATCTGACCGGCCGACATTGGCCGAGACATTGCCGGCGGGAGAGCGGGCTTCGCCGGCCCTCATGGTGACGATGCCGCCGAGTTGCCAACCGCCGAGGGCGAGATCGGCCCAGGCGGGGATGGAGTTCAGCATCTGCTTGCCTTTGCCGAAGGGGAGTTCGTAGGCGAAGCTCAAGGTGAAGCGGAGGCGCTGGTCATAGGGGAGCGGGCCGTAGTCGCGGAGGCGGTCCCGGGTGTCCATGACGGTGGATTGATCGCCTGCTTCGCTGATGCCCAACGCCTTGCTATAGGTGAAGGCGCCCAACAGAGACAGGCCTGCGGCGTAGCGGCGTTCGAGTTTGGCTTGGAGGGCGTTGTAGTTAGCCGGGTCGAGGGCGCCGGTGAGGCTGACGTCGCCGATCAGCGGGTTCGGCCGGCGGGATTGGATGGGTGTGGGGCGGGTGGGGTCGACGTCGAGGGTGGCCTGGTTGGGGAGAGAGCGCCCGGTGAGGTTGGAGGACTTAGAGCCGACATAGGCTACTTCGAGGGCTAAGTTGGCGAGTAACTCCCGCTGGATGGTGACGTTCCATTGGTAGGTCTGGCTGGCGGGGAGTTGATAGTCGATGGAGAAGACATTGGTGCCCGGTCGCAGTTCGCTGGAGGGCGCCGGGAAGAGGACGCCAGGCAGAAGGGTGGGGCGGAGGGGATCGGAGTTGATGGTGGAATCGTTTGAGAACGGGGGATTGAGCTGGTAGACGGGGTACTCGTCTCCGCGGATGAAGCCATAGAAGAGGCCCGCGCCGGCGCGGATGACGGTTTTGGGAGTGAGGCTGTAGGCGACGCCAAGCCGGGGGGCAAAGTTATTGCGGTCCGGGGCCGTGAGGGAGGGAACATCCTTGCCGACTTCGAGGAAGCGCTGTTCGGGGACGCTCCAACTGCGGGCGGAGTTATAGCGTTCGCGAATGGGGTTCTGGTACTCGTAACGGAGACCGAGGTTGAGGGTGAGCTTGGGGCTGAGTTTGAAGTCATCCTGGAGATAGAAGCCGTAGTTGTTATAGACGAGATCGACGAAGCCGTTGGTCTGGATGGGGGTGCCGACGCGGGCTGACAGGGGGTAGCCGAGGACGAAATCGGCGATGGAGGTCCCGGTGCCGGGAACGCCAATCTGGTTGCTGAAGCGGTTTTCGAAGTTCAGGATACCGTTGGGGGTGAGCAGGGCGCGGAGGGCGGGGCGGAAACGGCGGCCGACGAAGCCTGCTTTAAAGGCGTGGCGGCCGCGTTGGAGAGTGAGGTCGTTGCCCACTTCGTAGAGGCTTTCGATGGAGCCTTGAGGGGTGAAGGGGCCGCTGCCCATGGTGGTGATCCCGACGATGTTGATCTGGGGGCTGCCTTGGGAATTGCCGGGAATATTGAGATTGCGAAGGCCAAACTCGGTGCTGGCGAGCGGAGTGTCGGCGAGAGGGTTACCGACGAAGACATCGATGGCGGTATAGCCGAGGCGGAGTTGATTGATGGTGGACGGGCTGACGAGCCAAGTGTGGCTCAGCGTGGCATTGCGACCGTTGCTGGTATTGAGATTGCCGGTGTAGGGGAGGGCCGTGAGGGTTTCGTTGTTGGCGCGAGATTCCGAGAAGCGTCCGAAGAGGTTGTGTTTTTCGGTGAGCACGGAATCCATGCGCAGGTTGCCCTGGTCGGCATCGTCGGGATTGGGACGCTGGGTGACGTAGTTCTGGCCGGGGACGCCGGTCAGATTGGGCGTGGGATAGAGTTTGGCGGCGGCGCGGGCATATTGCGAGACCTGGCCGGGGGGGATGCGGTTGCCGGGGAAGGGCTGACGAAGGCCATTGTTAACGACGAGAGGATCAAAAATGGCGGGGGAGCCTGTGAAGTCGCCGCTGAGTTGGGCCGGGGTTGGGACGTTGGCGAAGACGGTGCGAGAGCGGCGGGTGCGGAGGCCTTCGTAGTTAGCGAAAAAGAAGAGCTTATTCCTGATGACGGGGCCGCCGGCGGCAAAGCCGAACTGATTGCGGCGGAAGGGCGGGAGGGTGGGGGTGCGATCGAAGACGTTCCGGGCGTCGAGTTTGTCGTTGCGGAGAAACTCATAGGCGGTTCCGTGAAAGCCGTTGGTGCCGGATTTGAAGGCTACGTTGATGACGGCGGTGCCGGTGGCGAATTCGGCGCTGAAGGCGTTCTGCTGGATGCGGAACTCCTGGAGGGCGTCGACGGAGGGCTGGAGGGCGGGACGGCCGTTGCGGACGGAGCGGACTTCCATGCCGTCGAGGAGGGTGGAGGTCATATTGCCTCGCATGCCGTTGATGCTGAACTGGCTTTGAGCGCCGGGGTTTTCGCTGGCGCCGGGGACGAGGAGGCCGAGTTGTAGAAAGTTGCGGCCGTTGAGCGGCATATCGAGGATCTGTTTGTTTTCGATGGCCTGGCCGACAGCGGCGCTTTCGCGATTGAGCACGGGGGCGCTGGCGGTGACTTCGACGCGTTCAGCGAGGGAGCCGACTTCGAGGCGGAGGTCAACGGTAGCGCTTTGGGCGACTTGGAGCACGATGCCGGAGTTCCGCACGGTCTTGAAACCGGTTCGTTCGCCTTCGAGCGAGTATCTTCCGGGGAGCAAGGCGGGGAAGTTGAAGTTACCGGTGGCGCCGGTGCGGGTCTCCCAACGCTGGCCGGTTCCTTCGCTGGTGAGCCGGACGGCGGCATCTGGCAGGACGCTGCCGGAGGCGTCGAAGACAGTGCCGGAGATGGAGCCTTGCGTGCCTTGCGAGAAGACGTTGGCCGCTGAAAGGGCCAAACACACGAGTAGCGAACTCAACGCGGAAAATCGATTCATGCCAAATGCTCTCCGACTCTGTTGCCTAATTTGTGGACGCCGGTCCACGCAGAGATGAAGTGGTTTTATCAGTCGCTGTATGGGGAGTCAAGGGTAGTCCAGCCTATTGGACGAACCATTGCGGAACGGTGCGCTGGAGGTTCCAGCCTTCGCCGCGGAGGATGACTTTGGCGCCGGGGACTTCCACTTCGGACTTCAGCAGGCGGCGGCCGTTGGGAAAGAGGGGAGAGACCAGGGTAACGGAGCGGGGGTTCAGCAGTTTTACGACATCGGGAAGGTCGACGTGGCGCAAAACGCCGGGGACGACGGCCGTGTTGAGCCCTTCGTGAATGGCGGTTGCCGCGAGGTGGAAGTAACTCACGATGGAACGTTCGAGAACGAGTTCGGCGAAGGCGGGATGGAGTGCGGCGGCGAAGTGGGCGGCGGGGCCTAGGGCGCCTTTGGCGAAGAGCGCGGGAGGGCGGTTGGCGGATTCGGGGCGGCTTTGAAGGTATAGGGCGGCGGAGATGAGATCGGCGGTTTGCATTTCGACGAGATTGCGGCCGAGGAGCATGGCGCGGGCGGCGAGCTGATAGTCCTGGCGATAGCCGCCCCGGGACGGCGCTTGATAGCTTTCCCCGATGCCGCGGGGATCGACGGCCAGGACGAGGGCGCCGGCTCGGACAAGTTCGAGGACGTCGGGATCGGCGGCTTTGCCGAAAGAGCTGGCATAGACGATGGTCCGGCGGACGGTAGAGGGATGGAAGAGCAGGGCGGGAATGGGGAGGCCGCCTTCGACGGTGAGTTCGAGCTTTTCGATGCGGACTCCGTCGCGGATCTCCTCGTTGACTTTACGGGCCGGGGGTACGGGGGGGAGGGCCTTCCAGCCGAGAGCTGCCTTCACGGATTCAATGTTGACGGGAGGGCGAGCGGCGGCGAGACGACGGGCTTCAAGGAGGTTCAGGGAACGGACGGTTTCGCGTCCGCCGGCGCTGGAGACCTGGCCGGTGGGGGTGGCGTAGAGGAGGGACTCTTCTTCCGGGAGGAGGGCGGGTTCGCGGCCGTCGATGTCGCGTTGTTGCAGGTTTTTGGCGAGGAAGCGATAGGCAGCTTCGCGCCGAGGTTGGGACCAGCCGTGGGTGTCGTCGTATTCGAAGTAGCCGGCTTTCTGACCTTCACCGAGCATGTCGAAGAGGCGCTGGTTTTGTTTGTAGGTGGCGCGGGCACCGGCGATGGGAAAGTAGTCGCGGATGGCGGTGGTCATGAGGAACGGGCGGGGGGCGTGGGCCAGGGCGAAGTCGCCGAAATCGAGGCCCTTCTCGATGAAGCGGGGAAAGATCTGTTCGGCGTCCTGGGGGCCGGGGCCGGACCAGAGTTCGCGCCAGCGGGTGATGTAGCAGGAGGCGACGACGGCGGCGAGGCGGGGTTCGAAGACGGCGAGGTAGGAGGCCTGGGTGCCTCCGCCGGAGTTGCCGGCGACGGCGATGCGCTGGGAATCGATTTCGGGACGGGTGAGGAGATAGTCGAAGGCGCGAATGCCGTCCCAGATGAAGTAGCGAGCGAGGGTTTGGCCGGTGAGGAGGGTCTGGAGACCGGCCATGTTGTGCTCGGCGACGCCGGGTCCGGGGCGGGAGCGGCCGGTGTCGTAGTCGAGATATTCGAGGCGCTCGCCTTGGCCGGGCGGGTCATAGGCGAGTACGGCGAAGCCTTGTTTAGCGAAGCCGACGAAAGCGGCTTGATAGGTGGCGGAGGCTTTGCCATTGACGCTGTGGCCGGCGACGCCGAGAACGGCGGGGTAGGGGGCTCGGCCGGTGGTGGGCAGGTAGAGATTAGCGGTGACAAGGAAGCCGGGCTGGCTTTCAAAGATCACATTTTCGACGCGGTAGCCGTCGCGGGTGAAGGAGCCGGTGACGCGGGCGTTGAGCGGAGTTTTGATGGTGGGGAGGCCGCCGATGGCAGCGAGCATGACCTGGCGGACATAGGCTTGGCGTTCGCGGATCTGGTCGCCGGTGGCGAGGCGTAGGAGGGATTGTTCGCGCTGATCCCAGTGCTGTTCGGCTTGGCTGGTGAGCCAGGCTTCGAAGGGAACGGCGTACTGGCCTCCGACGTTGAGGGGGGCTGGCGGCTGAGCGTGGAGGCCGACGACGAGGAGGAGGGCTAAGCTGAAGGGACGCATGGATGTAGGGTATCGGAGTTGCTCAGGCAGATTTCGTGGAAGACATGACGGAGGCCGTGAACATGGGCGGCGACGCTGTAGCGGGCGGTGACTTCGGCGATCACGGCTGATGAGAGAGTGGTGGGCTGGGCCAGAGCGTCGCGGAGGCTCTGAGCGAGCGAGGCTTCCTGGTTGAGGCGGAAATGCCAACCGGATTCGCCCGGGGTGACGATTTCGGCCAGACCGCCTTGGTCCGGAACGATGGCGGGAACACCGCGAACCAAGGCTTCGACGGCGGCGAGCCCCTGGGGCTCGGCCCACGTGGAGGGGGCGGCCACGGCCCATGCGCTGGCAAATTCGGTTTCGAGATGGGCGGGGTCGCACCAGCCCAGGAAGTCGACTTGGGGAGCGATAGCGAGTTTGGCGGCGAGTTGTTCGAGGAACTGGCGCTCGGGGCCGTAGCCGGCGATGCGGAGGCGGGCGCCGGGGAGACTGGGGGCAATGCTGGCGAAGGCGCGGAGGAGGAGGTCGACGCCTTTTTCACGAGCGAGGCGGCCGACGAACAGGAGGGCGGGTTGGGGGTGGGGGTGCGGCAGAAGCCGAGTGGGGGAGGCGGGATGGGAACGGACAGAGGACGCGAGGGTATGCCATGGGCGGCCAGTTCCTCCGTGACCCATTGGCTGCAGGTGAGGACGGATTGGCAGGCTTGGATGGCGCGGCGGATGAGCGCGTACCGGGATTGGTCGCGGAGCCAGTGAGGGAGGCTGAGGCAACCTGACCGGAGGCACGCGCGGCCGGCGGAAAGCGCGCACAAAGTGCCGTCCGGAAGCAGCTTATGGCCGAGGGGACAAATGATTTTGTAGTCGGAAACGAAGAGCACCTTGGGGACGGAACCCAAGGCAAAGATGGCGGCGGGAGAGAGTTGGAGCGCAAACATGTTGACCCAGGCAACGTGGGGGCGGAACTCGGCGACGGCGCGGCGGACGGTGGCGACGGCGTGGGGATTGGCGATTTGGATGAAGCTTTGGGCAGCGCGGGATTCGGTACCGTAGGCGATGTAATCGGCTTCGCCGTCGCCAGCGGATCCGACGCTGCTGACGAGAAGGCGGACTTCGTCTCCGGCGGCGAGGAGACCTTCGCGGAGGCGGAGGGCGTGGGCTTCGGCGCCGCCGCGGCCGCGATTCCAATCGAGCATTAGGAGGACGCGCATTGGCCTTCGGCGGAGAGGAGGATTTCGAGGCTGCGGCAACCGTCTTCGAGGGTAGCGCCGGGTTGGGAGTCGACGAAGGCCTGGAGAGCGGATTGGTAGGAGGGATCGTACGTTGAGCGAATGCGGCGGAGGGCCCGCCAGGCGAAGAGGGCGGGAGAGGAGGAGCGAGGTGTGAGGGTGGCGCGGTGACGGTCGACACGGAGGGTGCCAGACTCCCCGATGAATTCAAAGAAGTCAGCTTGGGCGGCGCGGAAGGAGAAGTAGCTAGCGGTTTCGGCACCGTTCGAGAAGCGGAGTTGTAGCCAGGCCTCATCGTGTTCGGTGGCGCGGGAGGCGAGGCGGCACTCGGAGTGGGTGACTTCGGCGTTGAGGAACCAGCGGAGGAGGTCTGTATGGTGGGAGCCGAGATCGAGAAGGACGCCTCCCCCGGTGGCGCGTTGGAGCTTCCAGGCGGGCATGGAGGAGGCGGCGGGTTCACAGAACGACGAGAAGACGGAGCGGACTTGTCCGATGGCGCCGGAGTGGAGGAGGTGGCGGGCTTGGAGGAAGAGGGGATGGTGACGGCGATTAAAGCCGGTGGCGAAGCGGACGCCGGAGGCGCGAACGGCGGCTTCGAGAGTTTGGAGCGAGAGAAGGTCGATGGCGATGGGTTTTTCGAGATAGATGTGTTTGCCTGCATTGGCCGCAGCGATGGCGAGGGAGGCGTGATGAAGAGAGGGGGCGCTGATGACAACGGCGTCAATGTCGGGGCAGGCGAGGAGGGCGGCCGGATCTTCGAGGATGGGCAGTCTGGTGAGTTGGTGCGCGCGTTCGCGGGCGCGGGGATCGGGGTCGGCGGCGGCGGCGAGACGGGCG
>JBBQRA010000164.1:0-13670 GCA_038215275.1 Bryobacterales bacterium | reverse complement strand
ACTGGGGGGGGGGGGGGGCGTCTTTTTTTGCGGTGGGGGGGGGTCCGGGGGGGGGGGGGCAGGGCTGGGGGGTGCCGGGGGGGGGGGGGGGGTGGGGGTGGCACAAATCCGTAAAGCTTTTGCCTTAGAGACTCGGTGGAACGCCTAGTCCCTTTGCTCTAAGCGGTTGGAAATAAGCAAGAACTCTAACTGGAGTACCAGCTTTTTTCGACCTTCTCCTCTATTCTCCTAGGGATCTATCGTCGATAGATACTTAGGAAGCCATGGATTTAGGTGCCTTAGAACTACAGATCTTCGTGAGCCTGGTAGTGGTATTGGGATCGGCGTTTGTCGCGCTGATCTGCGACTATTTGAAGGGCAACAACGAACAGTTGCGAGAGCGCAACATCGAACTTCGGGTGCGGACGGAGGAGCGAGAGCGGTTTGCGATCTTGAATCCTGCGGCTTGGCTTTCGCAGTTTCGGGGCGACCCGGCGGCGGTATCGAACGTCGCCGACGCACCGCCAGCGCCGGTGGCAGCCGAGTCCGTGATGGAGTCGCATGCGACGGCCGAGGGTCTGGCGCAGGTGGCTGAGCGTGAGGCGAGCTTGATGAGCCGAGCTGAAGCGGGAGTGGACACACTGGCGGCTGTGCCATCCGTGGCTGGTTTTGACGTTTCCGAACGCCGGAAATCGCGGCGGAAGCGCGGTTCGGCGGGAGAGACGGCCGACACGTCCGGTGAGAGTTCTTACGACTGGGTTCGTCCGGACGTGATGGCGCGAGTGGAGCGCCGTGCGGGTGGCGGTCAGCGGCCTGCGGAGGAAGAGACGACCGAGGTGGTGGCGGCGGTCGAGTCGACGGCGCAATTGTTGCCGGCCCCAGTTGTAGCGGAGAAGCCGCTGGCGGCACCGATCCCCGGGGTTCCGGTGCCCGTGGAATTCGCCCCGCTCGAACCGCAGGCGGAAATGGAACACGTTGCCCGGCCGCAGACCCGGCCAGCGTCGACTCCTCCGGTAATCATGTTGCGGCCGTTGCCGGCGATGAAGCTTGCCGATGAACTGCAGCGAATAGCCGATACGGCGCAGGTTGCGCCTCCGTCGTATACGAGCCAACTGCTGGAAGATGTGATTGCCGCGAGCGCGGCGAAGCCGTCGGCGATGGCGGAGGCGGAAGAGATTTTGGTTGTTGAAGTGGCTGACGAGGCTGTCTTGTCACCCGCTATTCCTGCCTTGGCTGCTGGCGGGATTCCCCTGTTCTTTAAGGGCGAGATTCCGGACTTGACGTCTCGTGCGATTGACCCTCCGCCGGCGGCTTTCGAGCCGTTGGTTGAGGAGCCGGAAACGGCCTTCGCGTTTGCCGCGTTGGAGGACGCCGCTGCGCTGACGGAAGCTCCTTCGGTGGCTTTCGAGCCGTTGGCTGAGGAGCCGGAAAGGGACTTCGCGTTCGAGATGTCGGAATACGCTGGTTCGGCCTTGGGAGAAGTCCTGATGACTCCGAATGCCACGGCGCCCGAACCTTCTCTCTATGTCGAAGAACTGCCGTTCCCGACCATGGCCGCTGTCACCGGCTTCGAGCCCTCTTCCGTGGAGGAGTTGTCAACCGCATCCGCAGTAGCGTTCCCGACCTACGATTCGCTGCCGCCGGTGGTCGAGACACCCGCCTATGATTGGTCAGGCGCGGAGTTCGCGCCGTTGCCGGAAACCGTATTCGCCTCAGAGGCTTTTTCGTCCGAGGTCCACTCCGAACTCCCTGTTCTCGAGGCTGTTTCGAGCACGGAATCCCTTGTTCAGCCCACCCTGGCGGCGCCGTCCAAGCAGCCAACCGTGGCGGAATCGCAAGACCTGTCCGAGCTACTTCTGCCCACGGGCATGCAGGACGTGGCGACCTATTTCCGCCTGCTGGAAATGCCGAATCCGATGAGCGGGATCGTCATCACGATCTCCATTACCGAGTTCAATCGGCTCTCGGATACTGTTGGCGAGAAGGACCTGCCTTCCTTGCTGGATTCTGTCCAAGTGCTGATGTCCTCTATGGTGCGAGACGGAGATTTTGGAGTGAAGCTCGCAGCGGACCAGTGGGTGTTTGTCTACCGCATTGACGACAATGGCTTCTCGCAGCGGCGCGTGGCTGGATTGTCTGAAAAACTGTGGGACTTCCAGTTGCGACATCTAGGCTTGAGTAACATCAGCTTTATCTGGGCGGCCGTGAATGTTCACGGTGAACCGATGAGCGACGCCGTCACCGCGGCGGTGGAGCGGATGGAGGCCTCCCGCCGGGGAACGAAGAAGTCCGGGGCGCAACGGGCTCGGCTGGTTGTGAACGGCTAACGATCTACTTTCGCAGCTCCCCTTCGATCGCCTCGAGCTCCCGTCCGGCTTCGGCCCATTTCCCCTGGGCGGCGAATTGGCGATAGCGGTCCATGCGTTGCCGGATCGATTGCAGGCGGGATCGGGGGTCGGCCACATCAGCAGGGGCCGGTTTCGAGCCGGCGGGCGGTTCTTCGCCGGTGGTAACCTGCTGCGGGACAGGAGAGGACGCACCGAGTTCGGCCAGCGCCTGATCGTACGTATCGGTGTAGATCAGCCGATTGCCGACGGCGACGACCACCTTCTTTAACTGCGGCATGCGGGCTTGGCTTGCTTGCAAGTAGAACGGCTGGGCGAAGAAGAACTTGTTGTCGATGGGGAGCACCGTCATCTGACCGCGTAGAACGCGGGAGCCTTGTTGGTTCCAGAGACTGAGATCTTTCGAGATGGTCTGATCCTGATTGATCCGGGACTCGATCTGCATGGGCCCATAGTAGAGTTGCTCTTTCGGTAGTTCCAGGAAGACTAGTTCCCCAAGGTGATCACCGTCGCCGCGGCCTATCATCATGCCGATAAGGTTATCTTTGCCGCGCGGGGTGAAGGGCAACATCAAAAGAAATTCGGGCTCCGCCGCTTCGTCGCCGGGGACATCGGCGATGACATAGGTCGGCGTCATGCTGGATTTTCCGGTGGCCGAATCCTGAGTAAAGCCATCTGGACTGGCAACCCGCCCGGGCGTGCCACCTTGACGATTGGCGATGTCCCAGACATCGACCTTGTTATAGAATGCTTCGGCATCTTGCATGTGAAAGGTGAGATGAACTTCGGCCTGGATACGGAAGAGCCACTCCGGGTAGCGGGCATGCTCGCGGAGTTCGGCGGGCATCTCAGCGCCAGGTTTGAGGAGCTTCGGGTAAAGCTGACGCCAGGCGAGGATAATGGGGTCCCGGTCGTCGAAGACATAGAGGTTGGTTTCACCGCTGTAGGCGTCCACGGTGGCCTTAACGGCGTTGCGGACGTAGTTAATTCTTCCAGCGGCTCGGGTTCGTATGGGGTAGGAGTAGGGATGGGAACTGGAGGTGGTGTACCCGTCCACCATCCAAACGAGGCGGCCCTCCTTAGTCAGCACGAGATAGGGATCTTCGTCCCACGTGAGGAAGCCGGCGAGTGTTTCAAGACGCGCGCCGACACGGCGGTGGATCATCATCCGGCTTTCGGGTTGGAGCGAGGCGGTCAGGACGATATTGGGGTCGGTGTAGGCAATGGCCGCGATGAGGCGCATGGCGAACGAACCGATAGGGAAGCCGCCCTGGCCGTCGTAGTGATTGTGAACGTTGTCGGATCCAGAGGGGTAGTTGAACTCGGGCTGCGCTGTGCGTACGAAGACGGGTTCGTGGGCGACCTCGCCATAGTAGATTTCCGGGCGGGTAAGTTTCATGCCGGGGACGGTGACTTTGGGCGGTGCGTCCTGGATGAAAAGGCTCGGCAGACCGTCGGCGGTGATTTTGTTGGCATCGGCGGCGACGATGCCGTAACCGTGAGTGTAAACGACATGGCTATTGGGCCAGCGATTGCGGGCTTCTCCGAGTTGCTGAATGTCGAGTTCCCGCGGCGTCAGCATGACCTGTTGGAGCTTCCCGTTGATGCGATAGCGGTCGACGTCAGTGTCGACGTAGCTGTACGGCCGGAGGGGCTGGATCTGGCTGACGGTGTCGTGGAAGGCTTGCCAATCCCAAAGGCGGACGTTGTCCAGCAGATCGCGATGCTTGTTGACGTCAAGGGCGGTATCGAGATTTGCTTTGAAGAGCGTGGGCTTGGCCGAGCCTTTCAGTTGATAGGCCTCGCGAGTTGCGTCCATATGGTGTTGAATGAAGGGCCGTTGGAGGGTCAGCTCATTCGGTTTCACATAGACGGAGTTGACGATGCCCGGTACGATGCTTTGGATAGGGAGGACGATGAGGGCGGCGAGGGCGGTCTTGCCGCGGCCGATGGCGACCAGACCGGCGGCTGCGAGCGTGGCGCCGACCAGAAGCCAGTTGAGAGGAATACGAACGTTGGCGGCAATGTAATCGACGCCGGTCATGAAGGTATGGTCTTCGTAGGCAAGGTCGTATCGGTTCAGGAAGAACTGGGCGGCAAGGGCGGTGAGGGCAAGTGCGCCGAGGATGCGGGTGACGGGGCCGCCGCCGCGAAGGTTCTGCCAGTCAAGTTCAAACTGGCCAGGAGCGACGGTGCGGAAGATGGAGTGCGCCGACCATGCCTGACTGACGGCGAAATGGACGAGGGTGGCGACGGCGAGTGTGGCGACGGCGAACGAGGCGAGCGATTCAAAGAAAGGAAGCTCAAAGAAGTAGAAGGCGAGCGGCTTGCCGAAGAACGGGTCTGTCGTGGCGATCGGGGCAGCCGATTGAATGCTGGCGAAGTAGCGGGCGGCGTCCCAGCTGGAAAAGCTGACAGCGGCCAGGATCCAGCCCAGCAGAAGGGCGCCGAGAGTGGCGAGCTTGGCGTAGACAGGATGCCGGCGGAGGGAGGTGCCGGCGGCCTTCATGCCGCGGGCATTGGCGATCCAAAGAATGACGAAGGCGAGCAGTCCGGCGACGAGCCGCGGGCCGGTCTGGTAATAAAACTGCGCCCACCAGGCGTCGGTCTGACCGACTTCAGCCCACCACGCATAGTCAATGATGGTCCTACAGATCGCGGTGGCGCTAAAGAGGACGAGCAGGAGGATGGCAAGGAGGGTGCCTTTCCCCCATCCGCCGCTGCGCGGCCGGCCGCGAAAGGCTTCTTCGATATCGATCGTGGAATTCGACATAAGGGATACAGCTTTAGTGTAGGCCCATTGATAGAAGGGGAGCCCGGTGGCGGCGCGGCGGCGTCGGGTGAAGGGCGCTCTGTCGTCGAATTGGTTGAGGGAGTGCCGTTGGCGAGTGCGAAAATCTGGCTCTCGTCTGTTTGCGTCGAGCGGAACTCAGGTTGTGAGCGTAAGATGCACGGATCTAGAGGCTCTCGCGGCCTACGCCGGCCTCGGGAGGCGTGATACGGCTGGCTTGCTTTGAATCTCGCCAGGGAAAACTGGTCGGGCTGGACGGCGTCGGGGCTACCGTGAAATTCCTGAACTGGGTAAGGTTCTCGATGGTGACCGGCTTACCATCGGCAACGTGGATGCCTCCACGAGGCGCCGCGCGGCTGTCTCGCATTCGCGCTGGCCACGGAAACTGGACGGATTGAGCGGCGTCGGGGCTTCTGTCGAATTTCCTTAGCTGGGCGAACATCTCGATCGCGGCCGGTTTACCGTTGACCAAGTGGACGCGGAACTGGATGTTGCGCTGGTCGCCTTCGGCCGGGTCGAAGCTATAGCCCCATTGGAACCACGGCTTACCCTGGCCCCCGGCTGAGCGGGCGTTGGACTTCATCATGTCGGGCTCAAAAACAGCACCGGCGGTGTGACGGGATTTGATGCGGACGCGCCAGTCGCCGCTCGAGTCCGTTTCCTTGTAGGCAACGAAGGCGTAGTCATCATTGAGGATCGCGTCGTAGGCTTCGAGGTAGGCGAGCGTCTCGTAACGGACGGAGTCGGTGCTGTCAGGGGCTTCGATCAGTTGTTTGACATGTGTGTTTCTCTGTCTGGTAGGGCGTAGGAAGGGGCGCTAATTACTCATGATGAGGGAGGCAATTGGCAAAATAATAACGAAATTGAGAACCATGCCCAGAAGGCCGAGCCTCCCCGAAGAGGCCGCGGCGCCAATGGCGAGGATCAGGAGAACGCCGCTGCCGAGGCGACCGGCAGAGTCGCCGGCGCCGCTGCGTGGCGTGATTACAAGCAGGGCCTCGAGGATCGCCACGGCGAGAGGCGGAGCCAAAGAAAAGACGTTCCAGAAGGGCTTCATGGATTTCGGAGCCCCTTTTCAAACGCTTCCCATATAGCACGGAGTTCCCGCCAAGCGGCGCGGAAGTCGAACTCGTCGTTGTTATCGCCGAACCGAAGGAAGTAGGGGCGGTGGTTCCAGTCGAACGAGTCTTCGCTCTTTCCGCAAAGGTAGAAGAGCAGGGCCGCCATGTGAACCCGGGTGGTCGAGTCGCCCGTGCGGGCTTGATCGAGGATGGCGCGGCGGACGGCCGGTGTGCGGCAAGACTCGGCCAGGGAGAGCGCGCGGCTCAGCGTGCTCATTGCGGCGGCCTGCTCGATAACGCGGATGATGTCGCATTCGATGAGTTCTGACGGGAGGTTCCCCTCCTCGATCGACTGCTCAACGGCGTAGGCGCGAACCTCGGGATCGGAGTGGAAACGGGCAACGTCGATAGCGGCGCGGGCGGCGGGGGTGTCGAGGGCCGCGAGGGCTTCCACGTCGCGCCAGTTCCCGCCACGGCGGAGTTCTTGGATCAACTCACCTTCGAGTGTGTGGCGTTCCCAAGAGGACATCTGGGGCAGGAGGTCGAGATCGTAGCCGATGCCCTCACGCCATTTCTCGTAGTCGCTGACCATACTTGCCGCGAACTGATCGAGGAGGAGTCGAGAGGGCGGCGGGGGCGGAAGGGGAGGAGCAGCAGGGGGCGGTGGGATGGCGGTTTCGGGTTCAGGCCGCGGTGGTTCGAGGATGTAGAAGTGCCGGGGTTCGACGGTGAACTCACCGGAGAATTGCGAGCTGTTGCGTTCGAAGAAAAGGAGTTCGCCCGAGGAGGCGCGCGGCTGGGAGCGGACGGGGCCGGTGAGGAGGAATGAGGCACCGACGGGAGCGGCGGGATAGCCATGTTGGACGGCGGATATTTCGTTCCCGGCGGCCAATTCCGCGTCGAGGAGTAGGCGAAGGATGGGGGGCAGGTTTTCGTAGTGGCCGTGGCCGGCAGGGCAGAGGTCAGAGAGTTGCATAACGGTGGTCGTGCTGATTATGGCGGAATTGGGTAGCGCTTTCGCTCATAGAACACCGCGAGGCGACGGCACTGGGTCAGCGGGCATCTCGTAACGGAGTTGGCCGGAGACCGAGGAAAGGAGCGAACTATGGCCCGGACGGTGGGGCCCGGTCCCTCGGCAACTGTGATCGGGCTGGGCGATCGGCCCGGACGCCGGAGGACGGCCCAGCGGCCGGCGAAGATCGCAGCGATGGTTGTAGGTGCGCGGCGAGAGCGTGGAATTTAGACGGATGACAGCGGAGTGAGAGTGGTTGATCGTGTCGGCGTTTCCGGCTTTGAGGCGGTCGCGGGTAGGGCCAATCGCGTTCACCCAGGTGCGGCGGGCTCCCAGACGGTGTTTGTCATTGATCTGGTAGTCGAGACGGACAATGCCGGTGAGCGTCGTGGTTCTGCAGCAGATAATACGCGGAGCCATACCACTCATTCCCGCCCTGCTTGGCGACGAGGTTCACAAACGGCGCCGGAGGAGCGTCCGAGCTCGGCTTGAAGTTGGACGTCTGCATCTCGGAAGGCTTCGACTGTCCCCATCGAGACAGGCTGCTCGGTGAGGCCGCGTCCGAGCAGGTTACCGGAAACGGGGTCGTTGTATTCCGCGGAATCGACCATTGTGTTGACCGCGCCGATGGGGCGATTGCCGTTGACGGTAAACGGCGCGTGGGCGGCCGAAGTGAAGCCGACTCCAGGGGTGCTACACCGACGTCGTCAAAGCGCCCGCGTCAATGGCAAACCCCGGATTGTCCACTAAGCCTATCTTGGCACGGCCGATCGGGTCGCGGCACTCATCAAAGACGCCACCGCACCCGTTCCTCTTTCGGCCACCTCGATTGCATTCTGGCTGCCGGCGCTCAGCTACGACCGGCGTTCCCAGTCCATCTGCACCCACAACCGCATCAGTTGGGAAAAGGTCTTAACCAGCGACCGCACCCGAAAAAACTGGCTGCGTCCATGAAGCCGTGGATAATGATGCACCCCGACCTCTACAACGCGGACCGGCAGCAGTTCCAGCTTCCGCACCAGCTCCACGCAAATCGTGCCGCTCGTCGACGTGAGACGAAGCCCATTCAGCAGATCCCGCCGCATCAAACGATAGTCACAGTCAATGTCGCGGATCTGTACACGGAAGAGAAGTCGGGCAAAGGCATTGTACGTGGCGCCGATCAGGATCCGGTGCCTTGGGTCGTGGCGCTCCAGTTTGTAACCATTTACCAGACCCACATCCGGCCCGATCTTGTCCAGCAGTTTCGGCAATTCGAGCACATCGTACTGCCCGTCCCCGTCGGTGTAGAAGACATAATCCTTCGTGGCCGCCGCGAAGCCGCTCCGCAGCGCCCCCCCATAGCCACGATTCTGCGCGTGCGTGACGACGCGCATGTGAGGCGCGTACTGGCGTTCGAACTGCTTCAGAACCTCGCCCGTATTGTCGTGGCTGCCGTCATTCACCACGATCACTTCGTAATCGAGTACGTACGCCCGCAGAACCGCGAACGTATTCTCAATCAGCTTCGGCAGTGACGGCGCATCATTGTACGCCGGGAAGAACACACTTAGACTGTCAAATCTGGTCGGCATCTCCACCCACCAAAACAATCGATCTCCAGCGTCTGCTGCCCGGATGTCCGCGTTGAGTACCCGCGCCGTTGGATTTCCATTCCAGTGTTGCACGTCCGCTGACGTGTAATCGCGGGCTGGCTCGGCAGGCTGAAGACGTCGAAGACCACCGGCGCCGGCGAGAGAGCATCAGTCAGGGTCGAAGTACTGGAAACCGCAGGTTACCGCTTCTCCAGTGTTCCGCCTATTGTGTGTGACATGTCAAGGCTAAACGCCCGGGCTGGCTTCCCTTCGTTGCCTGCAATACGGTAAAGCTGAATGGGTGATCCGTCTTTCGTCGTTGTGACAGACAGCAACCGCCAGCGTTCCGGCAGTTGCCTGGCAGTCTCGGCGACAAGTTTCTCATGTCCGGCGCATTGTTTCGGTGAACATGGCTGTACGACTGCCATCGATACGGGCACTGCGTCCAAAGCGCGCATGAGTTCGACCGGTGTCTGGTATCGTTGTTTGTAATCCGCGCCCATTAGAGTTTGGCTCGCCAGCATCTTGTTCGCGCGCAGGATGAAGTAGTTCGGCCGCGAGTCACGCATCGCAATCTCCGCTACCAGCATGCCCTCGCCTGCACCGTCAGCCGAGACGAGGACTGCTCCGCCACGCGGCACCCCATGCGCCAGTACCGCGTCAGCGACTTCTACCCATGAGGAGGTTTTCTTCTGCGGCACTGTGAACGTAAACGCCGCGTACGCAACCCCGCCCAGGGCCAGCATTGCGCGACTGAGGTTATGCCGATCGTGCATGAAGTGCCGCAGCGGTACCGACGCCAGCAAGAGCACCGCCGGTGCAGCCGAGAGCAGATACCGGGTTGAATGGATCGGGTACACGACTCCGTGAAACAACCATATGGCTAAGACAGTGGCAGTGGAGACTACATACAGAACCAGTGATAGAGGCGTGTTTTGCTCGACACGCCCGCGCATCGACAAACACGCCAAAACGGCGCCAACGGCAGCGAGTGCGAACACAACCGGACCAGCTAACAGCGCGATGCTCATAAGGTTGTCCGCAAGCATTCGCCCGACCGGTGGCCATGCTTCGCCTGGCTCGGCTGCATACTGGACAAAGTGACGCATAACGATATACCACGGGCCAGCCGCGACCAATACCACTGCTGCAGGTGTCCAGAAAGACTTGGTTCGCCACAGGTGATGCCGTCCGGTAAGCAGGATGGAGATCGGCGGGACTAATGCGAGTGCCAGTGCGTTGTACTTGATCAGCAATGCCCCGGCGGCCCAAACGCCGAAAAGGCAGGCGTCCTTCATCCGTTCGCTCTGCAGGTAGCGGGCGTATGCTGCCATCGCACCCAGCATTGCAATGGCCAGCCCCACATCAAGCATTACGGAGGCAGTAGCTGCCTGCGTGGCCGGAAGCGTAACTAGCAAAACGGCGGAAACGACGGCAGTGGTCCGTCCCGCGACTTTACGAGTAATCGTATAAAACAGCAATGCCCAGGCGGTTGTTACGGACGCAAGCATTAGCATTATTGAGATTCGGCCGGTACCGAAGACGAGCATCCATACACCCGAGAAAATGTGGTAAACAGGAGGCCACAGCCCGAAAGCTACGTTCGGGTACTGAAGGTAAAACTTCTTTGCAAAGGCAACAGGATCACCTGGCAGGCCAGCGGCAAGATAGTCGCGGATCATAAGACCCGTCACGTAGTGACTCGGCTCGTCCGACTCCCCCCCGAATGCGCCGGTGAACGCACCACCTAACCACAACAGCGCTACCGTGAGAGCGAAAAGCCCGCTCAGGACGGCAGAATCGCGCATCCGCAGGCGTTGCTCGCTGTGGCAACCGCTGGCGCTGAGATTCTTCAGAAGTTTCGTCGGCCTGTTCTCGCTCTCCGTCGGCAGTTGGGGACAGGACATCTGTACAGAGGGTAACAAAACGCGCACTGCGAGGAAGGTTGCAATTCAGCAGAAGCCGGTCTTGATGGCTTCCGTTCGCATCGGTCCTGTCGATTCGGAGAGCGTGATAAAAACGCCGAACTTAGCTTTCACTCTGTTTACGACATGCGCTAACTCTCGCACCAAGGCTAAGTTCACATTGTCGCCGGCCTTCACGGAGGTTATGGCCTTCTCGGTTATCTTCCCTTCTGGCTAAAAGTAGATCAGGCCGTCTATGCCGGAGTCAGCGTCTTTCTTTTTCCCTCCGAATGGGACGGCGTTCACAAGCGAGACGGCCCACCATTGGAATTGGTAGTTGTCCCTTAGATGCCATCTCTCTCGCCCCGTCAAGTTCCTTCGGCGTTCCGTGGACTTTGAAGGCGATGCCTCCCGGTGCTTCTCGCCCGTCCCCATCCGCGTGTAGATCCTCCGCCAGTTTAAAGCCAACGCCACCAAACGCGCTATCCACTGGCTCCGCTTCAAATCCTTTGTCGTATACCCCGTCCAGCCCCCCAATGGTGGACGATGAGTCTTCAATTCATCAAACATGTTCTCGGCATCCGCCCGGTCCCGGTACGTCTGCGCCGATACCCGCAGATCGCTCTGCTCCCAACTCGTCACCAGCACGGCATGCTCATGCCAATCGCCGCTGGACTGCTCGACCACCGTCCCCGGCAAACAAGCCTGGCCACCACTTCCCCGAAGACTTCACCGGCGGTTCGGCCAGTTTCTTGCGGAGCACAATGATCCGCCGCTCCCGCGTCCAACCCTGTAACTGTAACTCCTAAACGTGGGCCATACCTTGCGGTGCCGCGCGTCGAGCCAGCCCCACAGTGTCGGCTGGGCGTATTCACTGGCCGACCGGTTGCCCGCCTGGATATCGACGTTGAGAACGAGTTTGCCCGCGGCAAGGACCATGACCTGATAGACGCGGGAGGGTTAGAGGGGTATAGCCGATACGTGCTTCCTCTTGGCGGCCATAGAGGTTCTTGCTCGTGGCGTCGAGATCTAGCACCCATTCCTGCTCGAGCAAGGGAGCGAAAGTGCGATCCGTCTGCTGGTTGATCCAGGCGGGGATGGCGTCGTCGTCAGCATCCTTGAAGGCGAGGTGAACGTTGTCTTCACTGCGGAAGGTCTCGACGCCGAACAGGCCGGCCATGACGGAGTCGCCGGTGAGGGCGGTGATGTGGGAATAGCGGCGTTGGCCGGTGTGGTCTTGAGCAAGTCGCTGAAGTAAGCAAGGAGGCCGTGGCGGGTGACGCGGTTTGATATGACTTGGCGAACTATCGGTAAACCTCGGACCCCAGCGGTTCCACCCTACGCCAGATAGCCTGCAAAGCCTTACGCCAAATAGCGTGCAACATTACAGCTTACGCCACATGATTGGGTCTGGCGCAGGTTCGGTGCAGGGCATGAGAGTCTACCACCAGCCGCCACCCCTTCGCATCGGCTATTTGAGTTTCTAATGACGGCCGTGATTCTGGCTCAGCACTCATAGATCACAACGCGACATCGAGACGCGCATCTGCGGACGACGCCTTAATCCTCTTGCAACAGGATACGCGGTGACCAGCCTGCACTCGACTTTGCCTCGCCGGCGAGGCGCTCCGCGTTGCGCAACAACGAAGTAAATTGCGGATGAGCTCGCAACGATTTCAGCCAGGGATCGGCTCGTAATGTGCACGGGGGACACACGAATCCGGACTCGGCTGCCTGTTTAACTGTACGCATCGCCAGATCGGACGCTCCGATATAGGAGTAGTGCCGCGCTATGTAGACGAGTATTTCAGGCTCATGGGCAATCACCATCGATTCCATGATCTTCAAGGCCTCGTCGAACCTATCCTCCAGAAGAGCCAAAAGAGAGTTCATAAGACCGTCTATTTGTTCGGACAGCCTAAGCCGTTGCAGCCGATCCCGTAGAAGTGTCGCGGCGTGCGCCTTGTCGCCCGTGATTGCCCAGGCGGCGGCATCCAGATAGTAACCGGTTCGCCCGCTGTAGGCATCGATGGTTGCCTGGTAGTTTCCCATCAAGAAGAGCGTATGCGGGACGCCGGTCGTGACCGTAGGATCAACTTGCAGGGCTCGTGCATTCGCCCGGAGCGAATCCTCAGGCAAACCGCAAAAGCGAAGTACCTGCACCAGTCCGACCAAGGTTTCGGGTTCGTCGCGATGCCGTTCCAGCCTTTGACAGAGCCGTGCCAATGCACGGGTTGCATAGCCGAGGTCGGCCTCGACGGGAGTATAGAATTGGTGACCGCACGCGAGATCCGGATCCAAGGCGAAGGCGCGTTTGAATGAAGCTTCCGCCAGATACACGTCATTCGTAGCATCGCGACTAAATTTGGCCCTGAACCAGCAGCACCGGCCAAGCCAGGCCCAGGCGGCGGAGAACGCCGGATCGTCGGCAAGGCAGAGCCAATACAGTTCGCGTGCAGCCGCTACTGATTCGGGCGAGCGATGTACGGTTAGATCGTTCGCGCGTGAAAACCGTTCGTACGTTTCCGGGGCAATGCCGGGTTCACCCTCCACCCGCAACGTTAGGCGGTAACCGTGCTTTGAGATGGTTCCAATAACGTCCTGACCCAGCGCTCGCCGGAGGGCGCCGATCATGTTCGTCAGATTTGCCTCCGTCACATGAGTGCCGGGCCACAGAGTGTCGATCAATTCGCGTTTGGTGACAAGATGGCCTCCTCGACGTACGAGGCAGAGCAGAGCGTCGAAGACCTTAGGCGCCAGGGGAATTGCTTCCCCGTTGCGTTTGAGGAGACGCTCCTGGGGCTGAAGCTCGAATTCGCCGAACCGGTAGGATGTCGCGAGGACGCTTTGAAAATTGTTTGAATTTCTGTTTGCGATCATTAGGACCTCATAACGAGGCAAGCCGTAGGCTGATTGGTATGAGTCAAAACCAAGAACTAATCAACAATTATCTTCGCGCATTGAGCGGACAGCCGAAACCGCCGGCACTGGTGTCCCATTATGT
>JBBQRA010000163.1:0-13670 GCA_038215275.1 Bryobacterales bacterium | reverse complement strand
TTGCGCCGCAAAGCACTCCCCCGGCGATCCAGACGGCCGCTCCTCCGTGCCCGCTCCAAGCCGCGATACCCAGCGCCATCAGAATCGTCCCCAAAGAAAAGGCCAGACTCTCGGTTAGAAAGTAGCCTGGGTAAAGCAACGCCAACGGATGCGCCGCCACCGCCGCCACCGCCGCACGCCATGCCCAGCCCCGGACTCCGCACCGATTGAGCGTCCACGCCAATGCTCCCGCCGCGGCAAAGTGCAAGCCCAGTTGCAGGGCAAAGCCCAGCAAGCGGTCATTTATTCCCGTCCAGCGTGCCAGTTGCAACACCCAACTGAGAAATGCCGGATACCCGTACAACCGAACATCGGAGAGCTCATGGTCCGACAGCACGCCGTTCGTCCGCATGTGTTCGGCGATCCGGTAGTAGCCCGCCGCGTCAAACACATTGGGTGTGCGCAACGTGTCCAGGCTCCAGAGAAATGCAATCCCCAACGCAACGATAGCCGTGATTAGCCAATAAGTCCGATGTGGAGGGGAAACTTTACGCAAG
This sequence comes from Bryobacterales bacterium, assembly GCA_038215275.1. Lineage (GTDB taxonomy): Bacteria > Acidobacteriota > Terriglobia > Bryobacterales > Bryobacteraceae. The sequence continues at coordinate 13,134 of JBBQRA010000163.1, read as the reverse complement.
CGACTAGTATGCCCCGCGGCGCTCTTGCGTCGCAATTTACAGGTTAGTGACTCCGCCCAAACCGGATGTTGCGAACTTCCAACGGAGACTCGTTCAAAGTCACGAATCGTAGCTCCGCCCTTGGCGGGGCGAAAGGTCCCGAATTGAGGCGAATCACGTGCCGCTCAAAGGCAGGGCCAAACTTATGTACAAAGCGATTCTGTTCCGCAAAATCGTAGGCTGCGCCGGCAAAGAGATCGACGCTGAGCGGCGCACTTGGCGGCCCTTCGCTCCGGAGTTCAAACTCAACGTCATAATCGGTGTTCCGCTCCAGATCTACCGTCTGCGCCAACTGAGCCACGGCGCCCGAATGGGCACACAATATGGCGGCGCCCTCAAACGTCACCACGACGTCCTCGCTCCGCCAATCTGCCACCGGAGGCATTGCGTTGGCCCGCCCAAACCGGACGTTTCGCACGCGCACTGGCTCTACGCCGACTCCGAGAAAACGGAGTCGCGCTCCCGGTTCGCCCGATAAGACGAATCGAACCCGTTCGAAGGCAGGGCCTCCCGCTTCTATTGCGATCTCGAACGGCGTCCGCTCCACGGCCTTGCCAAGGACCTCAAAATCCAGCCAGTACTTCGCAGCTGCCTCCATCGTTAGTGGGTGTTCTGCTGCGCCGCCGGGTTGTAACACCAGAACTCCGCCGAATCCCGTGTGCCCCTTTGTCAGTTGCCACCGCGTCCACGGACCTTCGCAAAGCGCAGGTCGAGGTGTCCTCCCGGCCGGCAGCCGGGGCACCTGGTTCCGCGCGTCCTGGATGGCGGGAGAATACTCTCGGACCCATCCCGATAACGTTGCGCCCGCCAATCCGGCCGTGGCCGCGAACGCCATCACGCCCCACCGCTGGCGCGAACTTCCGGCCCGCCAGAGTCCAGCCACCCCCACCAAGGCCCACGCGAACAGGGGTACCAATGGAGGCAACCCGTAGCGCGCTTCCACGATGATTACACCACAAATCGCAAGCGGACCAGCCATCAGACCCGTCGACACCCACCACGCTCCCTGTTCGCCCGCAGTCCATTCGCCCCGCCTCCGCCACGCGACGCCCCAAGTCAGAAGGCCTACGGCCACCACGGACCAATTGAGCCCGGAAGTATAGGGGACATGGGGTGGCGCGAGATCGTATTGATAGGGCAATGGCAAGTCCTGGTCCAGCACATTGAACAGGTGCAGCAAAACCGTTCCGGCACCCGCCGCTGGATATGTGCGGTACCAGAGGAGGGGATCCTGACGGGCCAGGGCTTCGTCGACCAGGAACGGATTCTCGTAGGTCACTCGAGGGTTCGTATTCGGGATCAGCGAAGTCGTAACCTTCGAATGAAGGATGCCCCAAGTCTGCAGCGCTTGGCCGAACGGAGCCGTCACCAATGGTGTTGCCTGGTTGAAGTACCGCAGGTTCATCCAGAGTTGCGGACCCATTGGCAGCAGGATGCCGGCCACGCCCAGCAGCGCCATCCTCTCCCGCCGTCTCCAGCCACGCAATAGGACTAGGCCCCAGACCGGTACGACAAATATGCTGGCCGGTCGCACCATGATCATCGCGCCGCACAAAATCCCACCCGCAAGCCAGCCAACCGCGGACAGTGGCCGCACCCACGCCAGTACGGCCACAGCCAAGACCAGCGTTCCCATGGAAAGCGACAAGCTCTCGGTCAGGAGGTAGCCGGGAAAAAGCAACGAAAGAGGATGCATTGCCACCGCGGCCACCGTCGCGCGCACCGCCCAACGCCGCACGTCCGCACGGTCCAGCGCCCAGAATAGCCCTGCCGCTGCCGCCAGATGCGCTCCCATTTGCAGCAGAAAGGCAAGCACCCGTTCCCCGACTCCGAGCCAACTCGACAAGCCGATCACGCCGCGGACAAAGGCCGGATATCCATAAGTACGCAGATCGGAGTAGGCGTGTTTGGTGAACAGGCCTCTCGCCTGCATCTCCTCGGCAATTTGATGGTAGCTGTTGGCGTCATAAACCAGGGGTACGCTCAGAGAGTGCAGGCTCCAGAGGTAGCCAATCAGAATCGCCCCAATGGTGATTCCCAGAACAAAGAACGGACTTCGGGCTATCAATGGACTCATTCGATCAATGCCCTCGCGTCCAGTCCGGTCCAGCAAACCGCCGCCGCACGCCGCCCCACCACAACAGCGCCAACCCCGCCACCACGCCCGCCATCGTCTTCCCCGCCAACGCATTCGGCGGCATCATCAGGATGAAACAGATGAACGTCGTATAGACAATCGCCAACAGATTCACCCACCATCCCGCCCTCCCTAGTGTCCACACCGCTTCGCCCACCCACTCCCTTCGCTTCCGCCACCCGAGCCATACCGGAATCACATACGCCCAATACAACGAAACCGTGCTCATCGAAGTCACCACCGGCACCGCCTCGCCCCAGGCCATCACGGCGGTCGAGCAGACCGCCACTGCCACCACCGCCATCTGCGGCACCCCGTGCGCATCTACCCGCCGGAAGTAAACCGACCCCGGCAACCCGCCATCCCGCGCAAACGAGTACACGGTCCGCGAAGCGGAAACCAGCGTCGACAATCCGCAGAACCACATCGCCAGCGCCACGCCGAGGCTCATCAACATTCCCGCCCGCTCTCCCAGCGCCCCGGCGAAGATAGCAATCGCCATCGGCGTGCCTTCCGCCGCCGCCGGCGCGTTCTCCCGAATCGCCAACGTTAGCATCAGCAACATCGCATAACCGAAAATTCCGGCCACGGCCACCGAAAGCACCATGCCCCATGGCGCCTTCATCCGCGGATCCTCCGTCTCCTCAGCCATGTGCGCGGATGCGTCAAATCCAGTAAACGTCCAATGCGCCTGCAACAGACCAAGCAGGAACACCCAGAGGTACGGTTTGCCCGTCGAACGTTCGAGGAGGAACGAAACCGGCCGCAGCGGCGCGGCCCACCACAGCGCGCCGAGAATCAACAACACCCCCACAATGTGGACCACCACGCTCGCGTCGTTCATCCAGGAAACCCATTGCACACGAAGGAGGTTGAACGCCGCCTGCGCCACAGTCAGCAAGAGGAACAGCAGAAACACCTGGCTCGAAGGCCACCCGATCACCGGACCTAGAAACTGCGCGCAACTATAGTTGATGCCAGCCACCATCCCCATCAGCCCCACCAGGTTCATCCACGACACGAACCAGGCCAAGCCAGGCGAACCCAGCGCCGCCGTCCAGTGGTACATGGCGCCGGAGGTAGGAAACGCCGAACATAACTCCGCCATGCTCGCGGCCAGCAACAGAGAGAACACCGTGGCCAACGGCCACCCGAGCGTCATTTCGAGCGGCCCACCCATCTCGTAGCCATAGCCGTAAAGTGTAACCGCCCCGGTCAGAATCGAAATGATGGAAAAGGATATGGCAAAGTTCGAAAACCCGCCCATGCTCCGCCAAAGTTCCTGGGCGTACCCAAATCGAGAAAGACTTGCTTCATCCGGTTGCGACACAATCTAGGTATGATCGCTCACCGGCTCTGCTTACTGGCTACTTTTCTTGTGGGATTGGCCTCAGCCGCCGGACCGGTAAGTCCGGCCGAAAGAGAACTCCTCGAATCGATCTCCGCGAACACTCTGCGGGGCCATCTCTCGTTCCTGGCGTCGGACCTGCTCGAAGGCCGGGATACCCCTTCGCGCGGTCTCGATCTGGCCGCCGAATACATCGCTGCCCAGTTCCGGCGCTTTTGCGTCGAGCCCGGCGGCGACAACGGCACATACTTTCAGAACGCACCTTATCTGAAAATCACCCAACCCATGCAGGACTTCCGCGTTCGCCTCGAAACCCCGGACGGAAAGTCCTGGGAGTCCACCGGCGCCAAGGTGATGGCCGTGACCAATGAGGCGGTGGATGCCGCCAACCTGCCGGTATTGAAGGTGACCATCAAGGATCAGACGTCGCCGCTGCCATCGGCGGAGGAGGTGCGCGGCAAAGCGGTGCTGCTCTACGTCGCGCAAGGCTCGTCCGCGGCGGGGGCCAGGAACCGGGCGTTGATGGCGATGAAGCCGGCGCTGGTCGTCGCCTATGCGGTCGTCTCTTCCGCCCCTTTCCGGCTTCGAGCAGCCTCGGCGACCGTCACGTCCACATCGCCCCACATCGTCACCTCCGACGCCGATTTCAGCGCTTTTCTCGACGGCCTGCCGGAGGGCATGACTCCGGCAAAACTTACGGCGAAGGTTGCAGCCCCGATCCAGGAAGCCATTCAATTGCGCAACGTCATCGGTAAACTCCCCGGCAGCGACCCCCAGTTGCGAAACGAAGCCATTCTCCTGACCGCTCACTACGATCACGTCGGCGTCTCCACTCGCGGGGAGGGCGACCGAATCCATAACGGCGCCAACGACGACGCCAGCGGCGTCTCCACCGTGCTGGCGCTGGCCGAAGCGATCGCGGGACGCAAGCAGCGCCCCAAACGTACGCTCATCTTTATGACGTACTTCGGGGAGGAAAAGGGGTTACTCGGCTCCCGCTACTACGCTGCCCATCCCGTCCATCCGCTCCGCCAGACCGTAGCCAACCTCAACTTCGAACACATGGGCCGCACCGACGATAGCGAGGGAAACCGCGAAGGCCAGATCACCGCCACCGGCTTCGACTACACCACGCTAGGCGAATCGCTCACCGCTGCCGGCGCCGCCACCGGCGTCGGCACCTGGAGCCACGCTCGCAACAGCGACGATTTCTTTGCCCGGAGCGATAACCAGGCCCTGGCCGACGCCGGGATACCCGCCATCACCGTCAGCGTTGCCTGGATCTTTCCCGACTACCATCGTCCCGGCGACCACTGGGAGAAGATCGACTTTCCCAACATGGAAAAGGTCGTCCGAATGCTGGCGGTGGCCGTCACCCGCATCGCCGATAACGAGGCGCCGCCGCAATGGGTGGAGTCCCATCCGAAGGTGAAGCGCTATGTGGAGGCCTTCCGGAAACTCCACACGGTGGACTGATACGCGAATGCGCTATCATTATCACGAATGAGCGCGATCAACAAACTCCCCGTCACGGTTCTCTCCGGCTTCCTGGGCGCCGGCAAGACCACTGTCCTGAATCATGTCCTGAACAACCGCGAAGGCCTGCGGGTAGCGGTGATATTGAACGACATGAGCGAGGTGAACGTCGATGCCCGCTTGGTGGCCCAGGGTGCGTCCCTTAGCCGCGTGGACGAACAACTCGTTGAAATGTCAAACGGGTGCATCTGCTGCACCCTGCGTGACGATTTGCTACAGGAGGTCCGCCAACTGGCCGAGCAGAGGCGATTCGACTACCTGCTGATTGAATCGACAGGCATCTCCGAGCCGATGCCGATAGCCGCGACATTCAGCTTTGTCGACGAGACTGGCGTTTCTCTAGCTGACGTCGCCCGGCTCGACACGATGGTCACCGTCGTGGACGGCGAGAAGTTCTTCGAAGACTACCTCTCTCTTGAGGAGTTGCGCGACCGCGAACTGCAACTCAACGAAGAGGACGAACGAAACATCGCTGACCTGCTGATTGACCAGATCGAATTCGCCAATGTACTGATCGTAAACAAGATCGACCGCATGGATCCCTCAGCCGTCGAGCAGTTGCGGGCCATTTTGCGGAGCTTGAATCCCGAGGCCAGAATTCTGACCGCCGCGCGCGGCCGAGTGGAGCCCAAGCAGATCCTGGACACAGGGCTATTCGATGAAGAGAAGGCTTCCGAAGCGGCCGGTTGGATTAAAGAACTACAAGGATTCCACACTCCGGAGACCGAAGAGTATGGCATTACCAGCTTTGTCTATCGTGCCCGGCGGCCGTTCCATCCCGTGCGGCTGAACGAAGCGCTCGACGAAGGATGGGAGAACGTCTTGAGGGCCAAAGGCATGATGTGGATCGCCTCGAAGCACGATTTTATCGGGCACTACGCGCAGGCCGGAAACTGCGTCGGCGTTGAACCCGTGCGCCGCTGGTATGCCGCCAGTCCGCGGGAGGAGTGGCCAGAGGATAAGGCGACGCTCGACGCCCTGGCCAAGGATTGGCACCCGGAGTACGGGGACCGGATGCAGGAACTCGTCTTTATCGGCGCCGGCATGGATCAGCCGGGGATTGAAGAGGCTCTCAACGGCTGCTTGCTCACGGATACCGAACTGGCACAGGGCCCGGCCATGTGGGCGAACTATGCAGATCCCTTTGGGTCTTGGGAGACCGGGCCCGGCGAATAGCCGTAGGGGTCAACTACTGGCGCCCTGCGACTGCGCCAAAAAATCAGCAATGCGCCGAAAGCCGCCACGATTCCAAAGCCCAGGCCCGCTTGGCCACCGCGTTCAAGAAGATGAACCTCTTCGCCCTTCGACGATTGAAGGGCAGCGACTTGGGCTACGGCCGCTTTGATCTCGCCGCGGAGCCGGTGCTGGGTTTGGGCCCGGTCGGTCGCCCGGCGGAGCTCATCCGTCGCTGCCGTCGGTCCGTCCAGGGATTGCGACCATTGCAGCAGCGTCTCAATGCGGCTCAGCCGGTCTTGAAACGCAGGCGAAGGCGCTTGCCGGAGAATCTGGCGGACGACCAGGGTCACCCGGCTGGACAGGTCTTTCCGGCGTTCCGAATCCGGAGCCTTCTGCCAGCGCTCCATCAGTTCTTCGAGCTCCTCGAGACTGCGCAATTCCTGCCCCAGTCGTTCTAACGAAACTTGGCGCTGAACAATCAAACGATCCAGCGAGGCCGCACCGGCGAGGGAGAAAACAGCCAGGATCAGAAAAATCTGAGCCAAGCGCGACGCCGGAAGGATGGAAGGTTCCTCATTCATCTACCGTACCTATCGGCAGACTATGACTATTCCTTTAACTCAAACCGCCGGATCTTGATGGCTTTACCCGTTTCCGGGTCCGCCGTCACGATGGTCGCGTGAAGTTCAACCATACCCTTGGCCGGCTCCATCCGAACCGGCAAGGCGGTTTGGAACTTCCGGATAATCGGGCCCTTTTCTACGCCGATCACGCCGGAATAGGACCCCGTCATCCCGACATCCGTCTGGTAGGCCGTGCCCTCGGGCAGAATCCGCTCATCGGCGGTGGGGATGTGGGTATGGGTTCCCACCACCGCGGTTACGCGTCCATCCAGATGCCATCCGAAGGCCACTTTCTCACTGGTCGCTTCGGCATGGAAATCGATGAAGCGCACTTTGATCCGGTCGGGAATCTGCGCGAGCAACTCCTCCACCTTCCGGAACGGATCGTCGAGTGTCGCCATGAAAGTGCGGCCCTGCAGGTTCATCACGGCGTATTCGGCGCCATTGCGGGCTTTGCCCATGTAGAGTCCGGAGCCCGCCAAAAGCGGCGAATAGTTTGCCGGCCGCAGCAGGCGCGGCTGCCGGGGGAGATACTCGTGGATCTCGGTCTTGTCCCAGACGTGGTTGCCGGTCGTCATCACCTCGACGCCAAGGGATAACAGCTCCTCGGAGATGGCGGCAGTCACCCCAAATCCCCCGGCTGAGTTCTCCACGTTGGCAATGATCAGGTCGATTCGTTCTTCGGTAACGATCTGGTGCAGATTATTGGCAACGATGCGACGGCCCGGCGAGGCGAACACGTCGCCGATAAAAAGAATATTCATGCTGGCAGGAGCGAGTTGGAGCGCCCCGGGGAGACCGTGAAACCTCTGTCATTGACCCGTCTTTTGGAACGGGGGAACCCTCCGCGCGCCTTCAGGCTTCTCCCTGGAACTTGCGTTCAGGAGCATGCACACCGGCACATTTGTGCGAGACGGACTCCATGACTTTGACTATCGGATCAAATTTAAGAGGCCCCACCTGACCCCCAGAAACGCTCCAAGGGTCAGGATAGCATGCCGGCTACGCCAAACGGCCGGTCTTCTTCCATTCCGCGATACGGGTAAAGTGGTATTGGAAGTAGTAGACGGCGAAGAAGAAGGTCATCACCGGGCTCAGTTTTAGGCCAATGTTCTCCACCGTGTTGTAGTGCCGCTCAATCGACGCGCGCATGTTGAACACGCCCAGAATCATACAGATGATTCCTCCGAGGTAGGCCACCATCGTGATGAGAGCTCCGATAAGAGCCAACGCCGAATCATTGAAAATCGCGCCGAGGATGGCGCCGATGATTACGCCGCCGAACACGAGCCCGAAGCCGCCAAAGAACAGCTTCATCGCCTTGCTGGCCGGGTCAAGTTTCTTGACGAAGACCATCTGCGTATATAGCCAGTAGAGGACGAAGAAGCCGCAGAAGATGCCGATAATGAGCACGAGGTACCACTGCATTTCGGGCGGTGCCGGCCAGCCGCCAGACGCCGCCGGGTTCGGGGCGGGCGAAAAGCCGCTTGGAGCAGGAGCGCCGAAACCGGGCGACGCCGGCGGACCGCCGAAGCCAGAGTTTGCCGGCGGACCGCCGAAACCGGGCGACACCGGCGGACCGCCGAAGCCAGAATTTGCCGGCGGACCCCCGAAACCAGGTGAGGCCGACGGCGCGCCAAAGCCCTGCGGAGCGGGCGAGCCGCCAAATCCACTGGACGGCGGGGCCGAGAACGGGTTGTTCGACGTCGCGCCGGAAGGAGCGAACGGATTCGCCGGCGGCGTGGACGCCGGGGGAGTCCACACGGGATTGGCGTCGGTGGGAGCGCCAAACGGGTTCGGGGCCGGGGTGGGAGCGGGCGTAGGAGCGGGCGCCGGGGCCGGCGGCATGAATACCGGCGCAGGGCTCCCCTGAGGCGCTGGTGCGGCCGGGGGATTAAAGAACTCGGTCTGTGAAACCCAATTCTCAGAATCTTCCGGCCGGATCTTGTCCTCGGGACCGATCCGGCCTTCACTCTGGTAACGCTTGAGATCGTCAAAGGAGTAAGGTCCAAAACTCCGGCCTTCCCGCTGCAGGAAATACTTCATATATGCCTCACGTTTGCCGCAAGACTTCTGCGAGTTCTTTTTCTGGGACCGCGCCCTCTTTGATTACACGCCAGTAGGGTTCGGTTATATCTATCGTCGTTGGACCCATGCCTGGGCATGTACCCCCGTCCAGCACTAAGTCCAGACGACCGTCCATGGTACCAAAGACTTCGATACCGCTGGTGCACGTCGGTTCGCCGCTGATATTGGCGCTGGTGGCAATCAGCGGCTGGTTCAACTTCTGGAGCAGCTCCTGCGCCACTTTCGACCGCGAATGGCGCAATCCCAGGCGTCCGGTATTGCCCGTGGCCCGCAGCGGCACCTTCGGCGAGGCGGGCACGATCACCGTCAAAGGTCCCGGCCAGAAGACGCGCGCCAACACCCGGAACCGGGCTGAAACCTCGGCGCATAGATCCTCGGCCATCAGAACATCGCTCACCAGCAGCGGCAGGCTCCGCACCTGTTCCCGGCCCTTGGCGGCGAACACGCGGTCGACCGCTTTCAAGTTGAAGGGATCTGCCACCAGGGAGTACAGACCATCGGTGGGAATGGCGACCACTTTCCCGCGCAGAATCGCGGCGGCAGCCGAGGCGATCACGCCCTCGTCCGGGTCGGTTTGGTCAATTTCGAGTAAGTCCGTTGGCACTGGGTTCTCAGCGTTTCTCGATCACAGTGGCCACGTCAACGGCCATCTGGTAGCGTCCGAAAGGCGCGCTGAGTTGGATTCCTTCTACCATCCACTGCACTTCCCGGGTCATCTCCTGAGCGATCGCAATGCCTTCCTGCCGCGCCGCTTCGGCATCCGCGGCCCGGTGCATGCGTTGCATGAAGGGCTCTGGTACAGGAACGCGTAACTCGTCCACCATGAATTGCGCGTTCCGGTAACTCGTCAACGGCCAGATGCCACAAACTACCGGAATGTGGCAATGCTCGGTCCGCTTGAGGAAGTTCTCGAGCAGCTTAACATCGAACACGGGCTGCGTCACCACATACTCGGCGCCCGCCGCCACCTTCCGCTCGAAGCGGCGCACCTCTTCATCGATGTTCAGGGCGCCGGGATTGGCCCCCACACCCAGCAGCAACGCCGTTTGCGAACCCATCGCGTTGCCCCCAATGTCGAGTCCCGAATTCAGATTCGTTACGATGTCGGCAAGGCCGATGGCGTCGACATCAAACACGGCCGTGGCATGCTGATGAGCGCCCATGCGGGGCGGATCGCCGGTGATGCAGATCAGGTTTCGTACGCCCAGCGCATGCGCGCCGAGCAAGTCCGACTGCATACCCAGAATATTTCGGTCGCGGCAGCAAAAGTGCAGGACGGCTTCGATTCCCGCCTGCTCCTGGAAGATCTTGCAGGTGATCGCCGCGGAGAGCCGGGCGCTGGCGCGGGGTCCATCGGGAACGTTGATGACGTCAATTCCGGCATCACGGCAGAGAATCGCGCCGGCCACTTCGCGCGCGGGATCCACGCCGCGCGGGGGAAGAATTTCGACGAACGTGACGAACTGCTTTGCGGCCAGCTTCGCGCCCAACTTGCTCTTCTCGGCCACCGGCACGAGCGGTATCTTTACGACCGGTGGCTTCGTTTCGTCAATTACGGCCACCGGCAGCGTGTGGTGTCCCGGCTGTAAGCTCCGCGCTTCGCTGCGGACGAGTTTGATGTGCTCGGGCGTCGTGCCGCAGCAGCCGCCAACAATCTTCACGCCGGCCCACAGGAAGCGGCGGGCGTATTGCGACATGTACTCGGGCGAGCAGAGATAGATCTTGCGGCCTTCGACGTCGGCCGGATGCCCGGCGTTCGGCATGGCGGAGACCGGCTTGTTTGTCTGGCGCATGATGCGCTCAACGGTTTCGAGGGTCGCCTTCGGGCCGACGGAGCAGTTCAGGCCGATGACATCCACGGGCCACTGATCGAGCAGAGACGTGAAGTCTTCCGTGCTGGTGCCGTCGAGCATCGCGCCATCGTCGTTGATGGTGACCTGCGCGATAATCGCGAGTTCAGGGCCGGCGACGGCGCGGACCGCGGCGACCGCCTCGCGCAGTTCGTCAATGGCAAAGAACGTTTCAAGAACGAGCAGGTCGACGCCGGCTTCCACCAGGACTGTCGCTTGTTCGGAGAAGATCTCGCGCAGTGCTTCCGGCGTAGCATTGCGCATGCCGCTCGGCCCGATCGAGCCGGCGACGAACACCGTTTCTCCGGCGGCTTCGCGGGCCAGACGGACCCCCGCCTGGTTAATCGCCACCAGTTTTTCGCTCAGGCTGAAAGTCTCCAGCCGCCCGCGGTTGGCTCCGAACGTGTTGGCTTCAAGAATCTGCGCCCCGGCCTTTACATAAGCCTCGTGAACTTCTTTCACTAAGTGCGGTGCGGACAGGTTCAACTCGTCATAGCAACGGTTGATGAATACGCCCTTCTCGTAGAGCATTGTGCCCATGGCGCCATCGGCAACCAGAACCCCGTGGGCAAGCGCCTCACGAAACTCTTTGGCGCGGGTCTTCGGCAGGGTTACGGAACTCATGTAACCTTTGAGTCTACCAGCCAGTCACATCAACCGGGGCGCCGCTGACTACTCCCAGCCGCTTGGCGGCCGACGCTTCCCGCTGCACGATTTCGACGAATCCGCTGGAGCCTACGATGGCATAGAGCTCTCCGTACTCGCATTCGGCGAAGTGCGTGGCCCGTTTCCCTACCTTTTCAAAACCGATCAGGATCTCGAACGGCCGGTCCGCCAGCCAACCGAACTCGGCGATGGAAAAACTCGTGATCAGGTTGCCGAAGCGGTCCACCCGCAGAACGGAGCCGCTCCACTGCCGTTTCGAGATGCGCTGGTTGGTTCCGAGATTCAGGCGGAGAGCGTCCTTAACCAGCTTGCCGAGTTTGGCTGGCGGCATTCCGGCCGCCAGATGGGCGGCGCAGGGTGCGAAGATATCGCGGCCGTGAAAGGTCGAGCTGACGGGTTTTAAATAGAGCTTCTCGTTTCCGAGAAGCCGGGCCTTCGCACCGCTGTGGCCGAGTGCGTAGGTGAACAGACCGTTGTCGGGTCCCAGCAGATAGTGCCCGCCGGACTCGACCAGCAGCGGCCTCCGCGTGCTGCCGACGCCTGGGTCGACGACGGCTACGTGGATGGTCTGCTTTGGAAACCAGCGGCGGGCCTGTTCAAAAACGAAGGCGGCTTCACTCACGTCATAAGGCGGCAACTCATGGGTCAGGTCCACGATGGTTGCCTTGGGACAGATGGAGAGCAGAACACCCTTCATCGCGCCAACGTAGGAGTCGGCGGTGCCGAAGTCGGTCGTCAGGGTGATGATGCGCATTTAGAGGAACAGCTCCTGGACGCATCCGCGCACGTCCATTTCAAATTCGATGGTTTCGATGGGCGGCCGGGAGTAGTGCCATGTGACGCCGTGGATGGCGCCCTTGGCCATGGGGCGGACGATCTGTTCGGCGAGCAGGTGCCAGACCGGATGTACGGTATACATTTCAGCCACGTTGACCAGGTCCCAATTAACGCCGAGGCCATGCAGGCGGCCGGTCATCAGGCCCATGACGAACTCGGCCTTCACGCGGAGCGCATCGGCCGAAAGTTCCCCGCGCCGGACGACATCGTGCGGGTCCAGGGTGCCCTCGGGCAATTCGCCCGCGCCAGCCACGATGAAGGTCTTACGGTTCACCTTCGAAGGAACGGTATAGCCGAAGCCGTACAGGCTGGGTTCAGAGGGCGCGCCAATCTCGGGAGCGATGTTGGTGCGCGCGACCGGATTCATATCTTCGAGAAACAGTCCCCAGTTCTTGAGCACGGTGACGTAGCCCGCGTTGAACTCATTGAAGCCCTGAAAGGTGAAAGGCCGCGGTGAGCGGAGTTCCATCGAACAGAGAGCATGGAGAGGCCGATTGACGGCAGCGAGATGGGCCTTCACTCGCTCAAATCCCTGCTCAAGCGGCACGGGCTGATGGAAACGGGCATGGACGACTTCAAAACCATCGGCGGCGACGGCGCCGCCCGAATACGGCGCGATTCCGCGGATGAAGGAGTAGTTGCCCTTAGGGTTGGCGACAAGCATGACCGCTATTCTAGCGGTCCGTGATACCGTGAGGGAGATTGGCGAAACCAATTGTCACCCTTTTTTCGCTTTGGGCGATTTCGCTCGGAGTAGCCGCGATTTTGCAGGTGTTGGGCGTGGGGGTGGGATTCCGCATCGCGCCTTTGGGCGAAGACTTCAACTGGGTCTTC
>JBBQRA010000162.1:0-13723 GCA_038215275.1 Bryobacterales bacterium | reverse complement strand
ACTGTGTCATAGCGAAAGCCGTTGCTCCTTGGTCTCTAACTTCTTGTCGTCAAACATAGTTATGCCAGAGACGGCGGCTTTTTGCTAGCTATTTGTGAGAAATCGCGGCTAACTCACAACCCGTTGAAAATACAACGAAATGGGCCGATCTTGAGCCACACCCCAAACCTGCCGAAAGCGATATGCCGGTCCCAACCCAGTCGGAGCTTGCCCAATCGGACGGCATGCGTCCGGATAAACAGCCCCCGGGAGCGGCCCGCCGGGGCATCGAGCCCCGGCAAGCCGCCAGCAGCGAAACCGCTCAGCCGGGGCCCCAAGCAAGAGTCAATCCCAATACGCGCACCAAACGGCCCGCCTGAACGTTGAAAATCGTCCGCGCACGGGCGGATCCGTCGTCAGTCCTCGCGTTCCAGACTGGCCCGGGCGGGAGAAGCCCCATCTAGTACTAAAAATTGCTGACAAACCGCATTCCCCCTTGGTAGTGTGGGAACAGGCAAGTCCATTCCGTTGTGTTAGTTAGGCTGAGTTCTGCCATCTCGGTTAAAATTTCCAGACGCGTCTGGCACGCTGTGATACCTTTAGTGGTAGCTCCAGCGCTGGTGGCCGCGGCGGAACCCGTTCGCTACGAATCCAGCGTGGATGCGATGGGCTCAACGTTCTCTGTTGCTGCCTACGGGCCAGATCGCGAGTCCCTCGCCGCCGCCGTAGAGCAAGCCCTGGAGGAAGCCCGGCGACTGGATCATCTGCTCTCAAATTACCGACCCGAGAGTGAGTGGAGCCAAGTCAATCGCTTCGCCGGACAACGCGAGTTCACCGTCAGCCAGGAGTTGTTCGATCTGCTCGCCGCCTGCTACGTCTATAGTCAAAAAAGTCAGGGAGCTTTCGACATTACCGTCGGTCCTCTCATGAAAATCTGGGGCTTCTATAAAGGAAGCGGACGGATGCCGCACCGGGCCGAGATCCGGACCGCTCTAGCGCGTATTGGATATCAGAACTTGCTCTTGAACCCGACGACGCGCACAGTCCGCTTTGCCAAAAAGGGCATGGAGATCGATCCCGGCGGGATCGGGAAAGGCTATGCCGTCGATCGCATGGCAGAAATACTCCGCCGCAACGGCGTCAAATCCGCTCTCATCAACGCCGGCGGCTCCTCCCTGCTCGCCATCGGCACACCCCCGGGCGAATCCGGCTGGGAAGTCAAAATTCGCGACCCCCGCGATAGCCGAAAAACCATCGAAGATCTCCGCCTCAAAGACCAGTCGATGTCTACTTCCGGCAGTTATGAAAAGTTCTTTACGGTGCGAAGAAAGACCTATTCGCACATTATGGACCCCCGAACCGGTTATCCGGCCGAGGGTATGTTCTCCGTTTCGGTAATCGCCCCTCGCGGTATTGACAGCGAGGCTTGGACGAAACCGGTCTATATCAATGGCCGCTCCTGGGCGGCCCAAAACATTCCAAAGGGGTTCCGCGCCTATCTCTGTGAAGGGCGCTCGGAATCCCCGGGGGAGGCCAAATGCGCGTGGCTCCAATGAGCAGCCGTTTCCTCGATGCATGCCGCCGCCGGCCCACGGACGTTCGTCCCGTGTGGTTCATGCGGCAGGCTGGTCGTTACATGAAGCAGTACCGGGATATCCGGTCTAAGCACACGATTCTCGAGATGTGTAAGCGGCCCGACCTCGCCGCTACCGTCACACTCCAGCCCATCGAAGTGCTCGACGTCGACGCCGCCATCATCTTCGCGGACCTCCTGCTTCCCGTTGAACCAATGGGACTTAAGCTCGATTACCGCGCCGGCGAAGGCCCGCATATCGATAATCCAGTCCGCGACTCCGCCGACGTCGACGCCTTGTCGATCTCGAACGTCGACGACCTCGGCTACGTCGGCGAGTCCATCCAGATGGTCCACAAGGCTCTCGCCAACAAAATCCCCATCATCGGCTTCGTTGGCGCGCCGTTCACGCTCGCCAGCTACATGATTGAAGGCGGCCCCTCGAAGAGCTTCCTCCATACCAAGCGCCTCATGTACTCGGACGAGACCCTCTGGCGCCGCCTCATGGGCAAGATCGTCGACGTTCTCGGCCCGTTCGCCATCATGCAGGTCGCCAACGGCGCCCGCGCCATCCAGGTCTTCGATTCCTGGGTCGGCGCCCTCTCGCCCGACGACTACGTCCGGTACGTCGCCCCGTACTCCCGCGCCCTCATCGAACGCATCCGCTCCACTGGCGTCCCCGTCATCCACTTCGGCACCGGCGCCAGCGGCTTCTTCAAAGAACTGCACGCCGCCGGCGGCGATGTCATGGGCGTCGACTGGCGCGTCAATATTGACCAAGCCTGGATGGACATCTCTTACCGTAGCGCCGTCCAGGGTAACCTCGACCCCGCCGCGCTGTTCGCCCCTCTGCCGGAGCTCAAAGCCAAGGTCCACGAGCTCCTCAAACGCACCGGTACCCGCCCCGGCCACATCTTCAACCTCGGCCACGGCATCCTGCCCGAAACCCCGGTCGAGAACGTCAAAGCGGTGGTGCAGATTGTCCGCGACTTCCGGCCCTAACCGGACCGCCATCATCGGCGGCGGCATCTCCGGATTAGCCGCCGCCTGGGAACTGGCCAAGGCAGGCCAACCCGCCGTGCTGATCGAAAAGGACCCCGCCCTCGGCGGGGTCATCCGCACGAGCGTCGTCCACGATTGCATCATCGAGGCCGGCCCCGATAGCTTCCTCGCCGCCAAACCGGCGGCCCTTGAACTCATCCGCGAGATGGGCCTCGAAGGCGAAGTCATCGGCTCAAACGACCACCTCCGCGTCACCTACATCTTGAAGGGTGGCCGGCTCATCCCCATGCCCGACGGGCTCATGATGATGATCCCCACCAAGCTGATGCCCATGGCGCTCAGCCCGCTGCTCGGCTGGGGCACCAAGATCAAGATGGGCCTGGAGTACTTCGCGTCCAGCCCGCCTAACGCCCCGGAACGCTCCGTCGCCCAACTCGTCCGCGAGCACTACGGCCAGGAAGCCGTTGACTATCTTGCCGAGCCCCTCCTCTCCGGCGTCTACGGCGGCGATCCGGAAACCCTCAGCGCCAACGCGGTCCTCGGCCAGTTCATTGAGCTCGAAAAGAAGTACGGCTCCCTCACCAAAGGCACCCTCGCCATGCGCGCCCAGCGCAAAAGCGGCCCCGCCGGGTCTTTGTTTAAGACACTGAAAGGCGGGCTCGGCCAGCTCATCGAAGCCTTGACCCAGCGCCTCGAAGGCAAAGTGGACCGCCTCACCGCCTCCGTCGCTTCACTCGTCAAAAACGCCACCGGCTGGCAGGTCGTCCTGTCCGACGGCGCCGTTCTCGACGTCGCCAACGTCATCCTCGCCGCACCCGCTGGACCCGCCTCGAAGATCGTTGCCAGCCTCGACCCCGAACTCGCCTCGGTGCTGGCCGCCATCCCCTACAACAGCTCGATGACCATAGCTCTCGGCTACGACCGCCAGACGCTCGGTCACCCATTGAACGGCTTCGGCTTCCTGATCCCGAAGGTCGAGCGCCGCAAGCTGGTCGCCTGCACCTGGGTCGGCACCAAGTTCAATCATCGCGTCCCCGCCGATAAGGCCGTCCTCCGCTGCTTCCTCGGCGGAGCCAATATCGACGAACCGGATGAAGTCCTAATCGCCGCCATCCGCGAGGAACTCCGCGACCTCATGGGAGTCACCGCCGAACCTCTGTTCCACACGGTCCAGCGCTGGCGCAACGCGATGGCGCAGTACACGTTAGGCCACCAGGACCGCGTCAAACAGATCCGCACCCTCGCCGCGCGCCATTCGGGCTTGGCCCTCGCTGGCAACTTCCTTGAAGGAATCGGAATCCCGGACTGCATCCGCACCGGGCAAGCTGCCGCCAAGCAGCTACACTAGCGGGCATGCGCCGACTGGCCCCGTGATCAATGTCAACCTGATCCACCCCGGCCGACTTCGAAGTTCTCCAGAACGGTAAACGCCAGCCGTGACCAACGCTCTTTGGGTGCCCGGACGCCCACTGGTTGCAGCGGCGCCCTCTAACGTCTCCATCCCCCTCCTCGTCGATGACCTCAGCCTCAGCCTCCAAAGTCTCCATTACACCCGCCAGGCCGTCCGCTCCTTCTCAGAATCCAACATCGAGCCCGGCGATCTCGTCGCCATCCATAAGACGTCTGCCGGCCTCGGCGTCCTCCAGCAATTCACCACCGACAAACGGCTGCTCCTCGTCAACATCGACCGCATGACCCTCCGTACTGCCAGTGCCGTCGACGGACTCGGCACCATCGCCTCAGTTCCAACGAGGACTCGGCCGATCCTGCCCTTGCCGAAATGGCCCTGCGCATGCGCCTCCAGGAGGAGTCACAGAATCGCGGCCGCCAGGATATTCTCTCCGTCGGCAGCCTCGGCGCCGCATGGTCGGCCAGATGCAAGAGCGTCAGAGCTACTACGACCTCTTTAAGGATGGACTCGCCCTGCTCGCCGAGGAGACCGGAGGCGTCTTCTACCAGAACCGCAACGATCTCGCGGGCGCTCTGAATCGGCTCCAAGTGAAGTGAAGCGCCCCGGCCTCCGGATACGCTATCGCCACGGCTTCGTCGGAGCCACCGGCGAAGAGCGGATGCCCAAGCCCTCGAACCCGCTCATCGCAGCGATGATGTCCCCCTTTCGCTCCGCCGAAGTACCCACCGGCTCACTCCCATGTTCCTCGAAGGCAAGGGCACCGGACCTCTCCTCCGCGCGCTCATCCCTACGGATATCCGGTCCTTTTCCTTCAAAGCACCCCGGCCGACGCCGCCGACAAGTACCAGACCCCCTGGATGGAAGCCAACATCGTCACCGCCGCCTTCCTGTTCGGCGGCAACGGCGTGGTCGTCGACAAGGTCAGTCAGGCCCAGCGCCTGCGCGCCCGCAAGTCCGTCTTTGAAGGGTTCCTCGCCGATGGTATTACCCAAACCCTCGAACTACCCATCGCCAAGCCCGGTGCCTATCTTTACAACTCGGGCCCTTCCCCGGCGCACCCCAACGGCGACAGTTCTCCGTCCGCACCATCGACTTCACCATCCGCTAGCCCCCTTGCTGCTACAATGAAGATTCGATGAAAGCCGGTGTTGTTGTCTTTCCTGGGAGCAATTGCGATCACGATGCACACTACGCCGTGACGCAGAATGTGGGCGCGCAGGCAGCGCTCCTCTGGCATCAGGAATCTAAGATTGCCAGTGATATCGACGCCATCATTATCCCTGGCGGCTTCAGCTACGGGGACTATCTCCGTTGCGGCGCGATCGCCAAGTTTTCGCCGATCATCGGCGCGGTGAAGAAGTTCGCCGATGCCGGCGGCCTCGTGTTGGGCTTCTGCAATGGCTTCCAGATTCTTACTGAATGCGGCCTCCTTCCTGGTGCGCTGATTCGGAATAACAGCTTGAAATTCCGCTGCCATCAGGTCGGTCTGCGCGTAGAAACCCCCAACACGCCGTTTACGAACGCAGCGGAGAAAGGCCAGATTCTCACCATGCCGATTGCTCACGGCGAAGGCTGCTACACCGCCGAACCGCACGTGCTCGATCAACTCGAGGCCGCAGACCGCGTGGTCTTCCGCTATGTTCAGAATCCCAACGGCTCCCTGCGCGATATCGCCGGCATCTGCAACGTCGGCCGCAATGTCCTGGGGATGATGCCGCACCCGGAACGCGCTACCGACCCGCTTATGGGTTCAACAGACGGCCTCGTCGTGTTCCGCTCTCTCCTCTCCGCCCTCGCAGCCAAATAATCAATGAGCACCATCACTCCGGAAGTCGTCGCCGCGCACTCTCTCACGCCGGACGAATACCAGAAAGTTCTCTCGCTTCTGGGCCGCGAACCCTCGCTCACCGAGCTCGGGATCTTCAGCGTGATGTGGAGCGAACACTGCTCCTATAAGTCGTCGAAAGTGCACCTGAAAAAGCTGCCTACGCGCAGTCAGCTCGTCCTGCTCGGCCCGGGCGAAAACGCCGGAATCATCGATATCGGCCAAGGCTACGGCATTGCCTTCAAGATTGAGTCGCATAATCACCCGAGCTTTATCGAGCCGTTTCAAGGCGCAGCCACTGGTGTCGGCGGCATTCTTCGCGACATCTTCACGATGGGCGCCCGGCCTATCGCTGTTCTTGATTCCATCCGTTTCGGCCCCCTCGACGATCCGAAGACAGGTGCCCGCAACCGCCGCATCCTAGAAGGCGTCGTTAGCGGTATCGCGCATTACGGCAACTGCTTCGGCGTCCCGACTGTCGGCGGCGAATGCGTCTTCCACAAGTCGTATGACGGCAATCCGCTCGTCAACGTCTTCGCCCTCGGCGTGATCCCGAAAGACAAAATATTCTTCGGTCGAGCCGAAGGCATCGGCAACCCGGTGATTTATGTTGGCGCAAAGACCGGCCGCGACGGCATACACGGCGCCACCATGGCGTCGGACGAGTTTACGGAAGAGTCGAAACAGAAGCGGCCAAACGTCCAGATGGGCGACCCGTTCCTCGAAAAGCTGCTCCTCGAAGCGTGTCTCGAAGCGATGTACACGGGCGCCGTCGTGGGCATTCAGGACATGGGCGCCGCGGGGTTGACGTGTTCGACCTGCGAAATGGGCAGTCGGGCCGGCACCGGCGTTGAGATCGATCTGCAATACGTCCCGCAGCGCGAGACTGGCATGTCGCCCTACGAGATCATGCTCAGTGAATCGCAGGAGCGGATGCTCCTCGTCGCTGAAAAAGGTCGAGAACAGGAAATTTTCGACGTCTTCAATAAGTGGGGCCTCGACTCCGCCACCGTCGGTTTCGTCACCGATGACGGCATGCTCCGCGTTCGAGATCATGGAGTGTTGATCGCCGAAATCAACAATCGCGATCTCGCCGACGAAGCTCCGATCTACGACCGTCCGCACACCAAACCGCACCGCAACGTGCCGATGGAAGCGCCGGCGTTTGCCTCCTCCGATCTCAAGGCCGACCTGATCAAGCTGCTGTCGAGCGGCGACCTCTGCAGCAAGGCTTGGATTTACGAGCAGTACGATTACATGGTCCGGACGAATACGCTCTCCGGGCCCGGAGGCGACGCGGCCATCGTTCGGGTGAAGGAGACCGGCACGTCGGTCGCCGTTTCTCTCGACGGCAATGGACGCTATTGCTATCTTGACCCGCGCGAAGGCGCGAAGCTTGTCGTGGCCGAAGCGTGCCGCAACGTTTCGACCGTTGGGGCTTTACCGGTCGCCGCGACTAATAATCTCAACTTCGGCAACCCACAGCGACCTGAGATCATGGCTCAATTGGTGGAAGCCATCGAAGGAATGGCCGACGCCTGCCTCCATTTCGAGACGCCGATTACCGGTGGCAACGTCAGTCTCTACAATGAAACGCTCGGCGAAGGCATCCTGCCGACGCCAGTGATCGGCATCGTCGGTTTGTTGCCGACGCAGGCACCGGTCCCGAGCCGGTTCCGTAACGAAGGCCGCACCGTTATGCTGCTCGGCGGCATCGGTAGTAGTGATGAGGTTCATTTCGGCGGAACGCAGTTCGCGCATGTTCTGCTCAAGCAGATGTGGGGCTTGCCCCCCGCGCTCGACATGGACTTTGAGAAGAACGTCCATGCCGCGATCCGCGAGATCGTTGCCGCTGGTCTCGTTGAATCCGCGCATGACCTGTCCGACGGCGGCTTTGCCGTCGCCCTTGCCGAAGCTAGTTTTGACGGCATCGGCGCCACAATTTGCCTTCCAAGTTCCGCCCTCCGCCCTGAGCTATTGCTTTTCCACGAAGGGCCGTCACGCATTCTGGTGTCCACCACCTCCCCCGAAGAAGTATCGAAACTGGCCGAGAAGCACGGCGTACCTGCCGTAGCAATTGGCACAACCGTGAAAGGTCAGGTTGTCATTGAGGGTTACCTCAGTGCGGCCGTGGAAGAACTTCATCAACCTTGGGCTACCGCCCTGGAGAGTGCGCTCCATGCATGAGACTCCGTTTGACGATGACAAACTCCATGAAGAGTGTGGTGTATTCGCGATCTATGGCCATGAAGAGGCCGCGAACTTAGCCTATCTCGGCCTTTACGCCCTGCAGCATCGCGGGCAGGAGTCGGCTGGCATCGCTTCGAGCGATGGCCGCCAACTGCTCTGCCACAAGGCGATGGGCCATGTAGCGGATATCTTCACACCCGAAAAACTGGCCGGGCTGCCGGGGTATATGGCGATCGGCCATACCCGGTATTCGACCACCGGCGATTCGAAGGAGCTCAACGCGCAGCCGTTCAGCGTGGCCTGCAACAAGGGCCTGATCGCGGTGGCCCACAACGGGAACATCACGAACGCGGCGGAACTGAGGCGGGAGTTGGAGGCGGAAGGGTCGATCTTCCAAGCTTCGAGCGACACCGAAGTCATCCTGCACCTAGTGGCGAAGTCTCGGGAGCGGACGCTGGCCGGGGCGCTGCGTGAGGCGCTGCTGCTCCTGGAAGGCGCGTTTTCACTCGTGTTTCTGGCCAAAGACCGGATCATCGTCGCGCGCGACCCGCATGGGTTCCGTCCACTCGCGATGGGAAAGATGGAGCTTTCGCAGCACAAGATCGGCTATGTGTTCGCCTCGGAGACCTGCGCCTTCGACTTGGTCGATGCCGTCTATCAGAGCGAAGTGGAGCCGGGCGAGATGGTGATCGTCGGGCCCGAAGGCGTGACCCGCGAACAATGGGCGCCGCGCCGAAATAAGGCCCACTGCGTGTTTGAGCACGTCTATTTTGCGCGCCCGGACTCGATGGTTTTTGGACGTCCCGTCCAGAAGTCCCGCGAGCGGATGGGCCGGTTGCTTGCGATCGAGCATCCTGCTGATGCCGATGTGGTCGTGCCCGTGCCGGACTCGGGCGTCGCCGCCGCGCTCGGCTATGCGAGCCAAATCGGTATCCCGTATGGGCAGGCTCTGATCCGCAATCACTACGTGGGGCGCACATTCATCGAGCCGTCGCAGGCGATCCGCGACTTTGGCGTGAAGTTGAAACTAAACCCGGTGCGGCATCTGCTAGAAGGCAAGCGTGTAGTGCTCGTGGACGATTCGATTGTTCGCGGCACGACTTCCCGCAAGATCGTTCGGATGGTGCGGCAGGCCGGGGCGCGGGAGGTCCATCTCCGCATCTCGTGTCCGCCGACCATCAGCCCCTGCTTCTATGGCGTCGACACGCCGAACAAGCAGCAATTGATTGCGGCGAACTCGTCCAACGAAGAGATCCGGAAGTTCGTCGAGGCGGACTCGCTGGGTTATCTCTCGATCGGCAAGTTGACCGAAGCCGTGGAAGATCATGACCGCGACTTCTGCTATGCCTGCTATAGCGGGAACTACCCGACGCTGATCAATATCGAAGAGATGTCGCAGGATATCCCCCCTCTCGGTTAGCATTGATGCAGGCTACTGTCTCCTCCTCCGCACAAGCTGTAGCCCCTTCCCGGATTCGGGAGTTGGCCGAAATTGCGATAACGATGGAGGGCGTGCATAAGCTTTACTTCGGCGAGTCGAATCTGCCAACGCCTGAGTTTCTGAAACAGGCGGCCGCGGCGGCGATGGCGGCAGGATTTACGACCTATACGTCGAACGCCGGGCTGCTCTCGACGCGAGAGGCGCTGGCGGAGTATTACGCGAAGCATCATGGCGTGACGCTGGACCCGGCCCGGGAAATTATCGTCACGAGTTCCGGGGTGCAGGCGCTGAATCTTTCGATCGGTTGTTTACTCGATCCGGGCGATGAAGCGTTGATCTTGACGCCGGCCTGGCCGAATGCCTGCTCGATTGTGACGATGAACCAGGCGCGGGCGATCGAGATGGCGCAGCCGCTGGTGTGCGACCGGTATGCCATCGACCTCGACGCGTTAGAGGCTGCCCTGACGCCGCGGACACGGTTTCTGATGTACACGTCACCGTCGAACCCGCTTGGTTGGGTCGCCACGCTCGAAGATCAGCAACGGCTGTTGGAGTTCACGCGCAGGCATGGGCTTTGGCTGCTGGCGGATGAAGTCTATGAGCGCTTGACGTATGGCTCAGCGAATCCGGAGCCGTCGATTCTGCGGCTGGCGACGCGGGAGGACGCGGTGCTGGTGGCCCAATCCTTCTCGAAGTCCTACTGCATGACTGGATGGCGGCTGGGTTGGCTGGTGGGCCGGGCGGATCTGATGGCCAAGGCAACGCAGATGAACGAGTTCATCGTGTCGTGCGCCCCGGCATTTGTGCAGAAAACGGGCGAGGTGGCATTGCGTGATGGAGAGCCCTTTATCGCGGAGCTGTTGACAATGCTGCGAGGCAACCGGGACTACTGCGCGCAGGAGTTGCGTTCGATGCCGGGGGTGACGGTGCCGGAGCCGGACGGGGCGTTTTATCTGTTCCCGCAGATTGCAGGATTGACGGACTCGTTCGATTTCTGCAAGCGCCTGCAGCTGGAGACCACAGTTGGCCTTGCGCCCGGCGTGGCGTTCGGAAACGGTGGAGAGGGCTCGGTCCGGCTCTGCTATGCGGTAGAGCGTCCCATTCTCGAATCGGCCCTGGGCCTGGTTCGGGAGTTTCTGGCGGGCAGGTAGACGCTATGGCAGCGAGGACGATTGCCGAGAAGCTGGCTCCATATTTTGACCGCGAGACTCGGAACCGGGGCTGGGATTATGTGCGCGCCAATCGGGTAAGCATCCGGCAGGGTAGCAAGTACGCCATCAAGGGCGTGGCTCGGGGGATGCAGGAGTATCGCGTCACGATCCGGCTGGACGGTTCGGATGTTCACGTGTATTGTGGCTGCGAGGCCTACCGGAAGAACGGGCCGTGCAAGCATCTCTGGGCCGCGGCGATTGAGGCCGAGCGGTTGGGCTATCTTTCGGAGATTCGCTGGACGAGCCTTGAACTGAACATCGAAGAGGACGAAAGCCCCGACGCGATTCCCGGCGAGGCGATGCTGCCGAATTGGCGGATGTATTTGCGCGAGATCGACGCCAAGAATGCCTACGCGCAGGTAAAACGGGTGGAGGCGCGGCCGGACGATGAGCAGATTCTGTACTTCATCGATCCGCTGGATACTTTGCGGAACGGGCGCGCAATTTCGCTGCAGGTGCTGGCGCGGACGCCGAACAAGAAGTCCGGTGGATGGAACCTGACATATCCGCTGCGGCTGTCACAGGAGCAGTTGCAGGCGATGCCGCTGTGCGAAGACCGGGAGATTCTGCTGAGTCTGGCGGGGTCGCGCGGGGTGGTTGCGACGTACTCAACCATCGCGCCAGAGGAGATCCACAACTCCTACGAGCTTTCCGCGGCGCTGGGCCATCGGCTCATGCCTTCGATCTGCGGCACCGGCCGATGCTTTTTGAAGAGTCCGAACTCCGAGGAGCGATCGCTAGCGCAGCCGCTCTCGTGGGATCCGGCGCCCTTTCAGTTTCGGCTGCTTTGGCAGCAGGGCGGCGACGGGAGTTGGCAGGTTTCCTCAGAGTTCTATCGTGAAGCCGAGATGCTGGCGCTCGATGCGTCCACCCTGATCATCGCGGGTTCGTTTTTGTTACGGAAGCGGTCGATCGGGCCGTTGCAAGCCGCGAAGGCGTTGTCCTGGATTCAGTTCTTCCGGGCGCAGGGGCAGATATCGATCAACGCGGTGGAGACGGACGATTTTCTGCGGGAGGCGATGAAGCGGTTACCGGAGGATGTGCTGCACCTCCCGATGGCGCTGCGCTACGAAAGGGTGCCAGGATTACCGCACCCGAGTCTGAAGCTGCGGCAAGCGCAGCGGCGCGCGGACCAGGATCCGTTCACGGGACGTCCGGAGTTCGTTTATGGCGACGGCGTAACGGCCTACTCCGAGACGGTGGCGGAGGCGCTGTTCCATCCATCGGAGCGGAAGCTGATCGAGCGGGATGTGACGGCCGAGCACGCGGCCTTGGCGCTGCTGCCGGAGGCTGGCTTCCGGCCCGTGCAATACGTCGGCATCGAAGGACAGAGCTGGGACATCACACCCGGGAAACTGTTGCCCGGGTTGCGAAAGCTGTTTCAGGCGGGCTGGTACATCGAGTTGCAGGGCTTGCCGATGCGGTCAGCAACGAAGATGAATGCGAGCGTCAGTACGGGTATTGACTGGTTCGAGTTGACCGGCGATATTCATTTTGACGATTTGTCGGTACCGCTGCCGCAGTTGCTGAAGGCGATGCAGCAGGGCGAGACGATGTTCAAGCTCGAAGATGGAAGCATCGCGATCCTTGATGAAGGCCAATTGGGGCGGCTGCGGTCGCTGCTGCAGCTGGCCGAGATTGAGAAGGGGCAGGTTCGGTTTCAGCGCAACCAGGTGGCATTGCTGGACGCGTTGCTGGCGGCGCAGCCGGAGATCAGGGCCGATGAGACGTTGGAGCATGCCCGGCAGCAATTGCAGAACTTCCGAGGCATTGAGACAGCGGAGCAGCCGCCCGGCTTTCAAGGTTCGCTGCGCGATTATCAGAAGCAGGGGCTGGGGTGGCTGCTGTTTTTGAACAAGTTCAAATTTGGTGGTTGTCTGGCGGATGACATGGGCGTCGGCAAGACGGCGCAGGTGTTGGCTTTGCTCGAAATGCGGCGGGCCGCGCGGGCGGCAGGCGAAGCGATTGCGCCGTCGCTGGTGGTGGCTCCGCGATCGTTGATCTTTAACTGGCAGCGGGAGGCGGCGCGGTTTACGCCGGAGCTGCGGACGTTGGACTTTACGGGGCTGGCGCGGTCGCTGGATAACATTCAGGATTACGACCTGATCTTGACGACGTACGGGACGCTGCGGCGGGACATTGTGATGCTGCAGAACCATGTGTTCGACTATGCGATTTTGGACGAGGCGCAAGCGATCAAGAACTTTGGATCGGCGTCGGCGAAGGCGGCGCGGCTATTGAAAGCCAACCACCGGTTGACGATGACGGGCACGCCGGTGGAGAACCATCTC
Source organism: Bryobacterales bacterium (assembly GCA_038215275.1). Lineage (GTDB taxonomy): Bacteria > Acidobacteriota > Terriglobia > Bryobacterales > Bryobacteraceae. Next base: position 800 of record JBBQRA010000162.1, on the reverse strand, counting down.
GGAGAATTGTGGAGCCTGTTCGAGTTTTTAAACCCCGGGATGTTGGGGAAGGCTTCGGTGTTGCGGCTGTCGGGGGCGGGGTCGCGGACGGTGGCCCCGGAGACGCGGGAACTGCTCTCGGCTGGCTTGCGGCCGTTTTTGTTGCGCCGGACCAAGGAGCAGGTGGCGAAGGAGTTGCCGGCGAAGGTGGAGCAGACGCTGTTCTGCGAATTGGAACCGGACGAGCGGAAGCTATACAACGAGCTGCGGGATCATTACCGGGCATCGCTGTTGGCGGGGACCTCGCGAACTTGGAACAAGCGGAAGTTGCAGGTGCTGGAGGCGTTGCTGCGGCTACGGCAGGCGTCGTGCCATCCGGGACTGGTGGATAAGAAACGGGCGTCGGGATCGAGCACGAAGTTGGACACGCTGTTGAGCCAGTTAGACGAGGTTTTGCAGGAAGGCCACAAGGCGCTGATCTTCTCGCAGTTTACGTCGCTGCTGGCGCTAGTGCGGGCGCAGTTGGACGCGCAGGGATTAACGTACGAGTATCTGGATGGAAAGACGAAGGACCGGCAGGTGCCGGTAGAGCGGTTCCAGACGGATCCTGACTGCAAGCTATTTCTGATCAGCTTGAAGGCGGGTGGCGTGGGGTTGAATCTGACGGCGGCGGACTATGTGTTTCTGCTGGATCCGTGGTGGAACCCGGCTGTTGAGGCCCAGGCGATTGACCGGACGCATCGGATTGGGCAGGTTAAGCCTGTTTTTGCGTATCGCCTGATTGCGAAGGATACGGTGGAGGAGCGGGTGTTGGAGTTGCA
>JBBQRA010000161.1:0-13942 GCA_038215275.1 Bryobacterales bacterium | reverse complement strand
AACCGAGTCTTTGAATCCATGGAAGGCGTCGTCAGCCAACTCAACGCTGGCCTGCCCCGATTGGCGGCGAACACGCAAACACTGCGAAGTCTCACTGCTTGGCCGTGGATCGTTAGTCTCATCTTGAACGCCCATTAGAATAACTACTTCGCCGGAATCACCGGCAGCAGAATGTGCGAAGCATGGTCGCCATCCAGATAAATCGTATTCCGCGCCACCCGCATCCCCCGATTCGCATTCAACGCCTCCCCCGTATTCGGGTTTACATCGAACCGCGGAAAGTTGCTGCTCGAGATGTCCACACGAATCCGGTGCCCCTTCTGAAACACGAGCGAAGTCGGGTACAGCTCCAAGTTGAACTCCTCCGCCACGCCCGGAGTCATCATCACGGCCTTCTCCAATCCCTTCCGGTAACGCGACCGCACAATACTATCGCCCACCAACAGATCCGCCCCCGCCGGGAATGAAGAATTCGGCGGATACACGTCGATCAGCTTCGCCGTGAAGTCGGTATCCAATCCATCCGTCGACGCCCACAGCTTCACCTTTAACGGCCCGGTCACCTCCAGATCCTCCGCCAGCGGCTCCGTCTGGAACACGACGACATCGCCCCGCGCCGCCAATGGCAACTGATCCCGGCACAGCCAGAAGCCCGTCCGGCATCGCTGATCCGCCGCACCCTGGAACGCCAGCGGCCCCTGCGACGAAATGCTCCCACCCAGCGTCGGCACCGGGTTCGCCGGATCGAACGAGTACGAAACCGCCGCAGCCTTCCCCCGGCTTCGTCGTCCCCAGCTTGCCAGCCGCCTGCAAGTAGTAAGGCGTGTACACCGTCCGGGCCAGGGGCCACTCCTGCTCCGCCCGCCACTTTCCGCCAACGAAAATCCGCCCGTCCGGCGTCTTATGCCCATCCCCGCCACCCATCACATAAAGCCGCACCGGCGGTTCCGTGTCCACGCCATTGCTCACGTTCTTCAACCACCGATCAAACCACCGGATCTGAAACGCCGCCAAATTCAGCGCCGCATCAGGAGTAAACTGCGCCAACCCCGCATAACTTAAATTCTCAGAGCTATGAATCCAAGGCCCCACAATCAACCGCTGTAAACTCTTTTTCGCCTTCCGCAGCTCCACAAAATTCATATTTGCCGCCGGCGTCCCCCACGAGTCGTATCACCCTGTCACGTGATACGCCGGGATGTCTTTGAACTCGGCCAGATGGTCCACCACGCTCGACCCGTGATCTTTCCAGAACGCGTCATAGTCCCCATGCCCCATCGCCTCCACCAGCCACTTTTCATAGTCCGGGGCAAACTGTAACGGTGTCGTCCCAGTTCGCAACGGCAGCGCCCGCGCATACTCCGGCACCTGCCCCGCCAAATCCACCAGCGCCTGCACCGCCGCCGGAGTCGATGCCGCGCGCTCCGCCGCCGCGCGCAAATACTGCGTCCCCGACGGATTCCCCAGCGTCAGCACCCAGTTCAACCACCGCAGTTCAAACGCGCCATTGTGCCGCAACCCATACCGGCCAAAATTCGACATCGCATTTCGCGGAATCAGCGCCTTCACAAACGGAGCCCCCGCAATCGCCAGCGCATGTTGCGTCGCCCCGCCATACGACGAACCAAATGTCCCGATCCCCCCTTCGAACCAAGGCTGCGCGCCAATCCACTTCGCCGTATCGAACCCATCGTTGGGATCATCCCGAATCGGAACCCAACTCCCTTCGGATTGATACCGTCCCCGTACATCCTGCACGACGACGGCATACCCTGCCGTCACGAACGGCGCCACCGCCGCCGCCGACCCGGCCTTGTTGTAGGGCGTCCGCGACAACAGCACCGGAAACTTCCCCTCCGCATTCGGCAGATAGATGTCCGTGCCGAGCTGAACTCCGTCCCGCATCGGCACCATCACATTCCGCGGGGTCACGCCTTGGGCCAACAAACCCGGCAACAGCATCAGAACCGAAAACACGCAGCGAAGCATGGGAGTCATCCTACCATTCCTGCGAAGATGAGAGAGCCGATGAAACCGCTTCTGATCTGCTCCCTTCTCACTCTCCCAGCCGCTGCCCAAATGCTGACTTCAGAAATCGCCTCCCGCCTCGCCGAACTCCCGCTCCACTGCATTCAGCAGGAGTACCCAAACAAGACCGCTCACACCATAGAAAACGAATCCGATGCCCGCCTCACCCCTCGCCAACTCCACCCGTCTTTCTACGGCTGCTTCGACTGGCACTCCAGCGTCCACGGCCACTGGATGCTCGTACGCCTCCTCAAAACAACAAAAGGTCTTCCGAAAGAACAACAAATCCGGAAGATCCTCGCCACCAGTTTCGAGTCCGAAGCCCTCGCTGGCGAGATGAAATACTTCAGTAACTACAAGCTGGCTAAAACCTTCGAACGCACCTACGGCTGGGCCTGGCTCCTCAAGCTCGACGAAGAACTCCGCACCTGGGACGATCCTCAATCCCGCCAATGGGCCCAACATCTCCGCCCACTCACCACCCTCATCGTCGACCTCTGGACCGCCTACCTTCCCAAGCAAACCTACCCCAACCGTACCGGCGTCCACCCCAACACCGCCTTCGGCCTCGTCTTCGCCCTCGACTGGGCCCGCGCCGCCAAAGACGCCAAGTTCGAAGCCCAGATCCTCCAGCGCGCCAAGGACTACTACGGCAAAAACACCGCCATCGCCGCCACGCAGGAGCCCGACGGCACCGACTTCCTCTCTCCCGCCCTCGAGGTCGCCGACCTCATGCGCCGCGTCCTCCCCGCCGAAGAGTTCCGTCTCTGGTTCAACAAATTTATGACCACCGCGGGCCTCGCCAATCTCACCAAAGCCCCCGAAGTCTCCGACCGGAGCGACTATCAAATCGTCCACCTCGACGGTCTCTATCTCAGCCGCGCCTGGTGCCTTTTCGGTATCGGCGGAGCCCTCCCTCAGAACTCCGCCCGCACCCAGAACATGCTCACCTCGGCCCGACGGCTCCTCGCCGCCGCTCTCCCCCACGTCACCGGAGGCAACTACGGAGGAGAACACTGGCTCGCCTCCTTCGCCGTCTACGCCCTCAGCCAATCCCGCTAAGCACCCTTACCGAAGCGGCAGCCACACCGTACCCGGCGCCCAATCCGCCGGGGTGGATTACGTTGCGAGCCGCCAAGTCGAAGGGAAAATAGACGACAGGGCAGCAATGCCCCACTCGCTCCATTTGCAACTTCAACGCCGCCGGGATCGTCGCGCAATCACGAGTAATCAGGACCCTTCCTTCCTCAGTCGCCCACGTCGCTATTAGTTGGTCGGGGGCACCGCGGATCGCCGCTACATCCTGCACACGATCTGTCACCCATTTCAACCCTTGGCCTGCCGCGCTTTCAACCGGGCCAGCAGTCCCTCTGGCCGCCATTCTGGATGTGCCGCGAGCAATTCGGCCTCCTCGCGTTCGCGCCGAGCCAAGTAAGCTTGTACCTCCTAATCAACTGTGCAGGTGGCGAGCCCGATCGCAGTGTGCTCGATTGCGACAGAAAGCCATAAAGTTTTTTGTCGAAGAAACGAGATTATTAGAATCGCTCCGACTTCGTCAATGGTGGATTCAACGAACGGAACACTCGTGGCAAAACCCTACGCCACAATCTTCCGAATCACCTCGCCCTCCACATCCGTCAACCGCATATTCCGCCCATTATGCGGATACGTCAGCCGCGTATGATCAAACCCCAGCAAATGCAGCATCGTCGCATGCAGATCATTCACCGACTTCCGATCCTCCACCGCCTCTAACCCAAACTCATCCGTCGCCCCCACGCAAGTCCCGCCCTTAATTCCGCCTCCCGCCATCCACACCGTGAACCCATACGGATTATGATCCCGCCCGCTCATCCGCTGCGAAATCGGCAATCGGCCAAACTCCCCATGCCAGATAATCAACGTCGAATCGAGCAAACCGCGCGATTTCAAGTCCGTCATCAACCCCGCAATCGGCTTATCCGTCTCCCCGCAATGCTGGTCATGATTCTCCTTCAAATCCCAATGCGCATCCCAGCTATCCCCAAAATTCCCGCCGCCGGAATACAACTGCACAAACCGCACGCCACGCTCCACCAACCGCCGCGCCATCAGCGCCTGCCGCCCGAAATACTCCGTCCGCTGCTCATCAATCCCGTACAACTTCTTCGTCGCAGCCGACTCAATGTCGACGTCCACCGCCTCGGTCGCGCTCGTCTGCATCCGATAAGCCAACTCGTAAGACTCAATCCGCGCGCTCAACTCCGTATCAAACGGGTTCCGCTCAATATGGTCCTGATTCATCTTCCCGACGAAATCCAACCAACGCCGCTGCCGCGCGTCCGTCATGTCCTTCGGGGGCCGCAAATCCACAATCGGATTCCCCGTCGGCCGGAACGGCGTCCCTTGATAGGCCGCCGGCATGAACCCGTTCCCCCAGTTCGGCGCCCCGCCAATCGGGCCGCCGCGTGGATCCGTAAACACCACAAACCCTGGCAGGTTCTGATTCTCCGTCCCCAACCCGTACGTCAGCCAACTCCCCATCGACGGATACCCCGCCTGTATGAAGCCCGTGTTCATCTGGAACAGCGCCGGCCCATGATCATTCGACGTGCAGTGCATCGACCGGATGAACGCAATCTCGTCCACCTTCTGCGCCACATGCGGAAACAAGCTCGACACGTCCATCCCAGACTGCCCGTATTTCTTGAACTCCCACAGCGCCGGCATCAGCCCGCCCGGATTCCCCTGCGACGGCACCACCTTCTTGCCCGGAATCGTTTCCCCCGCCCGCTGCTTCAGCATCGGCTTCGGATCGAACGTATCCATATGGCTCACGCCGCCGTAGCAGAAGATCGAAATCACGGCCTTCGCCTTAGCCGGAAAATGCGGCTGGTTTGGCGCGAGCATGTTGGCCAGAGCCAAGCCCGGTATACCGCCACCGGCAGCCATCAAGAGTTCACGACGAGACCACAAACGCTTATGGGACATAGACAAACTCGTTAACGTTAAATAGGGCGTGACAAAAATCGGTTAGCCCCGTCGGACCCGCACTGATAAACTCGACGGCGCGCTTCACTTCGCGTTCAGACGGCGACCGTCCAAACGCCAACTCATACCCGCGCTCCACCCGCGACTCCATCGTCGAAGCCTCTCGAGTCAGCCGGTCAGCAAATGCCTTCGCCTGCAACTGCACAAACTCATTGTTCATCAGGATCAGCGCCTGCGGAGCAATCGTCGACCGGTTTCGCCGGGCACAGGAAGTAATGGTGTCCGGCTTATCGAAAACCTCCAGCAACGGCAGCGGAATCGACCGCTTCGAAAACACATAAAGGCTCCGCCGATTCGTCGACGGATCATCCACGGCCTTCCCATACCAGGTCCGCTTCGACGACGCTTGAAACAACGCGGGATCGATATAAGGCAGCACCGCCGGCCCTCCCACCGTCTTGTCCAACGTGCCCGCCAGCGCCAGAATCGAATCCCGAATCGCCTCGCCTTCCAACCGCCGCCGCGGCATCCGCCACAGCAGCTTATTTTCCGGATCAATCTTCCGGTTCTCGTCCGTATCGTCGCTCGTCATCTGGTACGCCGAAGAATTCATCATCAGCCGGTGCAGATGCTTCACGCTCCAGTTGTTCGCCATCAACTCCGTCGCCAGCCAATCGAGCAGCTCCGGATGCGTCGGCCGGTCGCCCATTTTTCCGAAGTTCGAAGGCGTCCTTACAATCCCTTCCCCGAAGTGGAACTGCCACATCCGGTTCACCCACACCCGCGGCACCAGCGGATTCTCCGGCGAAGCCATCCACTCGGCAAACGCCGCCCGCCGATGGCTCGTCTTCGCATCAGCCGGCGCCTCCGGAAACGGCCAGTCTTCCCGCACCGTCGCCGAAAGCACGCCCGGCGACATCACCGTACCCTTCGCCCCCACGCCGCCCCGGTGCAAAAAGTGTGAAGGCGGAGCCACGCGGCCCGGCTCAGTGATCGTCATCGCGGTCGGCATCTCCGGCTTCGTCTTGTCGATCTCGACAATCCTGGCCACCAGTTGCGTCCGCGCCTTCACCACTCCCGGCGTCAACTCCCGCACCAGATCGTCTTCGTAAATATTCTCGACGCTCTTCTCAAACTGAATCACATTCAGCTTCTGCCCCTCGGTCCGCTGGGCCTCCGGAGTCGCCAGCGCCATGCGCAAATAGTCCGGCAACGAAGCCTTTCGCCGGGCAATAATCTTGTCCCGGAAAGGTTTCTCCAAAATCTTCAACTCATCCTTCAGCGGCTTCTGCAAATCCTCCACCGCCTTTGTCTCAGCCTTGAACTTCGCCTCGGCCGCCGGGTCCACCAGCGGCCGCTCCATCGGTTTTAACGGAAAGAACACCGCCTGCATCCGGTAGTAGTCCTTCTGCGCAATGGCGTCGAACTTGTGATCGTGGCAGCGCGCGCAGCCCACCGTGATGCCCAGCAAACCGTTCGATGCCGTCACTACAAGATCGTCCAGTTCATCCAGCCGCGTCTGTTCATTCTTGACGTTGTTCTCCGGCCCCAGCCGCAGGAAGCCCGTCGCGATCCAAGCCTCCGGATCCTTCGGATAAAGCTCATCGCCCGCCAACTGCTCTTTCAGAAACCGGTCAAACGGCTTATCGCTATTCAGAGCCTTCACCACATAATCGCGATACCGGTACGCATTGTTCCGGTCCCGGTCGTATTCAAAGCCGCCCGAATCGGCATACCGCACCACGTCCAGCCAGTGCCGTGCCCACCGCTCCCCATAATGGGGCGAAGCCAGCAACTCGTCCACCAGCCGCGCCCAAGCGTCCGGCCGCGAGTCGTTCACGAACGCCGCCACTTCATCCGGCGTAGGCGGCAGACCCACCAGGTCCAAATAAGCCCGCCGCACCAGCACCTGCTTTGACGCCCGCGGCGCCGGCGTCAAACCCTTGGCCTTCCACTTCAGTGCCAGAAAGTGATCTATAGCATTTCCCGCCGGAGCCGCCGGCCTGACCGGCTTTTGAAACGCCCAATACTTCCGCTCGATCTCAGTAATCGGCCGCTCCTCGGCCGCCGCCAGCGAACCCGTCGCCACCGGAGCCCCCGTCAGTTCCGCCCCCGCGTCGATCCAAGCCCTCAGCGTCGCCAAGTCTGCATCGGACAGCTTCTTCCCCGGCGGCATCTGCGGCTGATCCAGCCCCGCCGCAAACCGGTACATCCGGCTCTCCTCCGCTTTGCCAGCCACCAGCGCCGCGCCCCGCGTCCCGCCCTTGGCCATAGCATCCCGCGTCCGCAGATCCAGTTCCGAGACCCGCAGCGCCCCGCCGTGACAAGACGTACAGTTGGCGCCAAGTATCTTGGCCGCCTGCTCAGGAAGACCCTGACTGAATCCTGGAATCGCTAACAAAACCGACGCCGCAACGAGACGATGCATAATACCTTCTTGGCCAACATTCTATCGACAAAGCAGCGGCTCGTCTCGCTCGACGCCTTTCGCGGCGCCACCATCGCGGCCATGATGCTCGTCAATAACCTCGGCTCCTACACCCAGGCCTACACCCCCCTCCTCCACGCCGACTGGCACGGATGGACCCCCACCGACCTCATTTTCCCTTTCTTCCTCTGGATCGTCGGCGTCGCCATGACCTTCTCTTTCGCCCGGCGCGTCGAAGAAGGCGGTGATAAGTCCGTCCTCATCCGCCACACCCTCCGCCGTAGCGCTCTCATCTTCGGCCTCGGCCTCTTCCTCGCCGGCTTCCCCTCCTATGACCTTTCCACCATCCGCATCCCCGGTGTCCTGCAGCGCATCGCCATCTGCTATCTGATCGGCGCCATCATCTTCCTATACACCACCTGGCGCGGCCAAGCCGCCGTCATCGTTGGCGTCTGTATTCTCTATTGGATGCTGATGACCCTCTACCCCGTCCCCGGCTACGGCCCCGGCGTCCTCGAACCCGTCGGCAACTTCTCCCAGTACATCGATTGGATGGTCCTCCCCGGCCACCTCTACCGCGCGACGAAAGTCTGGGACCCTGAAGGCATCGTCAGCACCCTCCCCGCCATCGCCACTCTCCTATTCGGCGCGCTGGCCGGCCACCTCCTCCGCAGCCGCCGCGAACTCGTTGAAAAGGCAGCTTGGCTCCTCGCCACTGGCGTAGCCCTCACCGTCGCCGGCTACCTCCTCGGGCTCATCATGCCCATCAATAAGAAGATCTGGACCGTCTCCTTCGCCGTCTTCACCGCCGGCCTCGCCCACCTCGGGCTGGGTTCGTTTTATTGGTTCATCGACGGCGAAGGCTGGAAGCGCTGGGCCACCCCGTTCGTCCACTACGGCTCGAACGCCATAGCGGTCTATGTCCTCAGCGGCCTCGTCTCCCGTCTGTGGGGCCTCACCGGCTGGCGCAAGCCAGTCTACGATTCGCTTTTCGTCCCCCTCGGCTCCCCCGAGTTCGCCTCCCTCTGCTTCGGCCTTGCCCACGTCGTCGCCCTCTATCTGGTGGCCTGGTTCCTTTACCGGCGCCAATGGATCATCCGCCTATAACTGTGACACTCATGCTACAAAGGACTTATGAGAACCCTCGTCCTTGGCGCTCTGCTGGCGGCGGCCACCTTCGCCCAGTCAGTAGGAAAAATTGAGATCAAGATCCCCTATGAAAAGTTTGTCCTGAAGAACGGACTTACTCTTCTCGTCCACGAAGACCGCAAGACGCCCATCGTCGCCGTCAACGTCTGGTATCACGTCGGATCCAAGAACGAGAAGCCCGGCCGCACCGGCTTCGCCCACCTGTTTGAACACCTGATGTTCAACGGCAGCGAAAATTTCAACCAGGATTACTTCCAGGCCATGGAGCGCATCGGCGCCACTGATCTCAACGGCACTACTTACTTCGACCGCACCAACTACTTCCAGAACGCCCCCACCCCGGCCCTGGACCAATTACTCTTTCTCGAAAGCGACCGCATGGGCCACCTGCTCGGCGTCGTCGACCAAGCCAAGCTGGACGAACAGCGCGGCGTCGTCATGAACGAGAAGCGCCAGAGCGAAAATCAGCCTTACTCCATCTCCGAAGAACTCATCCTCAAGGGCGTCTTCCCCCCCGGCCACCCCTACTCCTGGAGCCCCATCGGATCGGAAGCGGATCTGAAGGCCGCCTCCCTCCCCGACGTCAAGGAGTGGTTCCAGAAGTACTACGGCGCCGCCAACGCGGTCGTCGTCATCGCCGGCGACATCGACGCCAAAACAGCCAAAGAGAAGGTCGAAAAGTACTTCGGCTGGATTCCGCCCGGCCCGCCGGTCGCTCGCATGCAGCAGTGGGTCCCCCGCCGAGCGGAAACCATCCGCGAATCCGCCCAGGATCGCTTGCCCCAGGCCCGAATCTATAAGGTGTGGTCCTCTCCAGGCGTCGGCCACCGCGACGTCGAACTCCTCGACCTGGCCGCGGCTGTCCTCGGCGGCGGCAAGACCTCCCGGCTCTATCGCCGCCTCGTCTATCAGGATCAGATCGCCACCAACGTTTCCGTGCAAAACGAGTCCCTCGAAATCGCCGGCATGTTTACGATCGAAGCCACCGTCAAACCTGGCGGCAGCCTGGCCCCCGTCGAAAAAGCGATCGACGAAGAGCTCGCCAAGTTTTTGAAGGATGGCCCCACCGCCGAAGAACTGGCGCGCGCCAAGACGCAGGCCCTCGCCGGCTTCCTGCGCGGCGCCGAACGCATCGGCGGCTTCGGCGGCAAGTCCGACGTGCTAGCGACCTGTGAAGTCTACACCGGCAACGCTGCCTGCTATGAGAACTCCCTCCGCTGGACGAACGAAGCCACTCCCGCCGAAGTGCGGGCCGCCGCCAACACCTACGCGGGCAGCGGCGCCTACATTCTCGAAATACAGCCCGTCCCGCAGTACAAGGAACTCACCAAGGACATCGACCGTAAGGAACTCCCCAAGCCCGGCCCCACCCCGCCCCTCCGCATGCCGGCCATGCAGAAGGCGACCCTCTCGAACGGCCTGAAACTCGTCCTCGTCGAGCGCCATGAGACCCCGGTCATCAACTTCATCCTCCAAATTGACGCGGGCTACGCGGCTGACCAAGGCGGCCTCGCCGGCACCAGCGGCATGGCCATGCGCATGATGCTCGAAGGGACAAAGCGGCGCTCCTCTCTCGCCATCAGCGAAGAGGCGGCCAACCTCGGCGCCTCCCTCAACGCCGGCTCCAGCCTTGACGTCTCCTCCGTGTCGTTGTCCGCCCTCAAGATGAACCTCGACCCCTCGCTCGACCTGTTCGCCGACGTCGTGCTCAACCCCATCTTTCCCGAGGCCGATTTCAAACGCCTCCAGGCTCAACAGCTCGCCGCCATCCAGCGCGAGAAAGTTCAGCCAGTCGCCCTCGCCCAACGCGTCCTCCCTGCCCTGCTCTACGGAAAGGACCACGCCTACGGCAATCCCTTAACCGGCAGTGGAACCGAAGAGAGCGTCAAGGCCATGACGCGTGCCTCCCTCGAACAGTACGTCAATACCTGGGTGAAGCCCAACAACTCAACACTGCTCATCGTCGGTGACACGACCCTTGCCGAGATCCAGCCCAAGCTCGAAAAACTGTTCGCCGGCTGGAAGAGCGCCCCGGTGCCCAAGAAGAACCTCGTCACCGTATCGCACCTCGACAAGACGACCATTTATCTGATCGATAAACCCGGCGCCGTCCAAAGCATGATCCTCGCCGGTCACATCGCCCCGCCACGAGCGAACCCGAACGAAGCCGCCATTGATGTCATGAACACCATCCTTGGCGGGGCCTTCACCTCGCGTCTCAACATGAACCTCCGCGAGGACAAACACTGGGCCTACGGTGCCCAGACGGTGCTCATCGGAGCCAAGGGCCAGCGGACCTTCCTGACCTACGCCTCCGTCCAGAGTGACAAAACCAAGGAGTCGCTTCAGGAGATCGATAAAGAGCTCCGGGCGATCATCAAAGATCGCCCGGTGACCGACGAAGAAATCGCCAAGACCAAGCTCAACCTGACCCTCTCGCTCGCCGGAGAACGGGAGACGAAGGGTGCCGTCCTCGGCGATCTAGCCGAGATCACCCGTTACGGCCTGCCCGAAGACTACTTCATCACGTACGCCCAGCGCATCAACACCCTCGAAACGAAAGACATCAGCGCGGCGGCAGAGATCGTTCTGCGGCCGACGAAGATGGTTTACGTGGTCGTCGGAGATAAGGCCCAAGTGGAGAAAGGCCTGCGGGAGTTGGGCTTCGGTGACGTAAAAACGATGGATGCCGATGGAAATGTCCTGCCCTAGCCGCAATACCGTTCACTTAGTCAATTTTGATGCAAACAACTGGCTGGCGCCGGACCGTAGGGCCTCGGGCATCGGGCCGAAGCGCATAGCTACTCATTTTTCGCTTCACCGCTCGGGGATTCCAGCGGTGTAGATTCGGCTTGACACGTTCTTGAAGAATCTCTCAAGGATTGCGCGATGAAGTCTTTTTCTTCCCCGAGGGGGGAATAGCGGCCCAGCGCGGCAACTTCCGGCGGACCACGTGTACAGCGTGGACGAATGAGACGTCACGCGGAGCGATGTCGCTGCCCAATGCCGCTTGGTGCATCAAGCCTCTTATCGCGAAGTGGGCGAGCAGGAGGCCATAGAACTCTTGCCGAACCAGTTCTGGCGTTTTGCTCCGAAGTACGATACGCGCGCCGCGAAGATGCGTTTTGAGTTCATCAAAGACAGTTTCGATCCCCCAGCGGCCCGGGTAGAGCGCGGCCAGTTCCTCGGCCGGAGCTTCTGACGGCGTCATGATGTTGGTCACCAGGCGGTAGAGGGGCTCGGCGTCTGGAACGCCTTTGAGCTGATAATCGACCACGCGCAGGGGGATGCCATTTGTCTTGTGGCGCCAATCGGTCTCGCTAGGATAGGCGGCGCTTCGATAGGAGCCGTCCGCAAACCGCTCGAGGCATTCCAGTCGCATGTTCTTGCGCACCCGCCAGACCAGTTTAGCGCCGGTGGCGGCGGCCTTGCTCCACAGTTCCGAACTGTAAAAATAGCGGTCCGCCAAACAGAGCATTTCCGGTGTCAAGCTGGTGACAACGTCTTTAGCGAGCGCCATTTCACTCACGTCGCAGCCATCCACCCTGGCGCCGAAGAGAACGTGGGTGCCGTTTTCCAAGAGGGAGACAAAACGCAACTGCGGATATGCGCTTGAGCCGCGACTGGCAGAGGGCCGCCCAAACGCCTTGGCATTCTCCACGGTATCGGCTACATCCAGCGTGCTGCCGTCCAAGCTCACTAATCGCCAAGTGCGATACCATGCGCCCCGCGTCCGCTTCAAGCCAATCGGGGTCGCAATCTCCTGCAAAAGCAGGCGCAGAGGTTCGGAGCCCAACCGGGTTCTCGCCTGCGAGATACCCGACTTCCCAGCAGTGTGAATCGTTTCCGCTGGGCCCCGCAGCCAATCGAGGCCCTCGAGCAAACAGCGCAGCACCTCCCGGTAGGACGACTGCATGAACAGCGCGAGGGCGACCACGTAATAGACGACCACATGCGCCGGAAGATCTCGCTGCCGCAGACTCTTCTTGCCGGTCGCAGTTAACACAGCATCAATACGGTCTCGCGGAATAGCCGAACTGAGAACGCCCAAGCTGATGTAGTCCGTGATCCGGCTCCCGGCCGGCAATGATGCGACGGTACGGGCCATTCGTGGGGCCTCCCGCCCCAAAACAGAATAGCACAAAAATGTCATAAGTGAACAGTATTGTGGCTAGGGCTGCTGACTGTAATTCCGGGCCGTTTGGCCGCTACTGAATAAGCGCGGGTTTCCGCGCAAGCTTGTGTATTGCTGTTGGTCCCGGGCATAGTCGAGGCGATTCGTGCTGGCGAGCGCCTCGTCAATCTCTCGGGCCGCCATTGGGGCGCCGAGAGCGGGCTGCGGTAAGAGACTTTTGCGTCGATTCTAGCTCCTGGGGAGGGCTATATCTGGCTGGCTTCCAACCACTGCATCGTTCGGTTCGACGGCAAACAGTGGGAGATCTTCCGGCTCGTCGATTCGTTCCGGGCCAGAGGCACTGGTAGTCGTAGCGCCAATACACTGGCCCATCTCGTGATGAGGCCCGATGGTGCCGTGGGGGCGGGCTCAGCCAGCGGCTGAATCTCCCGGCTCGTTCGGGACCCCTTTTGCAGCTTCGCCGACTTTCGTCTGGAAGGAATCGATACGCCCAGCCGCGAGCGCGAGCCGAACGCGGTAATGGCCCTTTGGGCCCGGCCGAATCGGACGGGAGTGGCAGTCACCCGCCGATGGCAGGTCGCGCTGCTCGCGCGGCCACCGGGGCTGGCCGCCGGGCCGGTATCGGAAGCGTCCAGCGAGACGCAAGCAGTGAACGCCCCCCACACTTGCAGTTTCTCTTGAGCGCCCGGGACTCCGCGGGCAGAGTGTAGGATTCCCTTGCCACCTAGGAGTGAAGTCGCCGGCGTATGGTCGGGTCTGCCCACGGCTCTTCAGCATCTTCACCCTCCGTGGAGGCCTGCAGGAGAGCCACCTGGCTGCGTTGCCGTTGACCGGGAGGGACACATTTGGGGCAGGCTGCCCACCTCCGGACCAGCCCGGATCGTTGAAGGCAGAGTCGCGTCCACGTGCAGCGGACTCGGCCTATCCATCGTTCGGAGCTTCGTCGAGGTAATGAAGGGTACGATCGAAGTGGAAAGCGAACCCGGCAGTGGCTCGATTTTCCGGGTGACGATTCCGCTCAAGATCACCGCGACGAACCGGTGCGTGTGCATGACTTCCTGATCAAGGAGTTGGGGCGCGCTGCACCGTACGGGGTGTACGACGTGGGCAACAATACGGGGTGGGTGAGTGTAGGCGTCGATCATGATACGGCCGCCTTCGCCGTGGAGACTATCCGGCGCTGGTGGCACGGGATGGGACAACCCGCTTATCCCGAGGCCCGTCAACTACTG
>JBBQRA010000160.1:0-13991 GCA_038215275.1 Bryobacterales bacterium | reverse complement strand
TGTCCACTGTCCTCCAACTCGCCATCTCCCGCGGTGGCGTCCCGAAGCTTCCCATTCTCGAAGCGGAGGTGACGCCCCTCGGCATCGCCGGCGACGTGCAGAAAAATCGCAAGTATCATGGCGGCCCCAATCAAGCCCTGCTCCTCATCACCGCCGAAGGCCTCGACGAACTGAAGGCCGCGGGCTTCCCCGTCTATCCCGGAGCCCTCGGCGAAAACGTCACCACCCGCGGCCTCGACCGCCACCAGATGCGCCTCGGCCAACGATACCGCCTCGGCGAAGTCGAAATCGAAATCACTAAGATGCGGGAGCCCTGCCGCACGCTCGCCCCCTACGGCCCCACCATCCAGAAATCCGTCTACGACGCCGACGTCAAGGCCGGCCGACCCGTCTCCCCCCGTTGGGGACTCGCGGGCTTCTACGTCAAAATTCTCAAACCCGGCCGCCTCTATCCCGGCGACCCCATCACCCTTCTCTCAGATCCATGCTGATCGCCACCGACTACTTCTCCCGCCTCCAGGAACGGCACCCCGAAGCCTTCCATCGCATCGAGCGCCAACCGCCTGCCTACCATTCCGCCCTGGCCGTCTTCGCCAATTCCCACTTCCTCGCCGAAGAGGTCCTCCAGCATCCCGAGTGGCTCGAAGCGCTCTGCGCCGGCCAAGCGCTGCACCAGTCCTGCTCCGCCGACCAATACGTCGACCGCCTCGAAGCCGTTCTTCCCCCGGGCCTTCCCGAGGCCGTCGAACTCGCTCGCTTTCGCCGCCGGGAACTCCTCCGCATCCTCGTACGCGACGTCCGCGGCTTCGCCAACCTCCCGGAGACCACCGGCGAACTCTCCCATCTCGCCGACGCCATTCTCGACGTCACCCTCCGCCGCGCCATCGCCCACTACGCTCAGCGCCACGGCCTCCCCTCCTCCTCGCTCTCCATCCTCGCCGTCGGCAAGCTAGGCGGTGAAGAGCTCAACTACAGCTCCGACATCGACCTCATCTTCCTCTATGCCGCCAACGGCGACACCGCCGGACCCGAGGCCATCACCAACAAAGAGTTCTCGAAGAAGGTCGCCAACCTCGTCACGGACCTCCTCTGCCGCTATACCCCCGAAGGCATCTGTTACCGTGTCGATCTCCGTCTCCGTCCCGAAGGCCGTCACGGCGAAGTCGTCATGTCGCTCGACGCCGCCAAGGCCTACTACCAATCCCGCGGTCGCGATTGGGAACTGCAGATGCTCATCAAGGCCCGTGTCACCGCCGGCGACCCTGCCCCCGGCCGCGCCCTCCTCGCCTTCGTCGAGCCACTCATCTATTCCACGTCTCTCGACTTCACCGCCATCGAAGCCGTCTCCCAAACCCGCCTCCGCATCCACGAGCAACTCGCCTCCCGCAGGCTCAATACTTCCGAAATCGACGTCAAGCTCTCCCCCGGCGGCATCCGCGATATCGAGTTTCTCGTGCAATGCCTCCAGCGCCTCCACGGGGGCCGCGAACCCTGGGTCCGCCACGGCGGAACCATGCTCGCTCTCTCCCGCCTCCGCGACAAGGAACTCCTCTCCCCCATCGAATACGGCCGCCTCACCAGCGCGTACCAATTCCTCCGCCATCTCGAACATCGGCTCCAGTTTGAAGACGATCGCCAAACCCATTCGCTCCCCCTTCATCCGGATCACATCGCCCGCCGCATGCCCCCCGCCGAAGTCGGTGGCGTTGTCTCCGCCGAACGGCTACTTGATACCCTCCACCTCCATCTCGCCGAAGTCCACGAAGTCTATGAGCGCGTCATCCATGCCCAGCAGCCTGCCTACCGCGCCCCCGAACCAGCCACCCACCACTCCAATCTCGTCCGTTTTCTCGACCAGAAAGCCGTCGGCCTCGCCGCCCTCCTCGCCGTCCGGCCCCTCACCCGCTCCGCCCTCGCCTTCGAACATTTCCTAGAGAAAATGTTCGATGCCCCTGACTGGCTCGCCCTCCTCGATCGCGACGCCACCCTCGCCGGCCACGTCCTCGACATCTTCGAAACCAGCCCCTATCTCTCCGAACAGCTCGTCCGCACCCCGGACCTCCTCGCCGAGTTCGCTCTCTTCCGCACCCCGCCCAATCCCCCTCCGCCCCACGCCGATCCTCCCGCCCTCCGCCGCTATTTCCGCCGCGAAATGTTCCGCCTTCAGGCGGAGTCCATCTGTCTGGCCCGGCCCGTCTTCGATACGCTTGAACGCGCCTCCCAACTCGGCGAATGGATCATCGGCGCGGCCTATCGCATCGCCGCCGGCCCGGATAGTCCGCCAAAGCTGATGGTCATCGCCCTCGGCCGTCTCGGCATGCGCGAGTTCGACGTCGGCTCCGATGCCGATCTCGTCTTCGCCCTCCCCAACGCCGACGCCGAGGACCTTCCCGGCTGGTCCCGGATCGCGGAACGCCTCATCGAAATTCTCAGCGCCTATACCGGCGAAGGCATGATGTTCGCCGTCGATTCCCGCCTCCGGCCCAACGGCCGCGCCGGCGCGCTCGTGCAAACGGAGTCCGCCTTCCGCGACTATTTCGAACGCCGCGCCGAAGCCTGGGAAGGCATGGCCTACATGAAGTCCCACTCCGTCGCCGGCGACATCGAAGCCTCCACCGCCTTCCTCAACGACCTCCAGCAGATCGACTGGCGCCGCTACGGCCAGTCCGGGCGCTCCCGCGCCGAACTCCGCCGTATGCGCATTCGCCTCGAACGCGAACAGGGCGCCGCGCAGCCCCTAAAGGCAGGCTTCGGCGGCTACTACGACATCGACTTCATCCTCATGTACCTGCGCCTGAAGAGCGCCGGCTTCTTCTTTAAACAACTTTCTACCCCCCAACGCATCGAAGTGATCGAGAAGATGGGTCACCTCGATCACGCCGACGCGCTCTTCCTTCGCGATGCCGCTACCTTCTATCGCGCGCTCGACCACGGCCTCCGGATCATCTTTGGCCATGCGGAGGCAGACCTGCCCAAATCGCCCCTGCATCTCGAAATGCTCACCGACGTAATTGGCCGGTGGACCCCACCCCATTTGCACGATCAGCCATTGCCCGATAAAGTGGAACAGATCCGCAGTCGTACGCGGGAACTGTTCGATCGTCTCTTTGCCGTTTCATGATTGCCTGTCGTTTCGCCCTTTTCCTGTTGCCCTTGGCCGCCTTCGGAGCCGATCCTCCGCTGTTGGATCGAGCCTATCAACGCATGTACAACTTCGATTTCGACGCCGCCCGGACGTTGATCGATCAGCATGTGAATGAGAATCCGCAGGATCCCCTCGGCTACTCCACCCGCGCCGCGGCCCTCGTCTTCCAGGAACTGGATCGCCTCAGCATCCTCCAAACGGACTTCTTCCTCGACGACGATCGCATCGCCGAAAAGAAAAAGCTCCGGCCAGATCCGCAAACCCGCGACGCCTTCTATTGGGCTGCCCGCCAGGCCCAGGAACGGGCCGACGCCATGCTGCTCAAGAACCCGAACGATACCACCGCCCTGTTTGCCAACTCGCTCTCCTGGGGCCTCACCACGGACTATGCCGCTTTCGTGGAGAAGCGCCAACTCGGCTCCCTCAGCTACGCCAAGACTTCGCACTCCTTTGCCAAGCGGCTCATCGCGGTCGACCAGAACTACGGTGACGCCTATCTCACCACCGGCCTCAGCGAGTACCTCCTGGGCAGCCTGCCGTTCTTCGTCAAATGGTTCGTTAAGTTCGACGACACCAAGGGCTCGAAGCAGGTCGCCGTCGACAACCTGAAATTCGCTGCGAAAAACGGACGTTACCTTGGCCCGTTCGCGCGCATCCTTCTTGCAGTCGCAGCCCTGCGCGAGAAGAAGAAGCCAGAAGCCCGCGCCTGGCTGCACGGTCTCGTGCGAGACTATCCGGAGAACCCCCTTTTGAAACACGAACTGGAGAGATTGCGTTGAGCCGGTTAACTGACTACGAAGGCTGCGGCCCACTGTACGTGGGTCGTGAGTTTAATGACTATGATGGCCAGTGCCTGAAACTGGGCCAATCCATCGAATTCGACTTCTATAGCTACGTGCCATACGAAGCTGGGTTCACCTTCACACGGAACGGCGAAACCGTCCTGCGTCTTTCCGCCGATGTGCCGTCGGACCTCGACGTCATCGCCCACCCGGAGAACTATTTCTCCCTCCCGCTCCCCCGCCTGGCTTGGTATACCAACGGTCCGGCGCTGGCGGTGACGCATGAGTTCACTGACCTCAGTGGCCGCAAGTTCCACGCCGGCGATCAGGTGAACTGGGCTGTTCACGAGCGCGACCAAAGCCAGTTGGTGCATCACTTCCACGGGCACTCTGGCGAAGTTCTTCAGCTCGACGAACAGAACGCGGAGCACGCCGCCGTCCTGCTCTATCCCGAACGCTTCTTTGAACTTCCCTTCGATGCCCGCCCTGAATGAATACGCCGGACGCGGACCGCTGAAGTGCAAACGCCCTTTCGTCGACTTTGATGGCAACATCTGGCTGCCCGGAGACCCGCTCCAGTTCGCGAACGTGCAGTCTGGAGATCCGCAGGTATTTGTCGATAGCACCTCTGCCGTGTTGCGCCTCATTTCCTCCGATATTGAGCAAGGTGAAGTGCTTGCTCATCCCGAACTCTATTTCGATCTGCCGCCACTCGAAGCATGAGGGCGCATAATGGTAGTAATGCGGCTCGTTGCTATCTCAGTTCTGCTCCTCCTTACGCCGCTGCTGCCGGCGCAGGTGATTGAGTTTGAATCGGGTGGCCTTAAGTACCAAACTCTAACCAAGAATGGCGTAACTATCATGTACGCCCACCTGGCCGCCACCGTCCGCGACTACGTCACCCTGCAGGTAGCCGTCTCGAACGGAACCCCGCAGCCGGTCATCATTCGTCCCGAAGACTTCACCTGGCATCCGGAGTCCGGCCCCTCCATCACGCCTATCGCCGCCCGCATCGTTGTCCGGGAACTCCTCTCGAAAGCCCGCCGCGATGACGTCGTCGGCCTCGTCGGAGCCTATGAGTCGGGCCTTTACGGTCTCCAGCAGTTGCGCTCCTCCTCGGGCTACGAATCCCGCCGCCGCGCGGCTCTCGCGGAGGTCGAATCCGCCAAGCTCAAGGCCGCCGCTGCCGCTTCGGCCATCGCCTTCGTGCAAACGAAACTTGTCCCCGGCGAAACCACTGACGGCGCCCTGTTCTTCAATACCGCCGCTAAGCCGCTGCCTCCCGGAATCCTCAAAGTCATCTGCGGCAATCAGCTTTTCGAATTCGTCCTCACGGAAGCTACACCGCAGCTTAAGACGCGCTAGTTGCACCTTCCGGCATCCCGGCCGCATCCTACGGCATGACTATTTTCATATGCCGAACTTATTCGATCCTCTATCGCTCGGAGCGCTGACGCTCCCGAATCGCATCGTCATGGCGCCGATGACCCGCAGCCGCGCCTCGGTTGATGGCGTCCCAGGCGAACTCGCCGCCACCTATTACGCCCAGCGCGCCTCCGCCGCACTCCTCATCTCGGAAGGAACTGTGCCCTCGGCGCTGGGGAAGGGCTACGTCCGCATCCCCGGCATCTACACCCCGGAACAGATCGCCGGATGGACGATCGTCACCGACGCTGTCCACGCCGCCGGCGGACGCATCTTCTGCCAGCTCATGCATTGCGGCCGCATCGCCCATCCGCATCTCCTGCCCGGCCGCGCCCAGGCTGTCGCCCCCTCCGCCGTAAAGCCCAACGTCAAGACCTGGACCGACGACCTCGGCATGTTGCCCCTCGAAGAGCCCCGCGCCCTTGAAACCGAAGAAATCCCTGGCATCATTGAGGAGTTTCGTCAGGCCACTGCCAACGCGTACGCTGCTGGCTTCGATGGCGTCGAACTCCATGCGGCCTCGGGATACTTGCCCATGCAGTTCCTCTCGTCCGGTACGAACGTTCGGACCGATCAGTACGGGGGCTCGGTCGAAAACCGCATCCTCTTCGTCCTGGAAGTCCTGGCCGCCATGATCGCCGTCGCCGGACCCGAAAAGGTCTCGATCAAGATCAGCCCTGCGATGCCTTTTAACGATCTCACGGACGAGAACCCCATCGAGACTTACACGACGCTCGTCAAGGCGATCTCCGGCCTCGGCCTCGCCTATCTTCACGTCGCCCAAACGGTCCCGGAGCCGGACTTCCACGCGCTGCTTCAGCCCCTTTTCGCGGGTCCTTACTTTGCTGGCGCCGGCCTAACCCGCGAATCCGCCACCACGCTCTTGGCCAACAGCCAAGCGGACGCAGCGGTATTTGGCACGGCATTCATTGCGAATCCCGACCTCCCCGCCCGGTTCGCTGCCAACGCACCCCTCTCGGCTCCCGACCCGTCCACGTTCTACACGCCGGGAGCCCGGGGGTATACCGACTATTTACCGAGGTAGGTCTCGTCAATCACAATCGAGATGGTCGTTTTGAAGGCGTCCACCTGCTTTGAAGCCAACTCGGGCCTGTCGTTGCGGGTCCTTACTTCGCTGGCGCCGGTCTAACCCGCGAATCCGCCCCCTCTCGGCTCCCGACCCGTCCACGTTCTACACGCCGGGAGCCCAGGGGTACACCGACTACTTACCGAAGTAAGTCTCGTCAATCACAATCGGGGTCGTCGCCTTGATGGCGTCCACCTGCTTCTTGGCCAGTTCCGGCCGCAACTTGGCTTCAATATCCTTCCGCACATCTTCGAGACCCTTCGCTCGCTTCTCTTCCACCAGGATCAGATGATAGCCGAACGGGCTTTCCACCGGCTCGCCCACCTTGCCGATCGGCTGTGCAAACGCCGCTTGTTCAAACGCCGGCACCATCTGGCCCTTCGCGAAGAAACCCAGGTCGCCGCCCGCTGCGCCGGAACCGGCATCGTCGCTCTCGGCCTTCGCGAGCGCGGCAAAGTCGCCTCCGCCGTCAATCTTGGCCTTCAGCTCTTTCGCCTTCGCCAGCGACTCTTCCTTCGTAAGGTCCTTCTGGCCATCCTTCAGCGGTACCTTCGATCCCTGGAAACGGATCAGGATGTGCTTCGCCTTCACCTCCTCCGCCTCGTTCTTCATCGTCTCGTACGCGCTCTTCACTGCGGCCTCGTCGATGGTGATCTTCTCGGAAATCTCCTTGAACAGTGTCGAGGCCAACATCTGGTCCACCTGGAACTCCAACTGCGCTTTCAGCTTTGGATCCTGGTCTATTTTCCGCTTCCGCGCTTCCAGCGCCATCATTTTCAGTTCGGCGAACTGCTCGGCCACGCGCCGCTTGTTCGGGCCGGCTGCCTGCGCCTTAATCTGCTCGGGCAAACCGTCCAAAAAGCGCTCATACTCGCTCTTAGTCACCTTCGTGCCGCCAATCTGGATCACGATCGGATCATTCGCCTGCGCCAATATGCCCGGCGCGGCAGGTTTCGCTGCTGCTGCCGCAGGCTTAGCCGCCGCAGCTGGCTTGGCGGCCGCGGCCGGTTTGGCCGCAGCGGGCTTAGCCGCGGCCGGAGCCGCCTTTTTGGGCGCGGGCGTTTGGCCGTTCACGACCAATGCAGAAAAAAGTGCAATACCGCTAAGTGCAACAAACTGAAAAGCTTTCATCTAGGTTCCTGATACCAGGATATCCCGAATCCGCCGAAATTACTTGCACCCGTTCGCTAGACTCTCCCTTAGAGGACCAACTCGCATATGAAACCAGCATCTAAGCGGCCGAGTCCGGCCCGTCTCCGAGCTCTCTGGCCGGATGTCTGGGCCCTCGTTAAGCCCCGCCGCGGGGCCCTCGGTCTGGGCCTCGTGCTCATTGTCATCAGCCGCGTCGCCGGCCTCGTACTGCCTGCTTCTACCCGCTATCTCATCGACGATATTCTCGGCAAACAGCAGTACGAGATGCTCAACCCGCTGATTCTAGCGGTCTTTGTCGCCACCGCCGTCCAGTCGGCCGCCTCGTACACGTTAACCCAACTCCTGTCGAAAGCTGCCCAGCGCCTCATCGCGGAAATGCGCGGCAAAGTGCAGGCTCACGTCGGCCGCCTGCCTATCGCTTATTTCGACGCAAACAAGTCGGGCGCGCTCGTCTCGCGCATCATGAACGACGTCGAAGGCGTCCGCAATCTGGTCGGAACCGGCCTCGTCGAACTCGTGGGCGGTCTACTCACCGCCGTGCTTTCCCTGTTTATCCTGCTTTCGATCAGCACGTCGATGACCCTCGTCGCAATGAGCGTGGTCCTCGTCTTCACCGGTGTCCTGCAAAGCTTTTTCAGCAAGCTCCGGCCGATCTTCAAGGAGCGCGGCATCATTCAAAGTGAGGTCACCGGGCGCTTGACCGAATCCCTCGGCGGAGCCCGCGTCATTAAGGGCTACCACGCCGAAGCCAGGGAGGAAGAGGTGTTCCGCCAAGGCGCCGACCGGCTGTTGAATAACATTCTGCAGTCGCTCAGCGGCGTCTCGCTGCTCTCGCTGTCGGCGACCCTGCTGATGGGCATCGTCGGCGCACTCGTCATGTGGATGGGCGCCGGGCAAATCATCAATGGCACACTCACTCTCGGTGGGTTCGTTACGTTCACCGCATTCCTGGCGTTCCTGATCGCCCCGGTCTTTCAAATCGTAAACATCGGCACGCAATTAACGGAAGCAATGGCCGGACTCGAGCGTACTCGCGAGATCCTCAACGAGCCGCGCGAGGAAGACGATCCCCGCCGCAAAGTGGTCCTTGGTCCCATTGAAGGCGAGGTCCGATTCGACGATGTTTCCTTCCAATACGAAGAAAACAAACCGGTTTTGCAGCGAATTGGGTTCGTTTCGTCACCTGGTACGATGACCGCGCTGGTTGGCTCCTCCGGTTCTGGAAAATCCACGATTATCGGCCTGATTGCGGCCTTTTACGTGCCCAACGAAGGTACGGTTTCCGTGGACGGCGTCGATCTTTCCACTGTCGCCATTTCGAGCTACCGGACCCAGATCGGAGTCGTCCTCCAGGATACGTTCCTTTTTGCCGGTACTATTCGCGAGAACATCGCGTTTTCGAAGCCCGGTGCCTCTGAAGAGGACCTGATGCGCGCCATCAAAATTGCGCGTGTTGACGAATTCTGCGAACGCTTCGCCGAAAAATACGACACCATCGTCGGCGAACGCGGCGTTAAGCTTTCCGGCGGCCAACGCCAGCGGGTTTCGATCGCGCGTGCGATTCTGGCCGACCCGCGGATTCTGATCCTCGACGAAGCGACCAGTTCGCTCGATAGCGAAAGCGAGGCGCTGATTCAGGAGGGGCTCAACTTCCTGATGAAGGGCCGGACGACCTTCGTCATCGCCCACCGGCTTTCGACCATTCGCCGGGCCGATCAGATTCTCGTCGTCGAAGCTGGCGCAATCGTTGAGCGGGGAACGCACTCCAACTTGCTTTCCACCAATGGGCGCTATCGCGAGCTTTACGACAAGCAGCAGGGCCTCGAAGAGAACCTGTTTTTAGCTCCCGGCGAGGGCGACGCGTAAAGCGCCTGCCGCCGTCTGAACGGCTTCGCGGGCCTGGGCAAACACCCCGGTCATCAACGCGAAACCATGCACCATGCCGGGGTAGTCGTGATGCGTCACCCTCACCCCGGCAGCTTTTAACCGGGCCGCAAACGCGAGGTTCTCCTCCCGCAGCGGATCCACTTCCGCCGTCACCAAATAGGTCGGAGGAAACTTTTGATAGTCCGTCACAAACAGCGGCGAAACCATTGGGTTCGTTTCGTCACCTGCTGCATAGGCCTGCCAACCGCGCCGCATATCGGCCGCATTTGGCCACGGTCCCTCCGGTACCGCCTGATCACTCGTCGCATCGAGCATCGGGTAGAACAACATCTGCCACGCAAACCCCGTCACCGCAATGGCGGCGGCCAAGGCCCCGCCGGCGCTGTCGCCGCCAACGGCCATCCGGTCCGTCTCGCCCCGCAGCCAATCGGCTGCCGCCAGCCCATCGTCGTAGGCCGCCGGAAACCGGTGCTCTGGGGCCAATCGGTAGTCCACCGCGCAAACCCGGCAGCCCGATCGCACCGCCAACTCCCGGCAAAACAAGTCGTGCGTCTCCAGGTCGCCACTGAGGAACCGGCCCCCATGGAAATACAGCAAAGCCCCGGCTGACGCGTCGCCGTACAACCGAACCGGGACCCCATGCGCCGAAGCATCGGACAACTTTACCGGTTCCTCGAAAGGAAATTGATGCCGCCGGGACCCAAGCATCGCCGCCCGCGTCTCGGCAATAGTCATCTCACTCCTAGGCTTCGTCCCCGCGCATAGTGCTATATAGCACTCTAGCTCTCGAGACAAGCCATGACCTCGCGGTAGAACTCCGGATGCGACTCCCAGGTCTGCGCCGTTACCAGATGCCCGTCCCGTACTGCCTGCCAGTGCTCCCACTTGCCCCCGGCCTGAACCACCTCGAACTTCACGTGCTCGTAGCAGGTCACCCGCCGGCCCTTCACCATCCCCGCCGCAATCAGAACCTGGATCCCATGGCAGATCGCGAACACCCACTTGCCCATCTCCCCGAACGAACGCACGATCGCCAGCACTCGCGGGTCGCTCCGCAGATACTCCGGCGCGCGCCCGCCCACAATCAGCACCGCGTCAAAGTCCTTCGGTCGCACATCGTCAAACGCCAGTTCGGCTTCGACCCCATAGCCCCGCCGTTCTACGTACGTGTCCCAGCCCGGCTCGAAGTCGTGCATCACCAGGTTCAGCCGCCGCTTATCCCGCGCCGCCACGACGGCCTGATAGCCCTCTTCCCGCAGGCGATGGATGGCGTACCAGCACTCGTAGCTTTCTCCGCCGTCGCCGGTCAAAATCAGGACGCTCTTCATTTGGTCAGGTTCTCGAACCAGTAGCACCCGCCCTTACCGCCTACGGCAAAATCCAGGTCGCCATCGCCATCAATATCCCCCACCGCGATCTGCATCCCCGCCCCGGCCATGCCGCCGTACTCAATGATGTGCCGCACCCATTCAATCCGTTTGCCGTCCGCCGTCCGCTGATATTCATACCAGTAGATGCCCAGCGCATCGTTAACGCCCGGCTCATGGTCATGCGCGAATAGCCGCTTGCCTGCCAGCAGATCCTTCTTGCCATCGCCGTTCAGGTCCACCAGCGCCGTCGCATGCGCTTGGCTCCACACATCATCCACCTTCTGCTCATTGCTGAATTTGCCATCGGCGTCCTGCGTCAGCCAGTAGATCCCGAAGTCGTGCGCGTGCGGCCAGACGATGTCGTTGCGTCCGTCGCCGTTCACGTCGAGGGCGTACATAAAACCCGTCGCCTTCTTGATATCCCACGCCGCGTGCTCGGTCCACTTTGGCGCCTCGAGCCAGCCCTTCGGCGTGATGATGTCCGTCTTCCCGTCGCCGTTCACATCGCCGGCCCCAATCCCGTGGCCGAAGTTCTTCTCGTTCGCCATCTTCCGTTCGAACTTGCCTTTCGCGAACTCGTAGTAGACCGTCGGCCCCTTGCCGCCAAACTGCGGCAGAATCTCGTTGGCCTTGCCGTCGCCGTTCAGGTCGACGAAGAACATGAACTCGACGCTATTGCCTTCATCGATCAGGTGCTCTTTCCACTCGCCGGTCTTGCCCGGGTTCTCAAACCACGAGATGCGCTTCGAGAAGTAGCTGCAACTGATGATGTCGATCTTGCCGTCACCGTTCACGTCCATCGTCAAATCGGTGAAGTTGTCGATGTAGTTGTTCAGGAAGCCCACCGTCCGGAACTTGTGGCTCTTCCACTTCTTTCCCGGCAGCTGTTCGTGCCAGTATTCGCCATTGACGACGTCCATCCGTCCGTCACCGTTCAAGTCAGCAAGAGCCGCGGTCTCATTGGCCCCGAAGTGGAGCTGGTGTTTCCGGAACGGAATGTCTTCATTGCGGCCAGCCCAGAGCGAACCGGCGGCCAAAAGGATCAAAGCAAAGCGCTGCATCGCCCCGATTCTATCGGAGAATGCCCCGCTGTAGCAGATCGGGCAGAATCTGCCGCCGGATGCTCGGCGAGACCAACTCCCGGTCGTCCCCGGCTCCGAACCAAACCAGCTCCGCAATTTCGCCGCTCGCCGCCGGCTCTCCGCCGAG
Source organism: Bryobacterales bacterium (assembly GCA_038215275.1). Classification (GTDB taxonomy): domain Bacteria; phylum Acidobacteriota; class Terriglobia; order Bryobacterales; family Bryobacteraceae. The sequence goes on along the minus strand of JBBQRA010000160.1, from coordinate 1,934 downwards.
GACCCCGGTGTAGAGCGAGATCCGCACGCGCCGCGGATCGCCCGCCGCATCGTCTTCGTAGGTGGCAAAGTGCTCTATAGCGCTAACGGTCGTGCCGAGCTCCTCCGGGATCTCGCGCTTGAGCGCCTGCTCCTCGGTCTCTCCCTCGTCCGGCTTGCCGCCGGGAAGGATCAGCAGTGTCGTGCCATAACTCTTGCGGCACAGCAGCAGGCGGTTGTCCCGCACCACGAGAAGTCCAATCTTGTGAATCATTGCAGGATAGGAAAGGTCAGGTAGTCATTCGGTATGAACAGGCTGCCCTCAGTGGTCGCCAGCGGCAGGTTCACCTTCCGGCCGTTCAGCAGCGCCTGTTGAAATTGCCCCGCGACCGCCGCCACTTGCGCCCCGCTTTCGTGCGCAAACTCCAACCGGTAGTGCCGAATGCCTGCGGCCTTCCAGCGGCCCAGATGCGCGCTCGCCACCTGCGCCTCGGCGCCGAAGATCGTGTTGCGGCAACCCGCGTCCGCCAGCACCGGATGCGCCCGGCCCTGCGGATCCCTCACGGCCACTCGATGCGTCTCGCAAGGCCGCCCGCAATCTTTGTACGAGGTGCCGGTTGAAAGAAACCGGCAGAAGACGCAGTGCTCGGTATGAAACACCGGCAGATGCTGATACGCGATCGCCTCGATCTGCTCCGGTCCCACGCGTCGCGCGAGATCCGCCACCTGCTCCGCATTCAGGTCGTGCGTCGGGGTTATCCGTTCGAGGCCCATCGAAAGAAACGCGTCCGCCGTCAGCGAGTTCGCCGCGTTTAAACTGAAGTCGCCGACCATCGCCGTCCTGCCTCGCAGCGCCTCCACCAAACCCGCCGACCGCACCAGCAGCGGTACGCCGAGCTTCGTCATGAACTCGGCCATCTTCTCTTCGCCCGGCTTGATCACGCGAGGTGTCGCTACCCGCACCGTCAACCCGGTCGCCAACACCCGGTCAAGCGACGGGCGCAGTCCATACAAATCGAGGTAGTCGAGGGTGATGCTCGCCGGCGCGAACGCGATCGCTGCTTCGAGTTGCTCTGGAGTCCTCACCAGCAGGTGCAACTGCGGCGGCCCATCGACGGCCGGTCGCGGCGTCGTCGTCAGCATCACTTCGCCAATCACCGCCGCCGGCCGCTGCGCCTGGCGCTCCTGCAAACGATCCACGGCCTCACGCCGCACCCGGTTCAATAGAGAAACGGGGACGAACGGCTCGCCTTCGGCAGTCAACTCCACCGTCCCCAGTTCGTACGCCGTATTGCCCAACCGGCTGAACTGCTCCCGCAGCGGTTCGAGCGCCAGACCCCGGCTCTGCGCCGCCACCAGCGGCTCGCCGGAGTCGACCGTCACTGTCACCGCGCCCACCGTCCACGCCGTCCGCAGCGACGAACCGACGCGCGCGTCGGCCACGACATCCACCCGCTGCTTCCGCACAAGCGAGCCCTGCGTATAAGGCTTGGCGGCCTTGTCGACGTCGGCGTCGTGCGTCCGCCAAACCCGGTCGCCGGGGCGGATGCGGCCGAAGTCGATAGCCCCGTTGGCAAACCGCAGCTCGCCTCGATCACTCACGCTGTAAACGCTACCGCCCTCTTCTCGCTCCTGCGGGCTGCGCCAGTCGGCCGCGTCGAAGACGAGTCCGTCGCCCGGCTTGCACGGCACTTCCAGATCCACCACGACGGCCTCCGGCAGAACCCGGTTCACCGTGCCGATCCGCACGCCCCGATGGCGCGGGGAACGGCCTTCGACCACGGTCTGATGGTTTGTTCCGCTCAGGAAGAAAGGGCCGAGGCCCCGCGAATACACTTGCTCCAGCAGCGGCTTCTGGCCCGACACATCCGCCCCGTCGACGGCCATCCGATAGGCGCGCGTAGTCAGCGCCACGTACTCGGCGTCCTTGTACCGGCCCTCAATCTTCAACGCGCC